>DASPJX010000085.1:0-10356 GCA_035628395.1 Burkholderiaceae bacterium | reverse complement strand
CGACCGGGTCGGCGACGCCCGCCGCGGGTGATGCGACCGCGCCGGACGCCCGGCCGGCCGACGGCGCCGCCGCGCCGGGCGAGGCCGACGGCGCGCCGCCCCGGTCGCTGCCCGCCGACCCGTGGGCCGCGGCCGCCGCGGCGGTCCACGAGCGCTCGCTGCGCGACGACGCGGACGCCGATCCGCCCGAGGGCCCCGATCGGGATGCGCCGCCCTCGCCCCCGGCCCGCCGCGACGACGGCTGGCCGACGATCGAGGGGCCGCGCACGATCATCGGATCGGCCGAGGACCTGAAGACCGCGTTCTTCCTGCCCGACACCGGCACCGGCCCGGCGCCCTTCGAGCCGCCCGCGCCGAAGCCGGTGCCGATCTACCGCAGCGACGCGGCCGGGAACGTCCCCGCCGCGCGCGCCGCGTCCGACGACGCGTTCGCGCTGCGCCCCGAGGCGCCGCGCGACGACGCGCCGGACGACGAGGACGAGCGCGCCGGCCCGCCGACCCGCTGGCAACCGCAGCCCGACGATCGCGCCGGCCCGCCGACCCGCTGGCAGTCGCCGCCCGACGATCGTGCCGGCCCGCCGACCCGTTGGCAGCCGCAGCCCGGCACGCTCGCGTTCGACGCGACGCCGGCGCCCGTCTCGCCGTGGGCCGACGCGCCCGGCCCGCGCGGCACCTGGGAGCCGCTCGCCCCGCCGGTGGCCGCGCCGCCGGCGGCGAGCGGCCTCGCGCGCGTGCCGCTCGCCTGGGCGGCGGTCGGGGTGCTCGCGCTCGCGCTCGTGCTGCAGGCGCTCGTCGGCTGGCGCGACGCGATCGCCGCGCGCGCGCCGGTGCTCGCGCCGGTCCTCGCGGTGCTCGCCGCGCCGTTCGGCCTCGGCATCGGCCCGCCGCGCGAGCTCGACGCGCTGACGATCGAGGGCTTCGAGCTGAGGCCGGGCGCGAAGCCCGACCAGCTGCTGCTGACCGCCGTGCTGCGCAACCGGGTCGACCACCGCGTCGGCTTCCCGTCGATGGAGCTCACGCTGACCGACAGCACCGGCGGGCTGCTGGTGCGCAAGGTGATCCCGGCCGAGGCCTACCTCGACGGCGCGTCCGGCGACGCGGGGCTCGCCCCGCGCAGCGAACGGCCCCTGCGCGTCGCGCTCGAGCACGGCGGGCTGCAGCCCACCGGCTACGCGGTCGCGCTCTTCTACCCCTGAGCCCCGCCCCTTCCCGAAGAACGAGACCATGAGCCCGAATCGCGTCCTGATCAGCGGCTCGGTCGCCTACGACACCATCATGGTGTTCGAAGGGCGATTCGAGGACCACATCCTCCCCGACCGCGTCCACATGCTGAACGTGTCGTTCCTCGCGCCCCGGCTCAAGCGCGAGTTCGGCGGCTGCGCGGCGAACATCGCGTACACGCTGCGCGGCCTCGGCGGCTCGCCGGTCGTGCTCGCCGCGGTCGGCCGCGACGGCGTCGAGTACGTCGAGCGGCTCGCCGCGCTCGGCATCGACACCGCGTCGGTGCTGCGCTGCGACGACCTGTACACCGCGCAGGCGTTCATCACGACCGACCTGGCGGACAACCAGATCACCGCGTTCCACCCGGGCGCGATGGGCCGCGCGCACGAGGTCGCGGCGCGCGGGCCGGCCGCCTGGGGCATCGTCGCGCCCAACGGCAAGGACGCGATGGTGCGCCACGCCCGCGAGTTCGCCGCGGCCGGCATCCCGTGGATCTTCGACCCGGGCCAGGCGCTGCCGCTGTTCTCGGGCGAGGAGCTGCGCGCGCTGATCGAGGGCGCGAGCGCGCTGGCGGTCAACGACTACGAATGCGGGCTGGTCTGCGAGAAGACCGGGCTCGACGAGGCGACGCTCGCCGCGCGGGTCGACGCGATGATCGTCACGCGCGGGGGCGACGGCTCGCTGCTGCACCGGGGCGGGCGCGTCGAGACGATCGCCGCCGCGCCCGCCGCCGGCGCGGTCGACCCGACCGGCTGCGGCGACGCGTACCGGGGCGGCCTGCTCCACGCGCTCGCGCAGGGGCTCGACTGGTCGGTCGCCGCGCGTCTCGGCAGCGTGATGGGCGCGATCAAGATCGAGTGCCCGGGCCCGCAGAACCACCGCGTCGACCGCGACGAGGTCGCGCGCCGCTACCGCGACGCGTACGGCGCCTCGCCCTGGTGATCGACCGGCGGCGACACCGGGTGCAGCACGCGCACCCGGGTGCCGCCGCCGGGCACCGGCTCGACGGACAGCGTCGCGCCCGCCTCGTGCGCGCGCCGCCGCATGTTGCGGAGCCCCCGCCCGCCGGTCGGGCGCGCGGCGTCGAAGCCGGCGCCGTCGTCGACGACCTCGATCTCCAGCACGTCGCCGCGCAGCGCGGCGCCGACCTCGACCCGGGTCGCGCCCGCGTGCTTGATCACGTTGGCCAGCGCCTCCTGCACGATGCGCAGCAGCTGCAGCGCGTGGTGCGGGCTGACCGGCAGCTCGTCGGGCAGCGACTGCAGCCGCCAGCGGTTCGCGATGCCGGCCGCCTCGAGCCGCGGCGCGAGCCGCCAGCGCAGGTTGCCGAGCGCGCCGCCCAGGTCCGCCGATCCGGGCGTCAGCGTGTCGAGGGCCAGGCGCATGTCGTCGAGGCACTCGCGCAGCATCCGCGCGACGTCCTCGCGGTCGGCCGCGCCGCGCTCGACCGTCACGAGCGAGGAGAGCAGCTGCGAGCCGACGCCGTCGTGCAGCTCGCGCATGATCCGCTCGCGCTCCTCGTTGTGCGCGCGCTCGCGCTCGAGCACGCGCAGCCGCGCGAAGTTGTCGGCGAGCTCGCGCTCGCGCGCCGCCACCCGCTGCTCGAGCAGCTGGGCGAGCGACTCGGCGGCCTGCGCGGAGCGCACGAAGCGATCGAGCAGGTGGGTGCCCAGCGCGGCGAGCACCAGCGGCGCGGCCAGGTGCAGCCCGAAGATGTTGCCCCAGGGCAGCAGCCGCGGATCGAGCCCCAGCAGGTAGTCGTGGAGCGCGATCGCGATCGCGGCGGCGATCGCGAGCAGCAGCACGGCGCGCGACGGGCTGCGCGAGCGCCACCACGCGCGCGCGAGCACCGCCACCGCCCAGCCGGTCATCGGCAGGAACCCGAGCAGCCAGACCTGGTCGAGCAGGAACTGCGCCGGCCAGCCGACGACCAGGAACGTCAGCGGACCGACCGCCCAGTAGGCGAGCGCGATCCGCGGCAGCAGGCGCGGCCGGTGGTCGGCGAACCAGGCGAGCCCGATCGTCATCGCCGCGATGAAGCCGCCGGTGCCGACGTAGTACAGCAGCCGCCACGGGAACCACAGCGCGACCGGGACGACCTCGACGACGAACGAGGCCGAGCGCAGCGCCCACAGCAGGCACGCGACGCCGAAGATCGCGTGCAGCCCCTCCTCCCGGCGCCGCCACCACAGCGCGATCAGGAACAGCCCCATCGGCACGCAGAACCAGACCGCGATCGTCGCGGTGGTGTGCTGCCAGAAGCGCGTGCGCTCGTGGCGCTCGACGAGCGCGTCCAGCGGGCCGACGACCATCGGGCGCAGCACGTTGCGGGCGTCGCGCGTGACCTGGCGCACCACGATCTCGTTGTCGCCGACCCGCAGCAGGTCGTCGCGGATCGGGAACAGGAAGGGCCGGAACCAGCGCACCTGCGTGCGCTCGTCCATCGTGCGCACCTCCCCGACGCGCCGGCCGTTCAGCCAGACGGTGCCCCCGTTGCCGAGCTTGGGCACGTACAGCGCGAGCGGCGCCTGCCCGGACTCGGACACCGCGAACCGCAGCCGGAACCAGATCTGCACGAGCGGCACGTCGTCGGGCTTTCGCCAGCGCAGCGGCAGCGTCGCCTCGCGCCAGTCGGCGTCCGCGTCCGGCGGGATCGGCGACGACGAGAACGTCCAGCTCACGCGGTCGACGACGAGGCCGTCGCGGCGCCACGGATCGGCCGACGGCCCGGGCTCGTGCCCGACCGCGCGCGGCGCGAGCGCGACGATCCAGAGCAGCGCCGCGAGCGCGATCGACGCGATCCGGCGCGCGCAGCGCCGGTGCGCGCCGGCCGCCGCGTCGCGGGTCATCGGCGCGGCACGGGGGCGGCGAGGATGCCCATCTGCAGCGCCTCGAACACCGCCTCGCCGCGCGAGCGCACCGACAGCTTCCGGTAGATGCTCTTGATGTGCTGGGTCACGGTGTGCGCCGAGATGCCGAGGGTCTCGCCGATCTCGACGTAGCTCAGCCCCTTGGCGAGCAACCGCAGGATCTCGGACTCGCGGGTCGACAGCGGGCTGGGCTCGGTCGGCGCCGGCGCGTCGCTCGGCGGCGGCGACGCGCGGGCCGGCGCGCCCGCGCGGAAGCGCTGCAGCAGCCGGCGCGCGATCACCGGGTTGAGCGGGGAGCCGCCCGAGCGCAGGGTGCGGACCCACTTCACCACGTCGCGCGGCTCGGTGTCCTTCAGCAGGTAGCCGGTGGCGCCCGCCTCGATCGCCGACAGCACGTGCGCGTCGTCGCCGAAGACGGTGATCACCAGCACGTCGACGTCGGGGCGCCCGCGGACCGCGAGCCGGATCAGGTCGCGGCCGTCGCCGTCGGGCAGGCCGAGGTCGACCAGGTACAGGTCCGCCGCGCCGCGCGCGACGAGCGCGCGGCCGCCGGCCGCGTCCGACGCGCTCCCGACCACGACGAGGTCGGGCTCGGCCGCCAGGATGCGCTCGAACCGGAGCCGGAATTCGGGCTCGTCCTCGATGATGGCGACGCGCAGCGCGGACATCGGTGCTCCCGGGACGCAGGGCGGCGAACCGACGAGCGTATCGCCGCGACGCGCGCGTCGCCATCCCGCTTTCCGGGGGTGGCGTCGGCGCCGCTCGCCCGCGAGGAGGCGCGAGGCGCCCGGGCGGGCGAGGCGGGGCGGAGCGTCCGGTGCGGCCGCGCTCGCGGGGGTTGGGCCGGGTGCGCATCGCGGACGTGGGGGCGGGGAGCGTGCGGGCTACGCCGGGGAGGCGGAACGGCGACGCTCGTGCGGTCGAGGCGGCCGGCGCGGCCGTGCCGGTGGTCGATCGTGCCCAAGGTCGACCGTACGGGAGCTCGACCGTTCCGGAGCTCGGCCACGCCGGAGGTCGATCGTGCCAAGCGTCGACCGCACCGAAGCTCGACCGCGGCGGAGGTCGACCGCGACGGAACTCGACTGCACCGGGGCTCGACTGCACCGGGGCTCGAACGCGCCGGAGGTCGACCGTGCCGGAGCTCGACCGTGCCGAAAGCGAACCGCGCCGAAGGCAGACCGTGCTTCAGGCCGACCGCCGCGCGCCTCGCCGTGACGACCGCGAGCGGTGCGTCGTTCGCGCGTCCGTCGCTCGCCGCCGTACGACCGGGGCGGTCTTCAACGCCGCGTGTCGAGCCGCCGGCCGGAGCGTGCGCGCCGCCGGCCCGTCAGGCGCCTCGCGTACCCGGAGCGGGTCCGGGCCGTCGCTCGCGCTCAGCGCACCAGGCCCGGCAATACCGCCGGGTCGACGACCATCAGCAGGATCTGCAGCACGATGATCAGCACCAGCGGCGACAGGTCGACGCCGCCCACCAGCGGCACCACGCGCCGGATCGGCGCGAGGAACGGCTGCGTGAGCTGCTGGATCGCGGGCGCGAGCGGCGCGTACGGATTCACCCACGACAGGATCGCCTGCACGATCACCAGGCCGATCACGAGCCACACGCTCCAGCGCACCAGCCACACCACCGCGAGGAACAGCACGGTGCCGGGGTTGGGCGCGAGCACGCCGCCGACGACGACGAAGAACAGCAGCGCGGTCAGCACCGCGACGACGAATGCGGCGATCACGCTCGCCCAGTCCATCGTGCGGGTCGGCGCGACGAGGCGGCGCAACGGCATCACGAGCCAGTCGGTGAGGGCCGAGACGAACTGGCTGATCGGGTTGCGCGGGTTCAGGTGGACCCGGTGCGAGTAGGCGCGCAGCACGCACGCGACCGAGAGCAGACTGCCCAGGGTCTCGATGACCAACCACAGGATTCGGCTCATGACGGGCGCGATTGTCGCATGAAAAAAATCGCGCCCCGAAAGGGGCGCGAGCAGGGTCTGGATCGATCGCCGCCGCGTCGTCGCGGCGGTCGGGTCTCGTCGTCAGCGGCCCGAGGGCCGCCCGATCACGGCTTGTTGCCGGTCGGGAACGGCCACGCGGCCGCCGGGTTCAGCGGCTTGGCGGCCGGCGCGGACGACGACGACTCGGAGGTCGCAGGGGCCGCGGCGGGCTTTTCGGCCTTCTTCGCGGGCTTCTTCGCGGCCTTCTTGGCAGCGGGCTTCTTCGCCGCCGGCTTCTTCGCGGCCGCCTTCTTGGCCGCGGGCTTGCGCGCCGCCGCCTTCTTGGCGGCCGGCTTGCGCGCGGCGGCCTTCTTCGCGGCCGGCTTGCGCGCCGTGGCCTTCTTCGCGGCGACCTTCTTCGCCGCCGGCTTCTTCGCCGCGACCTTCTTCGCGGCGGGCTTCTTCGCCGCGACCTTCTTGGCCGCCGGCTTCTTCGCCGCGACCTTGCGCGCCGCGGGCTTCTTCGCCGCGACCTTCTTGGCGGCCGGCTTCTTCGCCGCGACCTTCTTCGCGGCCGGCTTCTTGGCGGCGGCCTTCTTGGCGGCCGGCTTCTTCGCAGCGGATTTCTTGGCAGTGGCCATCACGAACTCCTTCAGGATGATGTTGAGAACATGGAAACCCGTACCGGACCGGCCGCGGGCCGGGATCGATGCGGGCTATTCATCGGCGCATGAACTCCACGAACGTTTCCTACGCTAATGAATGCGGTTGCACGTGCCCGGCGGCGGACACGAAAAAGGCGCCGTGCCCGGGGGCACGGCGCCTGCTGCATGGTCTCGGGGGACGGACGCGGCGCCGACGACGCGGGCCGCCGCGCCGTGGGGCTCGAAGGGCTCTGCGTCGTTGTGCCGTGGTCCGTCAAGGTATTCCCGAACGAAGGTCGTGATCGCGTCGCGTCGTCAGTCCCAGCTCAGCGCACCGCCGGTCTGGTACTCGGTGACGCGTCGCTCGAAGAAGTTCTGCTCCTTCTTCAGATCGAGCATCTCGCTCATCCAGGGGAACGGATTCTCCGCACCCGGGAAGAGCGGATCGAGGCCGATCTGCTGCGCGCGGCGGTTCGCGATGAACCGCAGGTACTCCTTGAACATCGACGCGTTCAGGCCGAGCACGCCGCGCGGCATCGTGTCCTCGGCATAGCGGTACTCGAGCTCCACCGCCTGGTGGAACAGCCCGACGATCTCCTCGCGGAAGGCCGGCGTCCACAGGTGCGGGTTCTCGAGCTTGATCGTGTTGATCAGGTCGATGCCGAAGTTGCAGTGCATCGACTCGTCGCGAAGGATGTACTGGTACTGCTCGGCCGCGCCGATCATCTTGTTCTGGCGACCGAGCGCCAGGATCTGCACGAAGCCGACGTAGAAGAACAGCCCCTCCATCAGGCACGCGAACACGATCAGCGAGCGCAGCAGCGCCCGGTCGTTCTCCGGCGTGCCGGTGACGAAGTCGGGGTTGGTCAGCGTGTCGATGAACGGGATCAGGAACTCGTCCTTGTCCCGGATCGACCCGACCTCGTGGTACGCGTTGAAGACCTCGCCCTCGTCGAGACCGAGCGACTCGACGATGTACTGGTACGCGTGCGTGTGGATCGCCTCCTCGAACGCCTGGCGCAGCAGGAACTGGCGGCACTCGGGAGCGCTGATGTGCCGGTAGGTGCCCAGCACGATGTTGTTGGCCGCGAGCGAGTCGGCGGTCACGAAGAACCCGAGGTTGCGCTTGACCAGCCGGCGCTCGTCCTCGGTCAGGCCGCCCGGAGTCTTCCAGAGCGCGATGTCGCGCTCCATGTTGATCTCCTGCGGCATCCAGTGGTTCGCGCAGCCGGCGAGGTACTTCTCCCAGGCCCACTTGTACTTGAACGGCACCAGCTGGTTGACGTCCGCGGCGCCGTTGATGATGCGCTTGTCCTCGACGCGCACGCGGCGCGTGTCCTTCGCGATCTGCGTGCCCGAGTGCAGGCGCTGCGCCTCCTCGACGGGCGCGATCGCGGCCTCGGACCGCGGCGCGACGCGCGCGACGGGTTGCAGGATGTTCAGGGACGGGGCGGGGCGGACGGGAGCGGCTGCGGGCCGGTCGGCGGCGACGGCGTCCCGCGGCGCAGGGCCTGCGGGTTGCAGCGGTTTGACAGGAATCGGATCGTCCCAGGACAGCATCTATGGTCTCGCTTGAGTTGGGTCACTTAACTGCTTGTGCCAACGCGAGATTCCGCCGTTATCAACAGTCGGGATCTTACGTTTGCCGTATGGCGCTTGCAACGGCTCGGCGCTCTTCGACTTGACTTCCCGACGGATCGTCGGGGTCGATGCAACACTCGTTCCCATCGCACGCGCATCGTCGTTCTCCGCGCGGCGCGCGACGGTCGTCGACGTCGCGCGATCGCGCGCACGACGTCGACGACGCGTCACGCGCGTCTCACTGGCAGGCCTCGCACTCGGGGTCGTCGAGCGCGCAGAACTTCGGCGCGATCGGGTCCTCGGTCGGCGCCGGCGCGGCGATCGACGCGCTCGTCGCACCGAGGTTCGCGCCGCCGTACGAGAACGCGCCGCCCGCCGCCCCTTCGGCCGACACCGCGTTGAGCTGGCCGACGCGGTCGGTGGTGCTCTTCTCGGCGTGCGTCGCGCCCTGGGTGCGCAGGTAGTACGTCGTCTTCAGGCCGCGCAGCCACGCGAACGTGTAGGTCTCGTGCAGCTTCTTGCCCGAGGCGCCCGCCATGTAGATGTTCAGCGACTGCGCCTGGTCGATCCACTTCTGGCGACGCGACGCGCACTCGACGAGCCAGCTCGGGTCGACCTCGAACGCGGTCGCGTAGATCTCGCGCAGCTCGTTCGGGATCCGGTCGATGCGCGACAGGCTGCCGTCGAAGAACTTCAGGTCGGCGACCATCACCTCGTCCCAGAGCCCGAGCTTCTTCAGGTCGCGCACCAGGTAGTCGTTGACCACCGTGAAGTCGCCCGACAGGTTGGTCTTCACGTACAGGTTCTGGAAGGTCGGCTCGATGCAGGCGCCCACGCCGATGATGTTCGAGATCGTCGCGGTCGGGGCGATCGCGATGCAGTTGGAGTTGCGCATCCCGTGGCGGGCGATGCGCTCGCGCAGCGCCGGCCAGTCCATCGACTCCGACGAATCGACCTCGAGGTAGCCGCCGCGCTGCTCGGCGAGCAGCTTCAGCGAGTCCTGCGGCAGGATCCCGCGGTCCCAGAGCGAGCCCTTGAAGCTCGCGTAGCGACCCCGCTCGGCGGCGAGCTCGGTCGACGCCCAGTACGCGTAGTAGCAGACCGCCTCCATCGAGCGGTCGGAGAACTCGACCGCGCCGGCGCTCGCGTAGGGCACGCGCATCAGGTGCAGGCAGTCCTGGAAGCCCATGATGCCGAGGCCCACCGGACGGTGCTTCAGGTTCGAGTTGCGCGCCTTGTTGACCGCGTAGTAGTTGATGTCGACGACGTTGTCGAGCATCCGCATCGCGGTGGCGATCGTGCGCTTCAGCTTGTCGTGGTCGAGCGTCCAGCCGCCCTCGGCGTCCTGCCTCATGTGGGCGACGAGGTTCACCGAGCCGAGGTTGCAGACCGCGATCTCGGCGTCGCCGGTGTTCAGCGTGATCTCGGTGCACAGGTTCGAGCTGTGCACGACGCCGACGTGCTGCTGCGGCGAGCGGATGTTGCACGGGTCCTTGAACGTGATCCAGGGATGGCCGGTCTCGAACAGCATCGAGAGCATCTTGCGCCACAGCTGGACGGCCGGGATCTTCTTGTGCAACTTCAGGTCGCCGCGGGCGGCGCGCTCCTCGTACTTCAGGTACGCCTCCTCGAACGCGCGGCCGTACTTGTCGTGCAGGTCCGGGCAGTCGGCGGGCGAGAACAGCGTCCACTCGCCGTTCTCCACGACCCGCTTCATGAAGAGGTCGGGGATCCAGTTGGCGGTGTTCATGTCGTGCGTGCGCCGCCGGTCGTCGCCGGTGTTCTTGCGCAGCTCGAGGAACTCCTCGATGTCGAGGTGCCAGACCTCGAGGTAGGAGCACACCGCACCCTTGCGCTTGCCTCCCTGGTTCACCGCCACGGCAGTGTCGTTCACCACCTTGAGGAAGGGCACCACCCCCTGGGATCTTCCGTTCGTGCCCTTGATGTGCGAGCCCAGCGCGCGCACCGGTGTCCAGTCGTTCCCCAGGCCCCCGGCGTACTTGGCAAGCAGCGCGTTTTCCTTGATCGCCTCGTAGATGCCCTCGAGGTCGTCGGACACGGTGGTCAGGTAGCAGCTCGAGAGCTGCGAGCGCAGGGTGCCCGAGTTGAAGA
>DASPJX010000084.1:0-4378 GCA_035628395.1 Burkholderiaceae bacterium | reverse complement strand
GCGTGGTGGAACATGCTGCAGCAGAACTTCAACCAGGTGGCCGAGGCCGCGCTCTCGGGCGTTGGCCTGCAGGCGCCCGGCGGCACGGTGCCGGGCACCGCCGCCGCGCGCACGCCGGCCGCCGCGCCCGCCGCCGACGGTCGCGGCACGACCCGCGCGGCGTCGACCCGGGCCGCGAAGAAGCCGGCCGGCGCGACCCGTCGCCGCGCGGCGACCCCCGCGCCCGCCCCGCGACGCCGGCGATCGTCGCCGTGAGCCGCTTCCTGCACGGCCATGCGACCCATCCCGACTGGCGGATGGCGACCGAGCTCGCGCTCGCGCAGGTCGACGGCCGCCGCGGCGGCACGGGCTGGGCGTCGGGCGGCTCGCTCGGGATCGTCTACCTGACCGCGGGTCTCGCGCCGCACACCGCCGACATCGTCGCGCTGCTGCGCCGCCGCACCGGCATCGAGGACTGGACCGGCACCTGCGGCCACGCGATCGTGGCGACCGGGGTCGAGTACGAGGCGGAGCCGGCGATCGCGCTGATGCTCGCCGACGTGCCCGAGGGCGCGGCGCGCCCGTTCTCCGGCACGCAGCCGGTGCCGCCGCCGGGCGCGCGGACCGCGTCGGGCGCGGTCGCCTCGTACGCGGCGCTCGTGCACGCCGATCCGGCGACCCCCGACCTGCCCGAGCTGCTCGAGGACATGGCGGTCAAGGTGGCCGGCGGCACGCTGTTCGGCGGGCTGTCCAGCGGCGGCGTCGAGCCGCTGCCCCAGATCGCGGGCGAGGTGCTCGGCGGCGGGCTGTCGGGCGTCGTGTTCTCGTCCGACGTCGACCTGCGGATGCGGGTCACGCAGGGCTGCTCGCCGCTCGCCGGCGAGCACGTGATCTCGGCGTGCAGCTCGAACCTGATCCGCAGCCTCGACGGCCGCCCGGCGCTCGACGTGCTGCTCGCCGACCTCGGCGTCGCCGAGGAGGCGCGCTCGAGCCGCGACGGCGCGACGCTGATGCGCGCGATGCCGGCCGAGCGCGTGCGCGCCGGCCTGTTCGTCGGGCTGGCCGACGGCAGCGGCCCGTCGCGCGGCGCCCGCCCGGGCTTCGGCGACTACCTGGTGCGCAACCTCGTCGGCATCGATCCGCACAACCGGCTGGTCGCGGTGGCGGCGCTGCCCCAGGAAGGCGACCGGGCGGTCTTCTGCACGCGCGACGCGGTCGCCGCGCGCGGCGACCTGGTGCGCATCTGCACCGAGCTGCGCGACGAGATCGAGACCGACGGCCTCGAGATCCGCGGCGGACTCTACGTGTCGTGCGTCGCCCGCGGGCGGGCGCTGTTCGGCGGCGCGTCGGCCGAAGTCGGGATCGTGCACGCGCAGCTCGGCGAGTTCCCGCTCGTCGGCTTCTTCGCCAACGGCGAGATCGCGAACCACCGGCTGTACGGCTACACCGGGGTGCTGACGCTGTTCGTCGGGGCGCGCACCGACGCCTGAGGCCGCCCGGGCCCGCCACGGCGCGGCGGCCCCGAAAAGGAAGAAAGTCCCTTGATCCGACGTTCGTCGGGTCGACGCCGTCCATCCATCGGTCCCGAGCGAGGCCGGTCGCGGCACGCGTGCCACGATCGGCCGGCCTTTCCAGGGACCGCCGATGACCCGATCCGATCCGATTTCCGGCCGTGCGCGCACCGCGCCGCACCGCGCCGTACCGTCCCTCGCGTTCGCCGCCCTCGCGCTCGCGGCCGCCACCGCCTCGGCCCACTCCGGGCACGCGACGCCCGAGCCGCCGACCTCGCGCGCGGCGCCGCACGCCCCGGTCGCGCTGCCGGAGGCGCCGCGCCTGAACTTCCCGTTCGCGCGCGCGCGCGGAGACCAGGCGGTGGCGGCGCTCGGCGCCCACCTGCCGGCGGTCGCCGCCGCGCACGGCCTGTCGGCCGAGCGACTGCTCGAGCACCTGCGCACCGATCGCTCGATGTGGATCGACCGCACCGGCCGCGTGTTCTACAGCGAGGAGTCGCCCGCGCCGCCGCAGCGCGCGGTCGCGCCGAGCGGCGGCACCGTCGGCGCCGTCGGCACGCCGTTCCCGCTCGAGCAGACGTTCATGCTGAACAGCCGGCCCGGCGCCGCGCGGACGATCTTCCTCGACTTCGACGGGCACACGGTGACCGGCAGCGCGTGGAACAGCCAGTACGGTCTGTCGACGATCAACGCCGCGCCGTTCGACCTCGACGGCGTGCCCGGCTCGTTCTCCGCGGCCGAGCGCGAGCGCATCCAGGCGATCTGGCAGCGCGTCGCCGAGGACTACGCGCCCTTCGACGTCAACGTCACCACGCAGGATCCGGGCGCCGCGGCGCTGAACCGCTCGGGCAGCGCCGATCTCGCGTTCGGCATCCGCGTGCTCGTCACGCGCGACTTCACCCGCACGACGGCGTCGCCCTGCGGCTGCGGCGGCTTCGCGTACCTGTCGATCTTCGACATGGTCAACAACGAGAGCCACGCGCCCGCGTGGGTGTTCTTCGACCAGCTCGGCGGCGGCGACGAGAAGTACGTCGCCGACGCGATCACGCACGAGACTGGCCACACGCTCGGCCTGAGCCACGACGGCACGTCGACCACCGGGTACTACACCGGGCACGGCAGCGGCGAGACCGGCTGGGCGCCGATCATGGGCGTGGGCTACTACCAGAACCTGGTGCAGTGGAGCCGCGGCGACTACGCCGGCGCGAACAACACGCAGGACGACGTCGCGACGATCGCCGCGCGTGGCGCGCCGCTGCGCGCCGACGACCACGGCAACTCGATGGCGAGCGCGACCTCGCTGCGCGGCACGCTCGTCGACGGCCGCTCGGTGCTGTCGGCGGCCGGCCTCGTCGGCACCGCCGCCGACGTCGACGTGTTCCGCTTCGAGGCCGGCGCCGGTGCCGCGGTCTTCACCGTGAGCCCCGCGCCGCGCGGCCCGAACCTCGACGTGGGCTTCGACGTGCTGAACGCGTCGGGCACCGTGATCGCGAGCGCCGCACCGTCGGCGACGCTGGGCGCGTCGCTGTCGGTGACGCTGCCCTCGGCGGGCCAGTACTTCCTCGTGGTGGGCGGCGTGGGCAACGGCGATCCGCGCACCACCGGCTACTCCGACTACGGCAGCCTCGGCGAGTACGCGGTGTCGGCGACCGTGCAGCCCCCGACCGGCGCGGTGCCGATCGCGGTCGCGCGCGCGTCGACGGTCTCGGGCACCGCGCCGCTCGCGGTGAGCTTCGACGGCAGCGGCTCGTCCGACCCGGACGGCCGGGTCGTCGGCTGGTCGTGGACGCTCGGCAACGGCGCGACCGCCACCGGCCCGACGGCGAGCACCACGTACACCGCCGCCGGCACGTACGTGGCGACGCTCACCGTCGTCGACGACGCGGGCCAGGCGTCGAGCGCCTCGGTCCAGATCTCGGTGTCGAACCCGGTCGCCGCGGCCCCGTCGGTCTCGGTCGGCGGGATCTCGATGAGCCGGCGCAGCAACGGCGGCGGCACGGTGGCGCTCGCGCAGGTGGCGGTGCGGGACTCGAGCGGCCGGCCGATGCCGAACGTCGCCGTCTCCGGCGGCTGGTCGGGCTCGGTGTCGGGTTCGGCGAGCGGCACGACCGGCGCCGACGGCACGGTGACGCTCCAGTCGCCGCGCGCCAAGCGCTCGGGCAGCGCGACCTTCACCGTCGGCGGCCTGAGCGGCTCGAACGTCGCCTACGATCCCGCGCGCAACGCGACCACCTCGGCGTCGATCTCCTGGTGAGGCGGGACGCGCCCCGCGTCGCTCGGATCCGGTCGAGATCCGCGAGCAGCGCCCCGGCGCGCTCGCGGATCGCCGCGCGCTGCGCGTCGTCGAGCCGCGCGAGGTTGCGCACCATGAGCGCGGTTCGCGGGTTCGCCGCGAGCTCGCGCTCGTGCTCGTCGAGGAAGCGCCAGTACAGCGTCGTCATCGGGCAGGCGCGCTCGCCGGTGCGCTCCGCGGGCCGGTACGCGCAGCGCGCGCAGTAGTCGCTCATCCGATCCACGTACGCGCCGCTCGCGACGTAGGGCTTCGAGGTGAAGCGCCCGCCGTCGGCGTAGAGCGCCATGCCGGCGACGTTCGGCAGCTCGACCCACTCGACGGCGTCGACGTGGACGGCGAGGTACCACTCGGCGACCGCCTCGGGCGCGAGGCCGGCCAGCAGCGCGAAGTTGCCGGTCACCATCAGCCGCTGGATGTGGTGCGCGTAGCCCTCGCGCAGCGTCTGCCCGATCGTCTCGGCGAGGCACGCCATCCGCGTGTCGCCGCTCCGGAACCACGCGGGCAGCGGCCGCGCGTGGCCGAAGTGGTTCG
The DNA here is from genome assembly GCA_035628395.1 of Burkholderiaceae bacterium. Taxonomy (GTDB): domain Bacteria; phylum Pseudomonadota; class Gammaproteobacteria; order Burkholderiales; family Burkholderiaceae_E; genus UBA4615. Next base: position 64 of record DASPJX010000084.1, on the reverse strand, counting down.
CCGTCGCGAGCCCCGGCATGAAGTGCCGGTAGACGCCGCGGACGAACTCGCGCCAGCCGAGCAC
>DASPJX010000083.1:0-4207 GCA_035628395.1 Burkholderiaceae bacterium | reverse complement strand
ATAGACGGCGGGCCGGACGGGTCGGACCGAAAGCCGGGCGGGCGGGCGGTCGATCGGAGCGGCTCGGTGGCGTGGCGACCGCCCCACGGGGCGGCGGCTCCGTGGGGCCGCGGCGCGGGTCCGCACTCGTCGCAGCGGCCGCTCGGCCGCTGGTTCGCTCGGCCGCCGGATGGCCCGCCTGCGGGTTCGATCGACTGTCAGTTCGATCGACTGCTGGTTCGCTCGACTGCCGGTTCGCTCGACTGTCGCTTCGCCCGACTGCTGGTTTGCTGGTTGGCTCGACTGCCGTTCGCTCGACTGCTGTTCGCTCGACTGCTGGTTCGCTCGAGCGCCGCTCGCTCGACCGCCCGTTCGCTCCGTCGCTCGACCGCGCGCCGTTGCTCGACCGCGCGCCGTTCAACCGCGCCGCGCCGATCAGCCGCGCGCCGCCGGCGCGGGCCGGCCGAAGCGCTTCGCCCAGGGCTCGAGCGCCGGCACGATCGACGGATGCAGCGCCACGCCCTGTTCGCGCTGCTCGCGCTTCCTCGCGAGCGCGCGCTCGCCGGGCAGCCGAACCGGGCGCGACGGATCGCGGGGCGCCGACGCGCGGCACGCCTGCGCGAGCCAGTCGGTCTGCCAGGTGAACGCCGCGAGCCCGCCGAAGGCCGCCGGATCGGTGACGCGCACGCACACCGTCGCGCCCCAGCCCTCGGGCACGTCGGCGCGTCCGAAGCCGGCCAGACCGCCGGTCATCGCCTCGATCGCGAGCGCGATCCCGTAGCCCTTGTGGCCGGCGTCGAGCCCGCCGAGCGGCAGGATCGTGCCGGGGGGACGCGCCGACAGCACCGCCGGGTCGTCGGTCGGCTGGCCGAGCGCGTCGAGCCACCACGCGTGCTCGCCCCGGCGGCCGGCCGCCTTCAGCCGGTTGCTCATGCCGTTGGTCGTGATCGACGCGGACACGTCGATCATCACCGGGTCGCCCGAGGTCGGGAAGCCGACCGCCATCGGGTTCGGCGTGAACACCGCCTGCGTGCCGCCGAACGGCGCGACGCTCGCGACCGCCGGGTCGGTGCTGTAGAGCTCGACCATCAGCCCGTCGCGCGCCGGCGCCTCGAGGTAGGCCGCGAGGCAGGCGATGTGGTGGCTGCGGCGGATCGCGACCGTCGCGGTGCCGTGCTCGCGGGCGCGCGGCACGGCCCACTCGAGCGCGCGGCGCACGAGCGCGGGGCCCGGCAGGCGCCGGCCGTCCCAGGTCGCCGCGACGGTGCGCTCGGCGAGCACCGCGTGCGCGCCGCCCGGCGTCATCGATCCGCGATCGAGCTCGCCGAGGTAGCCGGGCAGCAGCGCGAGGCCGTGCGTGTCGTGGCCGAGCAGGTCGCCCTCGACCAGCACCTCGGCGACGTCGCCGGCGAGCCGCGCCTCGAGCCCGGCGCCGGCGAGCAGCGCGCGCGCCCAGTCGACGAGGGCGTCGGCGTCGTGCCGCGCGGGCAGGGCCTGGGGCGCGGCGGGCCTGGAGGCGGCCATGTCAGTACACCGCCCGGCCGCCGGACAGGTCGAAGACCGCGCCGGTGGAGAACGAGCACTCCTCGCTCGCGAGCCAGGCGATCATCGCCGCGATCTCCTCGACCTGGCCGAAGCGTCCCATCGGGATCTTGGACAGCATGAACTCGATGTGCTGCGGCGTCATCTGGTCGAAGATCGCCGTCTTCACCGCCGCCGGCGTCACGCAGTTGACCCGCACGCCGGAGGTGGCGAGCTCCTTGCCGAGCGACTTGGTCAGCCCGATCACCGCCGCCTTGGAGGCGGAGTACGCCGGCGCGTTCGGGTTGCCGTCCTTGCCGGCGATCGACGCGATGTTGACGATGCGGCCGTAGTTCCGCTCGAGCATCTTCGGCACCACCGCGCGGTTGCAGAGGAAGGTGCCGTGGACGTTGACGTCGAAGACCTTCTTCCACGCGTCGACCGGATAGGTCCAGGTCGTCGTGTTCGGGCCGGTGATGCCGGCGCTGCAGACCAGCACGTCGATGCGCCCGAAGGTGCGCGCGGTCGCCTCGACGGCGCGCTGCACCGAGCCCTCGTCGGCGACGTCGACCGCAAGGCCGAGGTGGCCGGCGTCGCCGAGCGCGGCCGCGGCCTTGCCGGCGGCGCCCTCGTCGAGATCCCACAGCGCCACGCGTGCGCCGCTCGCCGCGAAGCGCTGCGCGATCGCGAGGCCGATGCCGGCCGCGCCGCCGGTGATCACCGCGCAGCGCTCGGAGAGGTCGATGGTGTTCACGGGCGGGCTCCTGGCCGCGCGGCGCGAGCGGCCCGCGGCGCGAATCGGGTTCGGGGGGAGCGCCGGACTGTAATCGAACGGGATCGGGCGGGCAAAGCGCAGTGCCGCCGACGAAGCGCGGCCGTGCGCCGGCGGGCTCCATGACCTGCGGGCGTCGGCGCCGACGCCCGCCGCGATCGATCAGCCGCGCCGCCGACGGGCGACGACGAGCGCCGCCAGCCCGATCCCGAGGAGCGCGAGACCGGCGGGCGCGGGCACCGTGGTCGTGTCCTGCCGGCCGCTGCCGTAGAGCACCGCGTGCGACAGCGACTGCTGACCGTTTCCGGGCGACAGGATCGACCAGTCGCCGCCGGTGACGCCGTCGGCGAGCTGGAATACCGCCCAGGTCGGCGTCGCGCCGCCGCCGCCCGACTTGAAGCCGATCGCGAGGTCGGCGTACGTCGCCCACAGCGAGGCGGCGACGGAGAAGGTGCCGCTCGTCGCGTCGAGGCCGGTGAACGAGAAGACCGATTCGGGCAGCCCGCCCGTCGGGCTCGCGCCCGGATCCTTGTCGAGGTAGGACCAGCCGGCGAAGGCCGGATCGCTCAGGAACTGATCCTGCGACGCGTTGTCGCCCTGGATGTTCGCGTTGCCGGAGGCGAGACAGATCGAGGCGGGCGCGGTGTCGAGGCGGAACTCGCGGTCGGTCACGACCGCCGTGCCCGGGCAGCTCACCCAGGCCGCCTGGGCCGGCGCGGCGAGACCGAGGGTCGCGGCGGCGACGAAGGAGGCGAAGCGGATCGAGGTCATGCGGGTCCCGGTCGGTGGGTGGAGCACAGTCGACGGAGCGTGCGGGTCGGGATCGACCGTCCCGAGCGCCGCGCGCGGTGGAAGCCTCGACCCCGGCGAAGCGTCCCATGGTGTACAACCGCGCGCTGTGACCTTCTACCGCCGGACGCGCATCCGGCCGACCCGACCATGAAAGTGCTGTTCACCGACTACGACATGCTCGACGTCTCGCTCGAGCGCCGGATCTTCCGCGAGGCCGGCCTGGAGCTGGTCGAGGCGCAGTGCCGGACCGAGGACGACGTGATCGCCGCGTCCGAGGGCTGCTCGGCGCTGCTGGTCCAGTACGCGCAGGTCGGCGCGAAGGTGTTCGCCGCGCGTCCCGGAATCGGCCTGGTGTCCCGGATCGGTGCCGGCTACGACACGATCGACGCGAAGGCCGCCGCCGCCGCGGGCGTCTGGGTCGCGAACAGCCCGGACTACGGCGTCGGCGAGGTGTCGAGCCACGCGTTCGCGCTGATGCTCGCCGCGATCCGCAACGTCGTGCGCTGGAACGCCGACGTGAAGGCCGGCACCTGGCACTACACGAGCGCCGGCACCGTGCCGCGGCTGACCGACATGACCGTCGGCGTGATGGGGCTTGGGCGCATCGGCAAGCGCTTCGCGCACATCGCGCGGAACACCTTCAAGCGGGTGATCGCGTACGACCCGCACCTCATCGACGGCGATTTCCCGCCCTACGTCGAGCGCATGCACACGCTGGAGGCGCTGTTCGAGCAGGCCGACGCGGTGTCGATCCACTGCCTGCTGACCGACGAGACCCGCGGCCTGGTGAACGCCGCGGTGCTGCGGCGGATGAAGCCGGGGTCGTATCTGGTGAACACCGCGCGCGGCGCGGTGATCGACCTGGAGGGGCTGACCGAGGTGGTCGCCGAGGGGCGGCTGGCGGGCGTCGGGCTGGACGTGCTGCCGGTGGAGCCGGTGCCGGCGGGGCATCCGTTCCTGACGGATCCGCGGGTGATTTTGACGCCGCATTCGGCGTTCTATTCGGCGGCGTCGGAGGTGGAGCTTAGGACGAAGGCGGCGATGAACGTGGTGCAGTGGGGCAAGACGGGGAGGCCCGGGTATCCAGTAATGCAAGGACACCAGCAGTCCAGATCAATTTGAGTGTTGTCGGAAGCGTGATCG
>DASPJX010000082.1:0-9664 GCA_035628395.1 Burkholderiaceae bacterium | reverse complement strand
GCGTCTCGCTCACGCCCGAGCCGGGCGGCGACCGCACGCGGGAAGTGATCGTCGCGCAGGAGATCCTGCAGACCATGGGCCTGCGCTCGTTCACGCCGATGGTCTCGGCGTGCCCCGGCTGCGGCCGCACCACGAGCACCTTCTTCCAGGAGCTCGCCGACAAGATCCAGTCGTACCTGCGCGCGCAGATGCCGCTGTGGCGCGCGCGATACCCGGGCGTGGAGGACATGCACGTCGCGGTGATGGGCTGCGTGGTCAACGGGCCGGGCGAGTCGAAGCACGCCGACATCGGCATCTCGCTGCCGGGCTCCGGCGAGGCGCCGGTCGCACCGGTGTTCGTCGACGGCGAGCGCTCGGTGACGCTCAAGGGCGAGCGGATCGCCGAGGAGTTCCAGGCAATCGTCGACGACTACGTCCGGCGCCGCTACGCGCCCGCGCGGGCCGGCACCGACGCCTGAGGCACCGCGGGCGCCCGGCGCGCCCGCCCATCCGACGAACCGACACGACCCGCATCCGATGTCCGACGACGCCCGCGAACCGACCCCGTCCGCCGCCGCCCGCCGCCCCGAGCGGCTCTCCGGCGTGAAGGGCATGAACGACCTGCTGCCCGGCGACAGCGAGCGCTGGGAGCGGCTCGAGCAGGCGGTCGCGACCTGGGCTCGCAGCTACGGCTACCGGCAGATCCGCACGCCGATCGTCGAGCACACCGCGCTGTTCCGGCGCGGCATCGGCGAGGTCACCGACATCGTCGAGAAGGAGATGTACTCGTTCGAGGACGCGCTGAACGGCGAGCACCTGACGCTGCGTCCGGAGAACACCGCGGGCGTCGTGCGCGCGGCGATCGAGCACAACCTGCTGTACGACGGCCCGCGCCGGCTCTGGTACACCGGGCCGATGTTCCGCCACGAGCGCCCGCAGCGCGGCCGCTACCGGCAGTTCCACCAGATCGGCGTCGAGGCGCTCGGCTTCGCCGGGCCCGACATCGACGCCGAGCTGATCGCGATGTGCCAGCGGCTGTGGGACGACCTCGACCTGTCGGGCATCCGGCTCGAGATCAACAGCATCGGCGACGCCGCGGAGCGCCGGGAGCACCGCGCCGCGCTGATCGCGTACTTCGAGGCGCACGCCGACCGCCTCGACGAGGACGCGCGCCGGCGGCTGCACGCGAACCCGCTGCGCATCCTCGACACCAAGAACCCGGCGATGCAGGCGCTCGTCGAGGAGGCCCCGAAGCTCGCCGACCATCTCGGCGAGGCCTCGCGCGCGCACTTCGAGGGGCTGCAGTCGCTGCTGCGGGCGATCAACGTCCCGTACCGGATCAACCCGCGGCTGGTGCGCGGGCTCGACTACTACAACCGCAGCGTGTTCGAGTGGGTCACCGACCGGCTCGGCGCGCAGGGCACCGTCTGCGGCGGCGGACGCTACGATCCGCTGGTCGAGATGCTCGGCGGCAAGCCCGCGCCGTCCTGCGGCTTCGCGATCGGCGTCGAGCGGCTGCTCGAGCTGATGAAGGAGTCGGGCGAGGCGCCGACGCAGCCGGGCTGCGACGTCTACGTCGTCCACCAGGGCGAGGCGGCGGCGCCGGTGGCGTTCGCGACCGCCGAGCGGCTGCGCAGCGCCGGGCTCGACGTCGTGATGCACGCGGGCGGCGGCGGATTCAAGTCGCAGTTCAAGCGCGCCGACGCGAGCGGCGCCGAGTTCGCCGTGATCATCGGCGAGGACGAGGCCGCGGCCGGCCGCGCGACCGTCAAGGCGCTGCGCGGCGCCGACGGCGAGCGCGGCGCCGGCCGCCAGGAGGCGGTGGCGCTCGACGCGCTCGCCGACTACCTGGTCGACGCGCTGGTCGCGAGCAGCGACTGAGCGTCGACCGACAACGACGAGGAAGAGGGCGCATGGCCTACGATCTCCAGGAACAGGACCAGCTCGACGCGTTCAAGGCGTTCTGGAACCGGTACGGCAACCTCGTGCTGACGGTGGTCACCGTCGTGATGCTGGCGATCGCCGGCTGGCGCGGCTGGGGCTGGTGGCAGCAGAAGCAGGCGGTCGAGGCCTCGGTGGTCTACGACCGGCTGCGCGAGGCGGTCGAGCGCCGCGACGTCGGGAAGGTCAAGCAGGCCTCCGGCGAGCTGTTCGAGAAGTACGGCGGCACGGTCTACGGCTCGATGGGCGCGCTGATCGCCGCCCGCGCGTACCACGACGCGGGCGACCTGCGCGCCGCGAAGGCGCCGCTGCAGTGGGCGACCGACCACGCGAAGGACCCGGAGCACCGGATGCTCGCGCGGCTGCGGCTCGCCGGCATCCTGCTCGACGAGCAGGCCTACGACGAGGGCCTGAAGGCGCTGGCGGTCTCCGACGCGGGCGCGTTCGCCGGCGCCTTCGCCGACCGGCGCGGCGACCTGCTGCTCGCCCAGGGCAAGCGCGACGAGGCGCGCGCCGCGTACAAGGACGCGCTCGGGCGGCTCGAGGGCGGCGCCGCGCTGCGCGCGATCGTGCAGATGAAGCTCGATGCGCTCGGGGGCGCCTGAGGTGGTGCCGACCGCCGATCGCGCGCGCCGCCGGGCGCTCGCCGCCGCCGCCGCGGCGGCTGCGCTCGCGCTGCCGGGCTGCGCGATGTTCCGCCGCTCGGCGCGCCGCGCGCCCGACCCGCTGCCCGATCCGAGCGGCACGATCCGGCCGGCGCAGGCCTGGACGGCGTCGCTCGGCGCCGCGTCCGGCGTCGGCTTCGTGCCGGTCGCGATCGGCGGCTCGGTGTGGGCCGCGGCGCAGGACGGCACCGTCGCCTGCCTCGACATCGACCGCGGCACGCCCGCCTGGCGCGTGAACGTCGGTCGGCCGCTGACCGCGGGCGTGGGCACCGACGGCACCACCACGGTGGTCGCCGCGCGCGACGGCACGCTGATCGCGCTCGACGAGCAGGGCCGCACCCGCTGGACCGCGGGCCTCGGCGGCGAGGTGGTGACGCCCCCCGCGGTCGCCGACGGCACGGTCGTGATGCGCACCAGCGACAACCGCGTGATCGCGTTCGAGGTCGAGGGCGGCAAGCGCCGCTGGAGCTTCCAGCGGCAGAACCCGCCGCTCGTGCTGCGCAACTCGGGCGGGCTGTCGATGGTGCCCGGCACCGCGTTCGTCGGCATGCCGGGCGGGCGACTGGTGTCGCTGTCGCTGTCGAGCGGCGCGCCGCGCTGGGACGTGCCGTTCGCCGCGCCGCGCGGCACCACCGAGCTCGAGCGCATCGCCGACGTCGTCGGCACGCCGCTGGTGATCGGCAACGAGCTCTGCGCGGTGACGTACCAGGGCCGGATCGGCTGCATCGACGCGGCCGCCGGCACGCCCGTCTGGGCGCGCGAGTTCTCGTCGGCGTCCGGGCTGGACGTCGACTCGCGCGGCGTCGTCGCGCCCGACGCGGACGACGTCGTCCACGCGTTCGACCGCGGCGGCGCACCCGCGTGGCAGACCAAGGGGCTCGCCCGCCGCCGCCTGTCCGCGCCGCTGATCTTCGGCGGCGCGGTCGCGCTCGGCGACCTGCAGGGCAACGTGCTGTGGCTCGCCCGCGCCGACGGCCGGCTGGCGGCGGTGTCGCGCACCGACGGCGCCCCGATCGTGGCGCCCCCCGCGGCGGCCGGCCCGGTGCTGGTCGTGCAGACCGCCCGCGGCGGGCTGCACGCGTTCCGCATCGAATGAGGATCCGATCCGCATGAGCTCCTCCCCGATGCCGGTCGTCGCGCTGGTCGGCCGCCCGAACGTCGGCAAGTCGACGCTGTTCAACCGGCTGACCCGCAGCCGTGCGGCGCTCGTCGCCGACATCCCGGGGCTGACCCGCGATCGCCACTACGGGCAGGGCCGCGTCGGCGACCGGCGCTTCATCGTCATCGACACCGGCGGCTTCGAGCCGGTGGCCCGGACCGGCATCGCCGCGGAGATGGCGCGCCAGGCCCGGCAGGCGGTGATCGAGGCGGACCTCGTCGTGTTCGTCGTCGACGGCCGCGAGGGGATGGCCGCGCGCGATCGCGACATCGCGAACGAGCTGCGCAAGACCGCGGCGCGCTTCGTGGTGGCGGTCAACAAGACCGAGGGCATGCCGCGCGAGCAGGCGATCGCCGACTTCTGGTCGCTCGGGCTGGGCCGGCCGTACGCGGTCTCCGCGGCGCACGGCGACGGCGTGCGCGAGATGATCGACGAGGCGCTGCCCGAGGCGGCCGCGCCGGCCGAGCCGGAGGAGGCGCCGGCGCCCGACGCGCCGCCGCCGACCGAGGCCGAGCTCGCCGCGGTCGACGCCGCGACCGGGGAGGGCGCCGGCGCGCCCGCCGCCGCGCCGGTGCACGCGACGCCGCGCCGCGTGCGCGTGACGGTCGTCGGCCGCCCGAACGTCGGCAAGTCGACGCTGATCAACACGCTGCTCGGCGAGGAGCGGATGATCGCGTTCGACCAGCCGGGCACGACCCGGGACTCGGTCGCGGTCGAGTTCGAGCGCGCCGGCCGGCCGTACACGCTGGTCGACACCGCGGGCGTGCGGCGCCGCGGCAAGGTCACCGACACCATCGAGAAGTTCTCGGTGGTGAAGACCCTGCAGGCGATCGAGGACAGTCACGTGTGCGTGCTGCTCCTCGACGCGTCGGAGGATGTCGCGGAACAGGACGCCCACATCGCCGGTTTCATCCTCGAGGCGGGTCGCGCGGTGGTGATCGGCATCAACAAGTGGGACCTCGCGGACGGCCATCGGCGCGACCGGATCAAGATCGAGCTCGAGCGCAAGCTCGGCTTCCTCACCGCGTTCGCGAAGATCCACTACCTGACCGCGACCGAGGGCAAGGGCGTGGGCGCGCTGATGCGCTCGGTCGACGAGGCGTACGCGGCCGCGACCGCGAAGCTGTCGACGCCGCGCCTCACGCGCGCGATGCAGGAAGCGGTCGAGCGCCAGCAGCCGCCGCGCCGCGGGGTGTCGCGCCCCAAGCTGCGCTACGCGCACCAGGGCGGGCAGAACCCGCCCATCGTCGTGATCCACGGCAACGCGCTGGACCGGATCTCCGACGGCTACCGCCGCTACCTCGAGGGCTGGTTCCGCGACCGCTTCTCGCTGCAGGGCACGCCGCTGCGCATCGAGTTCAGGACCTCGCGCAACCCGTACGCCGAAGGTTGAACGGGGCCTCCCGGACGGCCCTTCCGCCGTCCGGCGCTCGCTGGCGATCCGCCATCGATTTCGGTAGAGTCGGCCGGCCGGGGCGTTGAAACCCGGTGACGCGCCCCCATACCAACTACTCGAACGAATCGGAGCCGCCATGAGCAACAAAGGGCAACTACTACAAGACCCGTTCCTGAACCTGCTGCGCAAGGAGCACGTTCCGGTCTCCATCTACCTCGTCAACGGCATCAAGCTCCAGGGCCAGATCGAGTCGTTCGACCAGTACGTCGTCCTGCTGCGCAACACCGTGACGCAGATGGTCTACAAGCACGCGATCTCCACCGTCGTGCCGGCGCGCGCCGTCAACTTCCAGCAAGAAAGCCCGGAAAGCTGAACACCCCCAACCCCCCCTCCCGTTCCACCCTCCTCGTCGCGGTCGCGATCGGGCGCGAGAAGCGCGACGACGCCTCGCTCGACGAACTCGCCGCGCTCGCGACGTCGGCGGGACACGAGCCCGTCGACCGGATCGTCTGCCATCGGGCCCGGCCCGACCCGGGCCTGTACGTCGGCAAGGGCAAGGCCGAGGAGATCCGCGCGGCGATCGAGGCCGCCGGCGTGCAGCTGGTGCTCTTCGACCACGAGATCTCGGCGATCCAGCAGCGCAACCTCGAGCGGCTCTGGAAGGTCCGCGTGCTCGACCGCACCGAGCTGATCCTCGACATCTTCGGCCAGCGCGCGCGCAGCACCGAGGGCAAGCTGCAGGTCGAGCTCGCGCGGCTGCGGCACCAGTCGTCGCGGCTGGTGCGGGCCTGGAGCCACCTGGAGCGCCAGCGCGGCGGCATCGGGGTGCGCGGCGGCCCGGGCGAGACGCAGCTCGAGATGGACCGGCGGATGCTCGCCGCGCGCATCAAGCAGGTGCGCGAGCGGCTCGACCGCAGCGAGCGGCAGCGGCGCACGCGGCGCAAGTCGCGCGAGCGCCGCGAGGCGTTCACGGTCTCGCTGGTCGGCTACACCAACGCGGGCAAGTCGACGCTGTTCAACGCGCTGACGGGTGCGGGCACCTACGCGGCCGACCAGCTGTTCGCGACCCTCGACACGCTGTCGCGCCGGCTCGAGGTCGGCCCCGGCGCCGAGCTGGTGCTGTCCGACACCGTGGGCTTCGTGCGCGACCTGCCTCACCAGCTGGTCGCCGCGTTCCGCGCCACGCTCGACGAGACCGCCGAGGCCGACCTGCTGCTGCACGTCGTCGACGCGGCGGCGCCCGATCGCGAGGAGCAGGTCGACCAGGTCGAGCGCGTGCTCGCCGAGATCGGGGCCGAGGGCGTCCCCCAGTGGGTCGTCTGGAACAAGATCGACGAGGCGGGGCTGCCGGCGGAAATCCAGCTCGACGGCTGTGGTAGCATCCGCCGGTTGTCCGTCAGCGCCCGGACGGGCGCGGGGCTGGAGGCGCTGCGCGACGCGCTGCGCGCCGCGGTCGAGACCGAGCGCGGCGAGCGCAAGGATGCCGCCCCCCGCGACGACGAATCCATCGACCCAGACGCCCCAGACGATGCCGAGGCACTCCCTTCGGCTGCCCGGCACCTTCCCAACGGCACGCCCGATGTTGACCCGAATTCGCGCTCTCCTGTCGCTCAATGACCCGGGCTGGGGCCGCAGCGGCTCGTCCGGGCCCGACGACTCGCGTCCCGGCCAGCGGCCGGGGGGCGGCAACAACAACAACAACGACGGACCGCCCGATCTCGACGAGCTCTGGCGCGACTTCAACCGTCGCCTCAACCGGATGTTCGGCAAGGGCGGCGGCGAGCCGCCGCGCGGCGCCGGCGGCGGCCCGCAGCTGCCCTCGATGAAGAGCGCGGGCGCGGGCCTCGGCCTGATCGCGGGCATCGCGTTCCTGCTCTGGCTCGGCAGCGGCTTCTACATCATCCAGGAAGGCCAGGCCGCGGCGATCCTGCGCTTCGGCGAGTTCAAGTACATGGTCGAGACCGCGGGCTTCAAGTGGCGCCTGCCGGCCCCGATCGAGACCGCCGAGCCGGTCGACGTCCAGCGGCTGCGCCAGGTCGAGGTCGGCTACCGGACCAACGTGAAGAACAAGGTGCCGCGCGAGTCGCTGATCCTCACTGGCGACCAGGCGATCGTCGACGTGCAGTTCGCGGTCCAGTACCGGATCGCCGACCCGAAGGCCTACCTGTTCAACAACAACCTCGGCGGCGCGCCCGAGGAGGTCGTGCGCCAGGCCGCCGAGACCGCGATGCGCGAGGTCATCGGCACGACCGGCATCGACAAGGTGCTGTACGAGGAGAAGGAGCAGGTCGCGCGCGACGCGCTGCGCGTGATGCAGTCCATCCTCGAGCGCTACCGCGTCGGCGTCGGCGTCGTCGACGTCACCGTCCAGCAGGCGCAGCCGCCCGAGCAGTTGCAGGCCGCCTTCGAGGACGCGAACAAGGCCGCGCAGGACCGCGAGCGCCTGATCAACGAGGGCCGCGCGTACGCGAACGACGTGATCCCGAAGGCGCGCGGCACGGCGTCGCGCCTGGCCGCGGAGGCCGAGGGCTACAAGGAGCGCTCGATCGCCACCGCCGAGGGCGACGCCTCGCGCTTCCGTCAGGTGCTGGTCGAGTACGCGAAGGCGCCGCAGGTGACCCGCGAGCGTCTCTACATCGACACCATGCAGCAGATCTTCTCCAACACCAGCAAGGTGCTCGTCGACTCCCGCGCCAACAGCAACCTGCTCTACCTGCCGCTCGACCGGCTGCTGCAGCAGGGCGGCGGGCAGGGCGGTGCGGCCGGCGCGCCGGCGTCGCCCGCCGAGCCGCGCGTCGACGCCCCGCCGGCGGCCCCGTCCCCGGCGCGCGACGGCCTGCGCAGCCGCGACCGCGAGTCCGGCCGCTGACGAGGAACGCACCATGAATCGCGTCGTACCGATCCTGATCGGCCTGCTGGTGGTGCTCGGCATCGCCTCCACCACCCTGTTCATCGTCGACCAGCGCCAGTACGCGGTGGTCTTCGCGCTCGGCGAGATCAAGGAGGTCATCGCCAAGCCCGGGCTGCACTTCAAGCTGCCGCCGCCGTTCCAGAACGTCCAGTACTTCGACAACCGGATCCTGACGATCGACACCGCCGACGTCGACCGCTTCATCACCTCCGAGAAGCTGAACGTCCAGATCGACACCTTCGTGAAGTGGCGGATCGCCGATCCGCGCCGCTTCTTCGTGTCGGTGGGCGGCAGCGAGCTGATCGCGAGCGACCGGCTGCAGCGCAGCCTGCGCGACTCGCTGAACAACGAGGTCGCGCGCAAGACCGTGTCGGACGTGATCTCCGGCAAGCGCGAGGAGCTGATCGACTCGATCCGCACCCGGATGAACGAGGACGCCAAGCAGATCGGCGCCGAGGTCATCGACGTGCGGCTCAAGCGCGTCGACTTCGCGCCCGAGGTGTCCGAGCGGGTGTTCGACCGGATGCAGTCCGAGCGCAAGCGCGTCGCCAACGAGCGGCGCGCCACCGGCGCGGCCGAGTCCGAGAAGATCCGCGCCGACGCCGATCGCCAGCGCGACGTGATCATCGCCGAGGCCTACCGCGACGCGCAGCGGCTGAAGGGCGAGGGCGACGCGCGCGCGTCCGCGCTGTTCGCCGAGGCGTTCGGCCAGAACCCGGAGTTCGCGAGCTTCTACCGCAGCCTCGAGGCCTACCGCTCGAGCTTCCGCAACCGCAGCGACGTGCTGGTGCTCGACCCCGACTCGGAGTTCTTCCGCTACTTCCGTGGCGCGGGCGGCCCGCAGGGCGGCGCGGCGCGCGGCAAGTGAACGCGGCGATGTCCGCCTCGTCGCTGCTCGCCGCGCTCGGCCTGATGCTGGTGATCGAGGGGGTCCTGCCCCTCGTCTCGCCGACGGGCTGGCGCGAGGCGATGCGGCGCATCGCCGCGATGCGCGACGGCCAGATCCGCTTCATGGGCCTGTCCGCGATGCTGGCGGGCGTGCTGCTGCTCGCGCTCGGCGCCTGATCGCGCGTCGCGCGACGCGCACCGTTCCCGACCGACCGATGCCCCGCTGGCTCCTTCCCGAGAGCATCTCCGACATCCTGCCCAGCGAGGCGCGGCGGATCGAGGAGCTGCGTCGACGCCTGCTCGACCTGTACCGCGCGTACGGCTACGAGCTGGTGATGCCGCCGATGATCGAGTACATCGAGTCGCTGCTGACCGGCAGCGGTCGCGACCTCGACCTGAAGACGTTCAAGCTGATCGACCAGCTGTCCGGCCGCACGATGGGGCTGCGCGCGGACATCACGCCGCAGGTCGCGCGGATCGACGCGCACCTGCTCGACCGCGAGGGCGTCGTGCGGCTGTGCTACGCGGGCAGCGTGCTGCAGGCGCGCCCGGCCGGCCCGCTGTCGACCCGCGAGCCGCTGCAGGTGGGCGCCGAGCTCTACGGTCACGCGGGCCTGGAGGCCGACCTCGAGGCGCTGATGCTCGCGCTCGATTGCCTCAGGGCCACGCGTGCGGGCGAACTCACCGTGGACATGGCGGACGTGCGCATCGTGCGCTCGCTGCTC
>DASPJX010000081.1:0-2957 GCA_035628395.1 Burkholderiaceae bacterium | reverse complement strand
CGAGCAGCACCGCCGACACGGCCGCGAACAGCACCTCGGTCAGCAGCACCACCGCGGTCACCGCCGCCGGCAGCCGCGCCGCGCCGTACTGCAGGCACAGGTTGCCGACGCCGAACATCAGCGCGAGCACCACCGCGCCGGCGAGCCAGCCGGGCGCCGGCCCCGGCGGCGCGGGCACGGCGCCCGCCGCGGTCAGCAGCGCGGCGAGCAGGCCCGCGACCGCGCAGCCGCCGACGAACATCGCGAGCGCGCGCGCCTCCTCGGGCTGCGCGGCCTCGCGCCGCAGCATCACGTTGGTCGCGGCGAAGCACGCGCCGCCCGCGATCGCGAGCCCGTCGGCGAGCCCCCGCGGCAGCGGCCAGGGCGCGTCGGCGGGCTGCAGCACGACCGCGGCACCGGCGATCGCGAGGCCGATGCGCGCCCACGCCCGCCAGCCGAGCGGCTCGTCGAGGATCCAGCGGGCGAGCAGCGCCGCCCAGACCGGCATCAGGTAGAAGAGCAGCACCACGCGGATCACGTCGCCGATCGTCACCGCCCAGTTGAAGCACGCGTTCGTCGCGCCGCTCGCGAGCAGCAGCGGCCACAGCGAGCGCGTGCGCAGCACGCGGGCGGGGGCGCCGGGGCGCCAGGCGACGATCGCGGCGGCCACCAGCAGGTAGACCATCGACGTCGCCCAGAGGCTGTGCACGCCGCGGGCCTCGAGCGCGCGGAACGGCCACCACGAGATGCCCCAGAGGAACGCGTTGAGCGCGAGGGCGCTCGCGGCGAGGAGCCCGCCGCGCCCCGCGACGCCGACCGCGCTCACCGTCGTGCCCGCCGGCCGCCGGCGCCGATCGGAAGGAGGCGGCGATGCCCGGCCCTCGCGAGGGCGGCGGGGCGGGTATCGGGCGGCGGTGCGGGGATCATCGTCGTGCGGGCTCGGTCGCAGGGGCGCGAGCGTAACACCGCCTTCGCGCCGGCACCCCGCCGGCCGGGCCCGGTCGGGGGCGTCGGGCCGGGCGCACGGCGCGGGTTACAGTGGAGGCGCCTCCGAGCCCGTGCGATGCGCCCCACGCCCCTGCCCGCCCTGCTGATCTGCGCCGCCCTCGCCGGCTGCTTCCCGACCGCGGACGAGGTGCGCCGCGGTCCGCCCGCGATGCGCGCCGACTTCCCCGCCGGCAGCGAGGCGGTCACCGCGTGCATCGCGCGACACTGGGGCGCGCTGCGGCTGGCCGACGGCACGGCGCTGCGCGTGCGGACCCGCACCGTCGCCGGCACCGGGACCGTCGCGGTGATGCCGCAGCAGGTCGACGCGATCGCGTGGTTCGTCGAGGTGAACCGCCGGGGCGAGCAGGCGTCCGCCACCGCCTGGGCGCGCCGCGTCGCGTCGATGCCGCCCGAGGCGTCGTTCGCGCAGGCGATGCGACGGGTCGTCGAGGCGTGCGCGGGCGAGGTGACCGAGGACCGCTACGAGCGGCCGCTGCCGCGACGCATCGCGTGACGCGCGAGCGGTTCGCTGGTACCCCGAGCGGGACTCGAACCCGCACGCCTCGCGGCCGCGGATTTTAAGTCCGCTACGTCTACCGGTTCCGTCATCGGGGCGACGGCGGCCGACTATACCAGCGGCTTCGTGGACCGGCGGCGTGACCCGAAGCCCGCGCACCTCCTAGAATCGATGCGATGCCCGCGGCCCCGACCGCGCGGCGCGACCGGAGACGTCCGATGGCCCTGCTCGCTCCCGACGAGGTCGACCGCTACCACCGCGAGGGCTGGATCGTGCCCTCGTTCCGGCTGCCCGAGGATCGCGTCGAGCGGCTGCGCGCCACGCTCGACCGGCTGATCCGCGAGAACCCGGGCGTGCGGCCCGAGCGGCTGGTCAGCGTCCACATCGAGGGCCGGAACGCCGAGGGCGTGCACGGCAGCGCGGACTTCCTCGAGCTCGCGCGCGATCCCGGCCTCGTGGACCGCGTCGCCCAGCTGATCGGCGACGACGTGATCCTCTGGGGCTGCCAGGTGTTCTGCAAGCCCGGCGGCGACGGCATGGAGGTGCCCTGGCACCAGGACGGCCACTACTGGCCGATCCGTCCGCTCGCGACCTGCACGGTCTGGATCGCGCTCGACGCGTCGACGGTGGAGAACGGCTGCCTGCGCGTGATCCCGGGCTCGCACCGCGAGCGCCGGCTGCTGCCGCACCTGAAGGAGGACCGCGACGACGTGGTGCTCAACCAGCGCACCGAGGACGGCGCGTTCGATCCGTCGACCGCGGTCGACATCGAGCTCGAGCCCGGTCAGATGTCGATGCACGACGTCCACATGATCCACGGCTCGGCGCCGAACCGCTCGCCGCGCCGGCGCGCCGGCGTCGCGATCCGCTACATGCCCGGTACCTCGCTGTTCGATCGCGAGGCGATGAGGCCGGGCGCGCAGAGCGGCTACACGGTGGACTTCTCGACGCGGCCGCTGTGGCTGCTGCGCGGCGTCGACCGGACCGGACGCAACGACTTCTCGGTCGGCCACGCGCGCGCCGCGGACCGTGCGGGCGGCTGATCAGAACTTGCCGTGGCGCAGGTAGGCGTCGACCGGATCGACGCCCGCCCGGATCGCGTCGCGCACCGCGTTCTCGGTCAGCGCGACGCGCTCGGTCTCGGCGATGGCCTCGGCGGCGAGCGCCTTCGGGATCACGATCACGCCGTCGCGGTCGCCGAGCACGTAGTCGCCCGCGCAGACGGTCACGCGCCCGATCGTCACCGGCTCGCCGAGCCGCTCGGCCATCCAGCGCGCCGCGATGTCGGACGGCGTGAAGCCGTCGTGGAACACCGGGAAGCGCTGCTCGACGATGAAGTCGGTGTCGCGGCAGGCGCCGTCGACGACGTAGCCGAGCACGCCGCGCGCTGCGAGCGTCTGCGCGGACAGCTCGCCCATGAGCGCGACCTCGTGATTGTGCGGCTGGCAGACAACGACGTGCCCGGCCGGCGCCT
>DASPJX010000080.1:0-5370 GCA_035628395.1 Burkholderiaceae bacterium | reverse complement strand
ATCGAGCGCAGCGCGCAGCGCCTCTTCTCGGCGAACGTCGACAAGGCGCTGCTCGAGCGCTTCGAGGCGGGCGCCTTCCCCGACGCGCTGTGGCGGCTCGTCGTCGACGGCGGCTTCGACCGCGCGCTCGCCACCGACGAGGCCGGCGGCATCGGCGAGGGCTGGTCCGGCGTCTACCCGATCCTGCGCGGCATCGGCTACTGGCACGTGCCGCTGCCGCTCGGCGAGACGATGGTGGCGGCGATGCTGCTGTCGAGCGCCGGCCTCGAGGTGCCCGAGGGCCCGGTCGCGATCGTCGAGGCGGGGCTCGACGGCGCGCTCGCCGTCTCGGGCGGTCGCGTCTCCGGCCGCGCGCCCGCGGTGCCCTGGGCGGGCGGCGCGCGCTGGCTGCTCGTCTCGGACGGCGCGTCGCTCGCGCTCGTCGACCTGCACGACGCGGCCGCGTCCCGCGTCGAGCCGAGGCTCGACGTCGCGAAGCTGCCCTGCGGCGGGGTCGTCCTCGACGGCGCCCGCGCCGTCGCCTCGGCGGCGAACCCGCTGCCCGCGCTCGAGCGGCCGGTGCGCACGCTCGGCGCGATCGCCCGCAGCGCGATGCTGGTGGGCGCGCTCGAGCGGGTGCTCGAGCAGTCGGTCTCGTACGTCAACGACCGCGTGCAGTTCGGCAAGCCGATCGGCCGCAACCAGGCGATCCAGCAGCAGCTCGCGCTGATCGCCGGCGACGTCGCGGCCGCGCGCACGGCCGCGCTCGTCGCGTGCGCCGACGCGCCCTCGCCCGGCGCGACGGACTGCGGGGCCACGGTGTTCGGCGCGGCGGTCGCGAAGGTCCGCTGCGGCGAGGCCGCCTCGCGCGCGGCCGGCATCGCGCACCAGGTGCACGGCGCGATCGGCTTCACCTACGAGCACATGCTCAACTACGGCACGCGCCGGCTGTGGGCGTGGCGCGAGCAGTCGGGGTCGGACGCGTGGTGGGCCGAGCGGCTCGGCCGCGCGGCGATCGCCGCCGGCCAGGCCGGCTTCTGGCCGTCGATCACGCAGCGCCGGTTCGACGCCGGCATCGCGCTCGACGGCGGGCGGGAGGCGCGATGAGCGCCGCTCCCGCCACCGCCGACGTCGGCGTCGAGCGCGACGGCCACGTCGCCGTCGTCGAGATGCGGCGCCCGCCGCACAACTTCTTCGACGTGCCGCTGATCGCGGCGCTCGCCGACGCGCTCGAGTCGCTCGAGGCGGACCCCGACTGCCGCGCGGTCGTGCTCTGCGCGCAGGGCAGCTCGTTCTGCGCGGGCGCCGACTTCTCGCGCCGCGAGGCCGCGCCCGAGCGCGCGAGCCCGCGCGCGGTGAATCCGGTCTACCACGAGGCGCTGCGGATGTTCGCGACCGGCAAGCCGATCGTCGCGGCGATCCAGGGCCCGGCGGTCGGCGGCGGCCTCGGGCTCGCGCTGGTCGCCGACTTCCGGATCGCCTGCCCCGAGGCGCGCTTCTCGGCCAACTTCAACCGCCTCGGCTTCCATCCGGGCTTCGGCCTGTCGGTGACGCTGCCGCGCCTCGTCGGCGAGCAGAGAGCGGCGCTGCTGTTCTACACCGGGCGGCGCATCGACGGCGCCGAGGCCGCGGCGATCGGGCTCGCCGACGAGCTCGTGCCGGCCGAGCGGGTGCGGCCGCGCGCGATCGAGCTGGCGACCGAGATCGCGACCTCGTCGCCGCTCGCCGTGCAGTCGACGCGGGCGACGCTGCGCGCGGGGCTCGTCGAGCGCATCCGCGCGGCGGTCGCGCGCGAGAGCGTCGAGCAGAACCGGCAGTTCCGCAGCGAGGACTTCCGCGAGGGCGTGAAGGCGATGGCCGAGCGGCGCCCGCCGGTGTTCCGCGGCCGATGACCCCGGGACGGCGCGCGGCGCTCGCCGCGCGCGCCGTCCCGGCCGCGGAGCGCTACGATCGCGGCTCCGACCGATCCCGTCACCGAGGAGACCCCCGTGACCCAGCCTTCGACCCTGGACTTCGAACGCGTGCGGCTGACGCTCGACGACGGCGTCGCCGTCCTCGCGCTGAACCACGTCGAGGTGCTGAACGCGCTGTCGCCCGAGATGCTCGGCGGCATCGCGAGCGCGCTCGACGTCGTCGAGGACGACGCGCGCGGCGTGCGCTGCCTGGTGCTCACCGGCGAGGGCCGGGCGTTCTGCACCGGCGCGAACCTGCAGGGGCGCGGTCGCGCCGACGCCGACGCGCCGCCCCTCAAGCGGCGCGCCGGCGTCACGCTCGAGACGCACTTCCACCCGGTGCTGCGCCGTCTGCGCGACCTGCACTGCCCGATCGTCAGCGCGGTCAACGGCCCGGCGGCCGGTGCCGGCATGAGCGTCGCGCTGATGGGCGACCTGGTGTTCGCGTCGGCGTCGGCGTACTTCCTGCAGGCGTTCCGGCGGATCGGCCTGGTGCCGGACTGCGGCTCGACCTGGCTGCTGCCGCGGCTGATCGGCCGGGCCCGCGCGCTCGAGCTGTCGCTGCTCGGCGAGAAGCTGCCGGCCCGGACGGCGCTCGAGTGGGGCCTCGTCAACCGCGTGGTCGACGACGAGCGGCTGATGCCCGAGGCGCTCGGCGTCGCGCGTAACCTCGCCGACGGCCCGACGGTGGCGCTCGCGCTCACCCGGCAGCTGTACTGGGAGAGCCCCGACCGCAGCTACGAGGACCAGCTCGACCTGGAGGCGCGGCTGCAGCGCCGGGCCGGCGCGACCGACGACTTCGCCGAGGGCGTGCAGGCCTTCCTCGCCAAGCGCCCGGCGCGGTTCGCCGGACGCTGACCGGGCGCCGGTCGGTCCGGCCCCGCGGCCGGCCCTCCGGTCGCCGCGCTCCCGTGGCCGCCCATCGGGCGCCGCTGTACGCGATCGGCGCGCTTGCCGAGGCTCGACGGATCCGCAGAGAGTCCCCGCCCATGCACCCACCGCGGTTCCGCCTCGTCACGCGCTCCGACTTCGACGGCCTGGTCTGCGCCGTGCTGCTGCGCGAGCTCGACCTGATCGACGACATCCTGTTCGTCCATCCGAAGGACATGCAGGACGGCAAGGTCCCGATCGGGCCGCGCGACATCACCACCAACCTGCCCTACGTCGCCGGCGCGCACCTGGTGTTCGACCACCACCGCTCGGAGACGCTGCGCAACACCGCGCACGTGGGCAACCACGTGATCGACCCCGACGCGCCGTCGGCGGCGCGCGTGCTGTGGCGCCACTTCGGCGGCGAGTCGGCGTTCCCGCGCATCGATCCGGAGCTGATGCGCGCGGTCGACCAGGCCGACTCGGCGCGCTACACGCTCGAGGAGGTGCTGCATCCCCGCGGCTGGGTGCTGCTCAACTTCGTGATGGACGCGCGCACCGGGCTCGGGCGCTTCCGGCACTACCGGATCTCGAACTACCAGCTGATGATGGCGCTGATCGACGCGTGCCGCACGCTGCCGGTCGAGGAGATCCTGAAGCTGCCCGACGTGCGCGAGCGCGTGGAGCTGTACTTCTCGCACGAGAGCCGCGCGGTCGACCAGCTGCTCGCCGCCTCCACCGCGCACGGCAACGTCGTGCTCACCGACCTGCGCGAGCAGGATCCGATCTGGGCGACCAACCGGTTCATGGTCTACGCGCTGTTCCCGCAGTGCAACCTGTCGATCCTGCGGATGTGGGGCCTGAAGGCGCAGAACCAGGTCTTCGCGCTCGGCAAGTCGATCTTCGAGCGCACCTGCGCGACCGACGTCGGCGCGCTGTGCCTGCGCTACGGCGGCGGCGGCCACGCGGCCGCGGGCACCTGCCAGATCGGCCACGGCATGGCCGACAAGGTGCGCGACGAGCTGCTCGCCGCCGCGCACCGCGACGAGGCGCAGCGGATCGCGAGCGCCGGCGGCCGCGCGGGCTGACGCGCGCCGGGTCCGATCGGGCTGCGGGCCTCCGCGGCGACCGGCTGCGCGTCGCCGACGCGTGCTATCTTCGATCGCAGGAGACACACGAGAAGGAGGCCCCGCATGTACGCCGGCCGGCACGCGATCGAGCGCGCGACGCAACCCGCCTTCATCATGGCCGAGAGCGGCGAATCGGTGACCTACGCCGAATTCGACGCCCGCACCAACCGCCTCGCGCGGCTGCTGCGCGATCACGGCCTGAAGCGCCTCGGGCACTACGCGATCTTCATGGAGAACAACGCGCGCTACCTGGAGTCCTGCGGCGCCGGCGAGCGCACGGGCCTCTACTACACCTGCGTCAACTCGTACCTCACGCCCGACGAGCTGGCGTACATCCTCGAGAACAGCGAGGCACGGCTGCTCGTCACGTCGCGCGCGCGGCTCGAGGTCGCCGTGGAAGCGATCCGCCGCTGTCCGGCGGTCACGCGCTGCCTGGTCGTCGACGGCGCGGGCGCGCTGCCCGCGGCCGACGCGGTGCCGCACTGCCGCTTCGACGACTTCGCGACCGCGGTCGACGCCTACCCGCCGGTGCCGGTCGACGACGAGGCGCTCGGCACGCCGATGCTCTACTCGTCGGGCACCACCGGCCGGCCGAAGGGCATCCTGCGCCCGCTGCCCGAGAACCCGCCGTCCGAGCCGCTGCCGCTCTTCCACTTCCTGAACAAGCTGTGGCGCTATCGCGAGGGCATGACCTACCTGTCGCCCGCGCCGCTGTACCACTCCGCGCCGCAGGCGGCGGTGGCGCTGACGATCCGCAACGGCGGCACCGTGATCGTCATGGAGCACTTCGACCCCGAGCGCTACCTCGCGCTGGTCGAGCGCCATCGCGTCACCCACACGCAGCTCGTGCCGACGATGTTCAGCCGCATGCTGAAGCTGCCCGACGAGGCGCGCCGTCGTCACGACCTGTCGTCGCTCGAGATCGCGATCCACGCGGCCGCGCCGTGCCCGGTGCAGGTCAAGGAGCAGATGATCGAGTGGTGGGGCCCGATCATCCACGAGTACTACGGCGCGACCGAGGGCCTGGGCTTCACCGCCTGCGACACCGCCGAGTGGCTCGCGCACCGCGGTACGGTGGGCCGTGTGCTGCTCGGCGACCTGCACATCCTCGGCGAGGACATGAAGCCGGTGCCGAAGGGCACGCCGGGCGAGATCTGGTTCAAGACCGCGACGCCGTTCGAGTACTTCAACGATCCGGAGCGCACGAGGCAGGCGCGCTCGCCCGACGGCACGATGAGCACGGTCGGGGACGTCGGCTACGTCGACGACGACGGCTTCCTGCACCTGACCGACCGCTCGACCTTCATGATCATCTCCGGCGGGGTGAACATCTATCCGCAGGAGCTGGAGAACCTGCTGATCGGCCACCCCAAGGTCGCCGACGCCGCGGTGGTGGGCGCCCCAGACGAGGAGATGGGCGAGAAGGTGGTCGCCGTCAT
>DASPJX010000079.1:0-2465 GCA_035628395.1 Burkholderiaceae bacterium | reverse complement strand
CTCGCCGCGGCATGCGTCGGGCCGGCCCGCGAGGGCGCCGCCGGCGCGGACGCGGTCGCCGCGGAGTACGACCGGCTGTTCATCGGCGTGGGCCGCGCCCCGGTCGCGCTCCACGCCTCGTGGTACCTGACCGGCTTCCTGAACGAGCGGCCGCTCGCCGAGCTGCGCACGCTGCTCGCGACCTGGGGCTTCGCGCGCCGCGAGGACGCGGTGCGCACGGAGGACCACGTCGCGTCGCTGCTCGAGGCGATGGCGATGCTCGCCGACTCCGACGAGCCCGAGGCGGCGCGCCGCCAGCGCGAGCTCTTCGAGGCCTACCTCGCGCCGTGGTACGCCCGGCTCGCCGAGGCGATCGACGCCTCGGCCGAGGCGGGCTGGTACCGGCCGGCGGCGGCCGTGCTGAAGACTTTCCTGGATGTCGAGCGCCAGGCGTTCGACTTCGAGTCCTGACGACGCATCGAGATCCCGAACAACATCATCACGAGGGGGCTGCACCATGGATGATCGATCGAACCCGCGGAACGTCCCGCTGAAGTCGCGCAGGGGCTTCCTGCTCGGAGCCGGCGCCGCCGGCGTGGCCGGCGCCGCGATGGCCGCCACGGCCGCGACCGCCGCCGTGCCGCAGCAGGCCGTGCCCGCGGCCCAGAAGGACGACGAGGCCGCTCGCGGCTACCGCGTGAGCGAGCACGTCGCCCACTACTACCGCACCACCCGGATCTGACGGAGAGAGGTCCATGCTGCTCACCCGCAAGCGCACCGCCACCCCCGCCGCCGGGGCCCTGACCGCCTCCGCCGTCCGCGGCGCACACGGCGCCGCCGCGTCGACCCTCGATCGCCGCACCTTCCTCAAGCGCTCCGGCATCGGCGTCGGCGCCGCCGGCCTCGCCGCCGGGGTCGGCACGTTCGCGTCGCTCGAGCGCGCGACCGCGGCCGGTCCCGCCGCCGCCGGCGGCGCGGGCAAGGTCGAGACCAAGCGCACGGTCTGCACGCACTGCTCGGTCGGCTGCGCGATCGACGCGGTGGTGGAGAACGGCGTGTGGGTACGCCAGGAGCCGGTGTTCGACTCGCCGATCAACCTGGGCGCGCACTGCGCGAAGGGTGCGTCGATCCGCGAGCACGGGCACGGCGAGCATCGGCTGAAGACCCCGATGAAGCTGGTCGACGGCCAGTACCGCAAGATCTCCTGGGCGCAGGCGCTCGACGAGATCGCCGGAAGGATGAAGGAGCTGAAGAAGACCTCGGGTCCCGACTCGGTCTTCTTCGTCGGCTCGTCGAAGCACAACAACGAGCAGGCCTACCTGCTGCGCAAGTTCGTGTCGCTGTTCGGCACGAACAACTGCGACCACCAGGCGCGCATCTGCCACTCCACCACGGTCGCGGGCGTCGCGAACACGTGGGGCTACGGCGCGATGACGAATTCGTACAACGACATGCAGAATTCCAAATGCGCGTTGTACATCGGGTCTAACGCGGCGGAGGCGCACCCGGTCTCGATGCTGCACATGCTGCACGCGAAGGAGACCGGCGCGAAGATGATCGTCGCCGATCCGCGCTTCACGCGGACCGCCGCGAAGGCCGACGAGTACGTGCGGATCCGCTCCGGCTCGGACATCCCGTTCCTGTTCGGCGTGCTGCACCACATCTTCAAGAACGGCTGGGAGGACAAGAAGTACATCGAGGATCGCGTCTGGGGCATGGACAAGATCCGCGAGGAGGTCCTGACCCAGTGGACGCCCGACAAGGTCGAGGAGGCCTGCGGCGTCCCCGAGGCGCAGGTGTACCGGGTCGCCGAGATGATGGCGAATAACCGGCCATCGACGATCGTCTGGTGCATGGGCCAGACCCAGCACACGATCGGCAACGCGATGGTGCGCGCCTCGTGCATCCTGCAGCTGGCGCTCGGCAACATCGGCGTCTCCGGCGGCGGCGCGAACATCTTCCGCGGCCACGACAACGTGCAGGGCGCGACCGACGTCGGCCCGAACCCCGACTCCCTGCCCGGCTACTACGGCCTGTCCGCCGGCTCGTGGCGCCACTTCGCCGCGGCCTGGGGCGTCGACTACGAGTGGATCAAGGCGCAGTACGCGCCGGGGATGATGGAGAAGTCCGGCACGACGGTCTCGCGCTGGATCGACGCGGTGCTCGAGAAGAACGAGCTGATCGACCAGGACTCGAACGTCAAGGGCATGTTCTTCTGGGGCCACGCGCCCAACTCGCAGACCCGCGGTCTCGAGATGAAGAAGGCGCTCGACAAGCTCGACCTGCTCGTCGTCATCGACCCGCATCCGTCGGCGACCGCCGCGATGGCGGCGATGCCGGGCGACGCCGGCGACCTGAACCCGAACCGCGCGGTGTACCTGCTGCCGGCCGCCACGCAGTTCGAGACCTCGGGCTCGGCGACCGCGTCGAACCGCTCGATCCAGTGGCGCGAGAAGGTCATCGACCCGCTGTGGGAAAGCCGCAGC
>DASPJX010000078.1:0-8196 GCA_035628395.1 Burkholderiaceae bacterium | reverse complement strand
CGCCGATGGCCGCCCAGATCCCCCCCGCCCCCCTCGTCGACGCGCTCGTCGACCTGTCGCGCGCGCTCGGCCGCCCGGTGCCGGGCGAGGCGCTGCGCGCGCAGCTGGTCGACGGCCTCGACGGCCGCCTCGACTGGCCGTCGCTCGAGCGCGCGCTCGCCGGCTTCGGCCTGGTCGCGCGCCGGGTCCCGCGCCGCGCGTCGGCGCTCGGCGTCGGCGAGCTGC
This sequence comes from Burkholderiaceae bacterium, assembly GCA_035628395.1. Lineage (GTDB taxonomy): Bacteria > Pseudomonadota > Gammaproteobacteria > Burkholderiales > Burkholderiaceae_E > UBA4615. Next base: position 7,971 of record DASPJX010000078.1, on the reverse strand, counting down.
CGGCGCTCGCCGCCCTCGACGACGGGCGCTTCGCCCGCGTCGACGTGCCCGACGACGCGCGGGGGCTCGCCGGCGAGGCCGGCTGGTGCCTGTGCGTGACCCCGGCGCCCGCGGTCGACCGCAGCTCGGGCGTGCCGCAGGTCCGCAGCGCCCGCCGGTGGTTCTGGAGCGTGCTGTGGCGGCTGCGCGGCCACTACGCGCACGTCGCGCTCGCGACGCTGGTCGTCAACCTGCTGTCGATCGCGATCTCGCTGTACGTGATGAACGTCTACGACCGGGTCGTGCCGAACCGGACCTACGAGACGCTCTGGGTGCTGACGGTCGGCACGGTGCTCGCGCTCGGGTTCGAGTTCGCCGCGCGCACGCTGCGCGGCTGGCTGATCGACGCGGCCGGGCGGCGCGCCGACCTGGAGATCTCCTCGGGGCTGTTCGCCCGGCTGCTCGGGATGCGGCTCGACGCGAAGCCGGCGTCCTCGGGCGCGTTCGTCTCGAACCTGCGCGAGTTCGAGTCGATCCGCGACGTGCTCACCTCGGCGACGCTGACCGCGCTGGTCGACGTGCCGTTCGTGCTGCTGTTCGTCGCGGTGATCGCCGCGATCGCGCCGCAGCTCGCGATCGTGCCGGTGGCCGCGATCGGGCTCGTCGTGCTCGCCGGGCTGCTCGTGCAGGGCCCGCTCGCGCGCAGCATCCGCGGCGCGATGCGCGACGGCTCGCAGCGCCAGGGGCTCGCCGTCGAGGCGGTCGAGGGGCTCGAGACGCTGAAGGTGAACAACGCCTCGGGCTTCGCGCTGCAGCGCTGGCAGTGGCTGACCGAGACGGTCGCCTCGGCGTCGATGCGCTCGCGCACGCTGTCGGCGGCGGTGGTCAACTTCACCGCGCTGGTCGCGCAGGCCGTCACCGTGGTGACGGTGTTCTGGGGCACGCACCTGATCCACGCGAACGTGCTGTCCCTCGGCGGGCTGATCGCGGTCGTGATCCTCGCCGGCCGCGCGATCGCGCCGATCGGCCAGGTCGCCGCGCTCGCGCTGCGCATCCAGCAGGCGCGCAGCGCGTTCGACGCGCTGCAGGCGCTGATCGACCGGCCCGCCGAGCGCGATCCGGAGCGCAGCTACCTCGCGCTGTCGGCGGCCCGCGGCGAGATCGCGTTCGGCGGGGTCGACTTCCGGCACGAGCAGGCGGGCCCCGAGCTCTTCCGCGGCCTCGAGCTGCGGCTGCGGGCCGGCGAGAAGGTCGCGCTGCTCGGGCGCACCGGCAGCGGCAAGTCGACGCTGCTGCGGCTCGCCGCGGGGCTGTACGAGCCGACGGCGGGCATGGTGAGGCTCGACGGCATCGAGGCGCGCCAGGCCGACCCGGCGGCGCTGCGCTCGATCGTCGCGCTGGTGCCCCAGGACCCCCGTCTCTTCCTCGGCACGCTGCGCGAGAACCTCGAGCTCGGCCGGCCCGACGGCGGCGGCGAGGCGCGGCTGCTCGAGGTGCTGCGCGTGCTGGGGCTCGACGAGGCGGTGGCCCGCCACCCCCGCGGGCTCGACATGCCGCTCGGCGAGGACGGGGCCGGTCTGTCGGGCGGTCAGCGCCAGCTCGTCGCGCTCGCCCGGCTGCTGCTGCGCGAGCCGCGCGTGGTGCTGCTCGACGAGCCCACGAGCGGGCTCGACCAGACGACCGAGCGCAAGGTGCTCGGCGCGCTCGCCGACTTCTGCCGCGACCGGACGCTGGTGGTCGCGACCCACCGCCCGGCGGCGCTCGAGCTCGTCGACCGGATCGTCGTGCTCGAGCAGGGACGCGTCGTGCTCGACGGCCCGAAGGCCGCGGTCCTCGAGCAGCTGGCGCGCGGTCTCGTGGTCGCGCCCGCGGCGTCCCCCCACCCCCAGGAGGCGAGCCGTGTGGCGCGTTGACCGTCGACACGTCCCCGTCGGGACGACCCTGGGCGGCCCGCCGCCGCGCCGTCCGTGGCTCGCGTTCGCATCGATCGGGCTGATCGCGGCGCTCGTCGCCGCCTTCCTCGGCTGGGCGTCGCGCGCCGAGCTCGAGGAGGTCACCCGCGGCCACGGCCGGGTGATCCCGTCGTCGCGCGAGCAGGTGATCCAGAGCCTCGAGACCGGCGTGCTCGCCGAGCTGCGGGTGCGCGAGGGCGACCGCGTCGAGCGCGACCAGGTGCTGCTGCGGATCGACGACACCCGGGCCGCGGCACTGTTCCGCGAGCAGCAGAACCGGGTCGCCGCGCTGTCGGCGCAGGCGGCGCGGCTGCGCGCCGAGGCGTTCGACACCGCGCTCGCGTTCCCGCCCGAGGCGGCCCGCACCCCGGCGCTGGTCAGGCGCGAGACCGAGGCCTTCGTCGCGCGCCGCCGCGCGCTCGACGAGGGCGTCGAGGCGCTGCGCCGCGGCATCGCCCTGCTCGACCGGGAGATCGAGATCGTCGATCCGCTGGTCGCCCGCGGGCTCGTCTCCGAGGTCGAGGCGCTGCGCCTGAAGCGCCAGCGCAACGACCTGGCGCTGCAGCTGGCCGACCGCGGCAACCGCTACCGCGCGGAGTCCGCCGGGGACCTGAACAAGGTCGAGGCCGAGCTCGCGCAGGCGCGCGAGACGGCGATCGCCCGCGGCGACGCGGCGAGCCGCACCGAGCTGCGCTCGCCGGTCCGGGGCACCGTCAAGAGCATCCGCAGCAGCACGATCGGCGCGGTCGTGCAGCCGGGCCAGGACCTGATGCAGATCGTCCCGATCGAGGACACGCTGGTGATCGAGGCCTTCGTGAAGCCGGCCGACGTCGCGTTCCTGCGGCCCGGCCAGCGCACGACGGTCAAGCTGTCGGCGTACGACTTCGCGATCTACGGCGGGCTCGAGGGCACGGTCGAGTTCATCAGCCCGGACACGCTGCGCGACGAGCGTCGCGGCTCGCTCGCCTCCGCCGGCGCGGAGGCCGACGACGGCGGGGCCTTCTACCGCGTGCTGGTGCGCACCCGCGAGACCTCGCTGCGCGGCCCCGACGGCGCCGAGCTGCCGATCCTGCCCGGCATGACCGCCAGCGTCGAGATGCTCGCGGGTCGCAAGACGGTGCTCCAGTACCTGCTGAAGCCGCTCAACCGGGCGAGCGAGGGACTGCGGGAACGCTGATTGCTCCGTTCCGGTGCAGACGGCCCGGCGGTCCGGCCGCAAGGCGTTGATTCTTATGACTATTGATCCCGGTCGGGTCACCGCAATGGTGATCTGACCCCGATTCATTTCTCCGATCTCGCCGATTGTCAGGATCAATTAGCACTCGTGACTACCGAGTGCTAGCATCGTTTCGTACCGGGGGCGTTCCCCGCGAAAGGACATCGACCGGATGACTCATTCCACGACAGCCCTGGTGACCCCGAACCGCGCCGCCGGTGCGATGCTGGCGGTTCCGGCGGTCGGCAACCTCGACGCCTACATCACGGCGGTCAACCGCCTGCCGATGCTGACGGCCGAGGAGGAGGTCTCGCTCGCCCGTCGCCTGCGCGACGACGCCGACCTGGACGCCGCGCGCCAGCTGGTGATGTCGCACCTGCGGCTGGTGGTGTCCATCGCCCGCCAGTACATGGGCTACGGTCTGCCGCACGCCGACCTGATCCAGGAAGGCAACGTCGGCCTGATGAAGGCGGTCAAGCGCTTCGACCCCGACCGCGGCGTGCGGCTGGTGTCGTTCGCGATGCACTGGATCAAGGCCGAGATCCACGAGTACATCCTGAAGAACTGGCGGCTGGTCAAGGTCGCGACGACCAAGGCGCAGCGCAAGCTGTTCTTCAACCTGCGCTCGCACAAGCCCGACGCGCACACGCTGGGCCCCGACGCGGTCGACGCGATCGCGAAGGAGCTGAACGTCCGCGCGCAGGACGTCGTCGAGATGGAGACCCGCATGGGCGGGGGCGACGTGGCGCTCGACCCGGTGCCCGACGACGGCGAGGAGGCCTTCGGCCCGATCGCCTACCTGCAGGCGCCGGAGTCCGAGCCGACGCAGCTGCTCGAGGCGCGCCGCCGCGACGCGCTGCACGGCGAGGGCATCCGCCGCGCGCTCGAGTCGCTCGACGAGCGCAGCCGCCGGATCGTCGAGGCGCGCTGGCTGCGCGACGAGGACGACGGCGGGACGCGCACGCTGCAGGACCTCGCGCAGGAGTTCGGGGTGTCGGCCGAGCGCATCCGCCAGATCGAGGCGAAGGCGCTGAAGACGATGAAGGGCGCGCTGGCGGAATACGCCTGAGCCTCCGGCGCGGCGGCCGCGGTCGCCGCGCCGGTCAGCGACCGTAGTACGCCCGGTACCACGCCACGAAGCGGCGCACGCCCTCGCGCACGTCGGTCGCCGGCCGGAATCCGATCAGCGCCTCCAGCTCGGCGGTGTCGGCGAACGTGGCCTGCACGTCGCCGGGCTGCATCGGCAGCAGGCGCTTCTCCGCGCGGCGGCCCGTCGCGGTCTCGATCGCGCCGATGAAGTCGAGCAGCGCCACCGGATCGCTGTTGCCGATATTGAACACCCGGTACGGCGCGCGGCTGCGCGCCGGGTCGGGCCGCATCGGATCGAACGACGGATCGCCCTGCGGCGGCCTCGCGAGCACCCGCAGCACCCCCTCGACGACGTCGTCGACGTAGGTGAAGTCGCGCTTCATGTCGCCGTGGTTGAACACGTCGATCGGTCGTCCCGCGAGGATCGCGTCGGCGAACAGGAACGGCGACATGTCGGGCCGCCCCCAGGGTCCGTAGACGGTGAAGAACCGCAGTCCCGTGGTCGGCAGGCCGTAGAGGTGGCTGTAGGTGTGCGCCATCAGCTCGTTGGCCTTCTTGGTCGCCGCGTACAGGCTCACCGGGTGGTCGACCGGATCGTGCTCGGAGAAGGGCATCCGCGTGTTGCCGCCGTACACGCTCGACGACGAGGCGTAGACGAGGTGCCCGACGCCGGCGTGCCGGCAGCCCTCGAGCACGTTGACGAACCCCACCAGGTTCGAGTCGGCGTAGGCGTGGGGATTGCGCAGCGAGTAGCGGACGCCCGCCTGCGCCGCGAGGTGCACCACCCCCGAGAAGCGGTGGCGCTCGAACAGCGAGGCCATGCCCGCCCGGTCGGCGAGGTCGAGACGCTCGAACGCGAAGCGCTCGTGCGCGAGCCGCGCGAGCCGCGCCTCCTTCAGCGTCGGGTCGTAGTAGTCGTTCAGGTTGTCGATGCCGACCACGCGCTCGCCATCGGCGAGCAGCCGCGCGGCCACGTGCATGCCGACGAAGCCGGCCGCACCGGTGACGAGCACCGTCATCGTCGCGCCCCGTCCGCCGTTCGCGTCACGGCCGCCCGATCGACACGTACTCGAGGCCCGCCGCCCGGGGCAGCGCCGGCGGATACATGTTGCGCCCGTCGATCACGACCGGATGCCGCAGCGCGGCCTTGATCGCGTCGAAGTCGGGGCTGCGGAACTCCTTCCACTCGGTGACGATCAGCAGCGCGTCCGCGCCCTCGAGCGCCTGCATCGGCCCGTCGGCGAACGACAGGCCCGGCAGGCCGCCGAACACGCGGTGCGCCTCGTGCATCGCGACCGGGTCGTACGCGCAGACCGTCGCGCCGCGCGACAGCAGGTCCTCGACGACGACGCGGCTCGGCGCCTCGCGCATGTCGTCGGTGTTCGGCTTGAACGCGAGGCCCCAGAGCGCGAAGCGCCGGCCGCCGAGGTCGGCGCCGAAGCGCGCGACGACCTTCTCGGCGATCACGTGCTTCTGCGCGTCGTTGGCCGCCTCGACCGCGCGCAGCACGTGCAGCTCGCGGCCGTGGTCGGCGGCGGTCCGCACCAGCGCCTTCACGTCCTTCGGGAAGCACGAGCCGCCGTAGCCCGCGCCGGAATAGAGGAAGTGGTAGCCGATGCGCGGATCCGAGCCGATGCCCTGGCGCACCAGCTCGATGTCCGCGCCCACCTTCTCGGCGAGCAGCGCGAGCTCGTTCATGAACGAGATCCGCGTGGCGAGCATCGTGTTCGCCGCGTACTTGGTCGGCTCGGCCGAACGCACGTCCATCACGACGAGCCGCTCGTGGTTGCGCTGGAACGGCGAGTACAGCGCCTTCATCAGGAAGATCGCCTGCTCGTCGTCGGCGCCGACGACGATGCGGTCGGGGCGCATGAAGTCCTCGACCGCGGCGCCCTCCTTCAGGAACTCCGGATTCGAGACGACCGCGTACGGCACCTCGGCGCCGCGCGCGCGCAGCTCGTCGGCGATCGCCTCCCGGACCCGGTCGGCGGTGCCCACCGGCACCGTCGACTTGTCGACGACGACCTTGTAGTCGGTCATGTGGCGCCCGACCGTCCGGGCCGCCGCGAGCACGTACTGCAGGTCGGCCGAGCCGTCCTCGTCGGGCGGCGTGCCGACCGCGATGAACTGGATCGTCCCGTGGTCGACCGCGCGCTCGGGATCGAGCGTGAACTTCATCCGCTTGGCGGCGGCGTTGCGCCGGACCATCTCCTGCAGCCCGGGCTCCCAGATCGGGATCTCGCCCTTCTGCAGCATCTCGATCTTGCGGGGATCGACGTCCATGCACAGCACGTCGTTGCCCATCTCGGCCAGGCAGGCGCCCGAGACGAGTCCCACGTAGCCGGTTCCGATGACGGTGACTTTCATGCGCGGATCATAGCCGCGCGGATCGGCCGCGGCCGTGACGCTCGCCGCGGGCGGCGCCCGATGCGCGCCCGGCGGCGGTACGGCCGTCGCCCGCGTGCGACGGCGGCGGTCGCCCGTGGCACGGTGGCCGCCGGACGCGAGGTTGCGCCGGACGAACGGACCGTGGCGGCGGGAGCGTTCCGGCGTCTCCGGAGATCGGACGCGATCGCGAACGGCCGCGCTCGCGAACGGGCGCGCCTTCGGAGGGACCGGCCGAGGATCGACCGGCACGCACCGGCGGCCGCCGAGACCCCGGCCGCGACGAACCGAGCGGCTTCGTTCGAGCATCGACCTCCGGTTCCGACGGCGCCGGCGCCCGAGCGATTCCGTGGTGCCCTTCGGCCACGATGCTTATCGCCGAGGCCGAGGACCGAGCGTTCGGGCGACGCGGGCCGGTCATGGATCGTCACGACTCCCGGGGCCCGAGCCGCTTCGGATCGGGACCGCCGCCGCTCGACGTTCGACGCGCCGGTACGGCAAACGCCGGCCATCCGGACCTGGGCGATCGCGAGGGCGAGGCGACGTCGACCCGGCACTGCGACGCGGCGTCGAACCCGCCGCTCGATACCGGGCGGGATCTCGTCGGCGGTGCCCGGACTCGGTGTGGCGCCGATCGCCCGCGACTGATCGCCGCTTCAGCTTGACCGTATGACCGGACGCACGGCCGAACCGAGAACTCCGTCGACCGAGGACCGGGTGATGCCCCGGTTCGCCGAAACGACGCACCGCCCAGCTCGACCGTACGATCGACCGTAGTACCCGCCCCGGAACGCGCCTGTCCCGAGCGGCTCACGGCCCAGCTCGGTCGTACGACCGATCGCGGCACTCGCGAGACTCGGTCCGCGCCACGACGGTCCGAACCGAATCACGTTCGCGCTCGACCTCGTGTCCCGCAATCGGCTCCGTCGCGCACGGCCGCCGCCCGGCTCGGCCGTGGGAGCGCGACCCGCCCCGGCCCAAGTGACGGCCGTCATTGCGGGTCGCCTTGGTCTTCCAGCGAGAGGTCCTGTTCCGTCGAGCTCGGCCTGAGTCTCGCCCGTCGATCGGAGTGCCGGATGCGCACGGAGCGCGGGCTGGGAGATGTTCGTCGCGCTGGAGGGTCCGCTACGGCCGAGCTCGAGCGAACGCCTTACGGCCGAGCTCGAGCACGCGGCTAACGGTCAAGCTCGAGCGAATGCCCGATGACCGAGCTCGAGCGATCGCCTACGGCCGAGCTCGCCGGCGGCCGCGCCCCGCGCTCCGCCTCAGCGTCGCCGACGCGACGCGATCCACGCCGCCGTGAGCAGCGCGACGAGCACGGCGGGCAGCGCGTCGCGCTCCGGCTCGTCG
>DASPJX010000077.1:0-36755 GCA_035628395.1 Burkholderiaceae bacterium | reverse complement strand
TCGGTGGCGAGCGCGCGGTCGAAGCCGCCGTCGACGACGAGCCGCCACAGCGCGTCGGGGAAGGCGCCGGCCTCGAACCGCTCGAGCAGCGCCTTGTCGACGTTCTCGGAGAACAGGCGCTGCGCGCTGCGCTCGATCAGGGTGTCGTCGCTCATCTCAGTCCCAGCCCCTTGGCGATGATGCCTCGCAGGATCTCGCGGGTGCCCCCGCGCAGCGAGAACGAGGGCGCGGCGAGCGCGGTGTAGCGCATCGCCTGCGCGAGCGGCGAGTCCGGGTCGGCCGCGCCGCCGAACAGGTCGTGCGCGACGTCGGGCATCGCCTGCTCGACGAGCGCGCCCTGGTCCTTGACGACCGAGGCGGCGAGCTCCGGGTTCTCGCCGCGCGCGAGCATGCCGGCCACGCCGAGCGACATCTGCCGCAGCGTCCCGTACTGCGCGGCGATCCGCCCGAGCGCGACCGCGTGCCGCGCGTCCGACGGGTCGGCCGCGTCGAGCATCTCGAGCAGCAGCTGCGAGCTGCTCAGGTAGCGCTCCGGGCCGCTGCGCTCGAACGCGAGCTCGGTGACCACCTGCTTCCAGCCGCCGCCCTCCTCGCCGATCAGGTTCTCGTGCGGCACGAGCACGTCGTCGAAGGTGACCTCGTTGAAGTCGTGCTCGCCGACCTGGTTGACGATCGGGCGCACGGTCATGCCCGGCGTCCTCATGTCGATCAGGAACTGCGACATCCCGGCGTGCCGGTTCTCGCCGCGCTCGCCGGTGCGCACCAGCGCGATCATGTAGTGCGTGCGGTGCGCGCCCGAGGTCCAGACCTTGCGGCCGTTGATCACCCAGCCGCGGTCGGTGCGCACGGCCTTCGTGCGGATCGAGGCGAGGTCGGAGCCGGAGTCCGGCTCGCTCATGCCGATGCAGAAGAACGCCTCGCCCCGGACGATCGCCGGCACGATCCGCGGCGCGAGCGTGTCGGGCGCGAAGCGCATCAGCAGCGGGCCGCTCTGGCGGTCGGCGACCCAGTGCGCGCCGACCGGCGCGCCCGCGGCGAGCAGCTCCTCGAGCACGACGTAGCGCTCGAGCGGCGAGCGCTCGTGGCCGCCGTAGCGCTTCGGCCAGGTCATGCCGATCCAGCCGCGCTCGGCGAGCCGGCGGCTGAACGCGGGGTCGTTGCCCTGCCAGTTGCGGACCCGCGCCGAGGCGGGGTAGTCGGCGAGCGCCTCCGCGACGAACTCGCGGACCTCGGCGCGCAGCCGCTCGCACTCGGGCGGCAGCGTCCCGGGCGTGATGGTCAGGCCGTGCATGTCTCCTCCGTCGTTGCGTCGATTCTTCGGCATATTTGCTTGTCGTGCAACAACTAAGTGTGCTACGGTCGTCCGCAGCTCAGGGAGAGCACGACCTTTCCGGAACCGGGACGGCGATGGAGACACGACGCGACACGCGCACCGGGCCGCTGGCCGGCTTCCGGGTGCTCGACCTCACCTCGGTGGTGCTCGGCCCGGTGGCGACGCAGGTGCTCGCCGACTGGGGCGCGGACGTGATCAAGGTGGAGGGGCTGCAGGGCGACCTGATGCGCTCCAACGGCGTGTCGCGCCACCGCGGCATGAGCTCGATCTTCCTCGCGGTCAACCGCGGCAAGCGCTCGCTGTCGATCGACCTGAAGTCGCCGGCCGGGCTCGAGACGCTCGGGCGCCTGCTGCCGACGGTCGACGTGCTGGTGCACAACATGCGCGTGGCCGCGATCGAGCGGCTCGGCCTCGGCTACGAGGCGGTCGCCGCGCTCAATCCGCGGATCGTCTACTGCGTCGCCACCGGCTTCGGCCAGGGCGGGCCCGACGCGCACCGGCCGGCCTTCGACGACGTGATCCAGGCGGCCTGCGGCCTCGCCGAGCTGATCGGCCGCGAGCGCGGCGTGCCCGAGTACGCGCCGACGCTGCTCGCCGACAAGACCGCCGGCCTCGCGACCGCGAACGCGGTGCTCGCCGCGCTGGTGCATCGCGAGCGCAGCGGCGAGGGCCAGCACGTCGAGGTGCCGATGTTCGAGACGATGGTCGCGTTCACGCTCGCCGAGCATCTCGGCGGCCTGACCTTCGACCCGCCGACCGCCGACGCCGGCTACGCGCGGCTGCTGAAGGGCGGTCGCCGGCCGGCGCCGACCCGCGACGGCCACGTCGCGATGCTGCCGTACACGCAGAACCATTGGACGGCGTTCTTCGCCGGCGCCGGGCGCGACGACCTCGCCGCGAAGTACGACTTCGCCGATCGCCACCAGCGCAACGCGCGCGTGCGCGAGCTGTACGCCGACATGGCCGAGGTGACCCGCGGCATGACGAGCGAGGAGTGCCTCGCGCTCTGCGACCGGCTGGACATCCCGGCCACGCGGATCTGGTCGATCGACGAGCTGCCGCGGCATCCGCATCTCGCCGCGGTCGGGCTCTTCGAGCGCGTCGAGCATCCGAGCGAGGGTCCGATCCTCGCGGTGCGCGCGCCGGCGCGCTTCGCGCGCACGCCGTCGCCGCCGCCCGGGGTCGCGCCGCGGCTCGGCGAGCACGGCGCGCAGGTGCTGGCCGAGGCCGGCTTCACCGACGACGAGATCGCCGCGCTCGCGGCGCAGGGAGTGATCCGCGAGGCGCCGCCGCCCGCGGATCCGACGTGAACGAGAACACCCGGAGGAGACCATGAGGAAACTGTTCGCTGCCCTGGCGATCGCCATCGCCGCACCGCTGGCCCACGGCCAGGCCGCCGACTTCCCGAACAAGCCGATCCGCATCGTCGTGCCGTTCAACGCCGGCAGCGGCGCGGACGAGACCTCGCGCGTCTACGGCGAGATCGTCTCGAAGATGTTCGGGCAGCCGGTGAACGTCGAGAACCGCCCGGGCGCGAGCGGCACGATCGCGATCCAGGCGGTGAAGTCGGCGCCGCCCGACGGCCACACGATCCTGCAGGCCAGCAACTCGCCGATGGCGGTCAACCTGCTGACGATGAAGAACCTGCCCTACGACCCGTTCAAGGACTTCCGGCCGGTGCACGGGCTGTCGGTCGGGCCGGCGGCCTTCGTCGTCAAGGCCGACTCGCCGTACAAGTCGATGAAGGACCTGGTCGAGGCGGCCAGGCGCGAGAACCGCCCGATCAACATCGGCAACTATTCCGACGGCTACAAGCTGATCGCCGCCTGGCTCGGCACCGCGGGCAACGTGCCGGTCAATCACGTCACCTACAAGGGCGGCGTGCAGATGGTCACCGACGTGATCGGCGGGCAGATCGAGATCGGCGTCAACGACTTCGGCGGCGTCGCCCAGCAGGCCAAGCAGGGCCGGCTGCGGATCCTCGCGATCACCGGCGACAAGCGCGATCCGATGCTGCCCGACGTGCCGACGATGATCGAGAGCGGCTTCCCCGGCTTCGAGAGCTACGTGTGGGCGTCGCTGTTCGTGCGCGCCGACACGCCCGACGCGATCGTCGAGAAGCTCGCCGACGCGTTCGGCAAGGCGCTGGTCTCGCCGGAGGGCAAGGCCTACCAGTCGCAGCGGCCGGGCCAGGTGCTGATGATGCGCACCGACGAGATGGGCAAGTTCCACCGCCGCGAGTACGAGCGCTTCAAGCGCGTCGCCGAGGCCGCCGGCATCCAGCCGCAGTGAGCCGATGCGCGCCGCGACGACCCTCGACGAGGCCCCGCCGGCCGCGGGGACCGCGGCGCCCGCCGCGGCGCGCCGGCGCACGCAGGCCGAGCGCCGCGAGGAGGCCGAGCGGCGCCTGCTCGACGCCGCGCTCGCGGTGGTCGCGCGGCGCGGCTCGGTGCGGATGACGCTCGCCGAGGTCGGCGAGGCGGCCGGCTACAGCCGGGGCCTGCCCGCCCAGCGCTTCGGCAGCAAGGCGGGGCTGCTGCGCGCGCTCGCCGCGCACATCGGCGAGCGCTTCCGCGACCTGCGCGAGGCGGGTCCGCCGCGCGCGCCCGGCCTCGACGCGATCCGCAACTCGATCGAGGTGTACTTCGGCCGCAGCGGCGCCGACTGGGTGACGACCCGCGCGCTGCTGGTGATGATGACCGAGGGCTTCATGGAGGGCTCCGAGCTGCGGGCCAACGTGATGGCCTACAACCGCTCGGCGCTCGCGTTCTTCGAGTCGCACATCCGGCACGGCCTCGCCTCGGGCGAGATCGCCCCGGGCATCGACCCGCAGGCCACCGCGGTGATCCTGCTCGGCGCGCTGCGCGGCACGATGCTGCAGTGGCTCGTCGACGAGGACATCGACCTGCATTCGGTCCGCGACCGGCTGCTCGCGATCGTCGATCGCGTGCTGCGCGCCCCCTGAGGAGACGACGATGTTCGAACCCGGCCTGCTCGCCGGCAAGCGCGTGCTGGTGACCGGCGGCGGCACCGGCCTCGGCGAGGCGATGGCGCGGCGCTTCGCGTCGCTCGGCGCCTCGCTCGTGCTCTCGGGCCGCCGCGCGCAGGTGCTCGACGAGGCCGCCGCCCGCATCCGCGCCGAGTCCGGCGTCGACGTCCAGACGATCCCCTGCGACGTGCGCGACGCCGACGCGGTCGAGGCGATGGTCGAGGCCGCGTGGTCGGTCGCGCCGGTCGACGTGCTCGTCAACAACGCGGCCGCCACGTTCGTCGCGCGCACCGAGCGGCTGTCGGCGCGCGCCGCCGACGCGGTGCTCGCGCCCACGCTGCACGGCGCGCTCTACTGCACGCTCGCGCTCGGGCGCCGCTGGATCGACGCCGGCCGGCGCGGCACGGTGCTGTGCATCCTGTCGACGTCGACGATCACCGGCCGCGCGTTCACCGTGCCCTCGGCGATGGGCAAGTCGGCGCTGCTCGCGATGGTCCGCAGCCTCGCGGTCGAGTGGGGCCCGAAGGGCATCCGCACGGTGGCGATCGCGCCGGGGCCGTTCCCCACGCCCGGCGCGACCGGCCAGCTGCGCCCGGACGGGCGCGCCGAGGACCCGGCCGCGCGCGTGCCGCTCGGGCGCGTCGGTCGGCAGGACGAGCTCGCCGACCTCGCGGCCTACCTGGTGTCGGACCGCGCCGCCTACGTGAACGGCGAGATGGTCACGATCGACGGCGGGCTGCACCTGCGGACCTCGGGCGCCGAGGACCTGCTCGGCTGGACCGACGCTCAGTGGGACGCGCTGCGCGCGCGGCGCGAGGGCGGGCGGTGAGCGGCGCGTCCGCGTCCGGCGCGCCCCCCGGCGGCGCCGCGTCCGCGTCGGGCGCCGACGGCGGCGGCCCGCTCGCCGGGCTGCGCGTCCTCGACCTGACGGCGGTGCTGATGGGGCCGTTCGCGACGCAGATCCTCGGCGACATGGGCGCCGACGTGATCAAGGTCGAGGCGCCCTCGGGCGACACCTCGCGCGGCATCGGGCCGATGCGCCATCCGGGCATGGGCGGCGGCTTCCTGCAGGTCAACCGCAACAAGCGCGGCGTCTGCATCGACCTGAAGACCGAGGCCGGCCGCGGGGTGCTGCTCGAGCTCGCGCGCGGCGCCGACGTGCTCGTCTACAACGTGCGGCCCGCGGCGATGAAGCGGCTGCGCCTCACCTGGGAGGACGTCTCGGCGGTCAACCCGCGGATCGTCCACGCGGGCGTCTTCGGCTACGGGCAGGACGGGCCGTACGCGGCGTACCCGGCCTACGACGACCTGATCCAGGGCGCGATCGGCCTGCCGGCGCTGCTCGCGCGCACCGGCGACGGCACGCCGCGCTACGTGCCGATCGTCTTCGTCGATCGCGCGGTCGGCATGGCCGCGGTCAACGCGATCCTCGCCGCGCTGGTGCGCCGCGGCGTCACCGGCCGCGGCCAGGCGGTCGAGGTGCCGATGTTCGAGACGATGGTGCCGTTCGTGCTCGGCGAGCACATCGCCGGCCACGCGTTCGAGCCGCCGCTCGGCCCGATCGGGTACCCGCGGCTGCTCGCGCCCGAGCGCCGGCCGTACGAGACGCTCGACGGCCACGTCTGCGCGGTGATCTACACCGACCGGCACTGGCGCGCGTTCTACGAGATGACCGGGCGCGCCGACGCGTTCGACCGCGACGAGCGCGTGCGCACGATCGGCGAGCGCACCCGGCACATGGCGGCGCTGCACGCCGAGACCGCCGGGTTCGTCCGCGGCGACACGACCGCGCGCTGGCTCGAGCGGCTCACCGCGGCCGACATCCCGTGCATGCGCCTGAACACGCCCGAGACGCTGCTGCACGATCCGCAGCTCGAGGCGGTCGGCTTCTTCGAGCGCGTCGAGCATCCGAGCGAGGGGGCGATCCGGCAGATGCGGCCCGCCGCGGCGTTCTCCGAGCCGGGGCGCGCGACGACGCTGCCGGCGCCGCGGCTCGGCCAGCACACGCGCGAGGTGCTGCGCGAGGCGGGCTACGACGACGACGCCGTCGGGCGGCTGATCGACGCGGGCGCGGTGTTCGAGGAGCGGCGCTGATCGCGCGCGGTGCGCGCCGGCCGCGGCCCGGCTAGCATCCGGGGCATGGCGCGCGGCTACCTGATCGCCTTCCTGCTGTCCTTCGGGCCGACGGTCTCGAACTCGTTCGCCCGCTTCGCGTACGCGCTGGTGCTGCCGCCGATGCGGGCCGACCTCGGGCTCGACTGGTCGGGGGCGGGCTGGCTCAACACCGCCAACGCGATCGGCTACCTGGCCGGCGCCGTGCTCGCGCGGCTGTGGGTCGCGCGCGCCGGCAACCGCGCGCTGTTCGCCGCGGGCATGGCGATCACCGCGCTCGCGCTGCTCGCCACCGGCCTCGTGCGCGAGCCCGGGCCGCTCGCGCTCGCGCGGATCGCCTCGGGCGTCGGCGGGGCGTGGGTGTTCGTCTGCGGCGGCGCGCTGTCGGGCAACGTGTTCCCCGGGCGGCCCGAGCGCGCGACGACGACGATCGCGATCTTCTTCGCCGGCGGCGGCACCGGGCTGATCGCCTGCGGCATCGCGATCCCGCTGCTGCTCGAGGCCCGCGGCGACGCCGCGTGGCCGCTCGCGTGGCAGGCGATGGGCGCGGCGAGCCTCGCGCTCGCCGCCGCCTCGAGCTGGGCGGCCTGGCGGATCGAGGAGCCGAACGCGTCGGCGGGCAGCGCCGAATGGCGGCTCGCGCCGTTCCTGCCGCAGTTCCTGTCGTACGTGTGCTTCGGCGTCGGCTACATCGGCTACATGACCTTCGTGATCGCCTGGGTCCGCGGCAACGGCGCGGGCACCGGCGCGGTGATCGCGCTGTGGACGGTGCTCGGCGCGGCGACGCTCGCCGCGCCGGCGGTCTGGGCCGGCCCGTGCGAGCGCTGGCGCGGCGGCCGGCCGCTCGCCGCGGTGATGGCGGTGCTCGCGACCGGCGCGATCCTGCCGATGCTGTCGGTCGAGCCGGCGATGCTGCTCGCCTCGGCCGCGCTGTTCGGCGTCGCGATGTTCAGCGCGCCGTCGGCGGTCAGCAGCCTGATCAAGCACCTGCTGCCCAAGCCCGCGTGGGGCTCGGCGATGGCGACGTTCACGATCGCCTTCGCGGCGAGCCAGATCGCCGGGCCGGTGGCGACCGGCTGGATCGCCGACCGGTTCGGATCGCTGCGTCCCGGGCTCGTCGCCTCGGCGGCGGTGATCCTGCTGGGCGCCGTGCTCGCGCTCGCGCAGCGCGACCCGCGGCCCGCGCGAGCGCACGCCTGAGCGCCGGCCCGATGCCCGGGCGGACCTCGGGGAGGGGGCCCGGCCCGAGACGGCGGCGCGGGGCGGCCCGAGCCGCCGGCGTGGAACCCCTCCGCGTCGTTCCTCGCGTCGAGGCTCCGCGTCGAGCGCTCAGCGCGCCTCGAACAGCCCCGACTTGCGCATCTGCGCGACGCTCTCGCGACCGAGGTCGGCGACCTGCACCGAGGCGTCGTCGCCGCGCGAGCTCAGCACCCGCACCGACCAGATCTCGCGCGCGCTCCCCGCGTCGAGCACCGTGGTGCTGGTCGCGAAGGTCGTCGCCGGCCGCACGCCGCCGAGCGGCACCGACAGCCCGACGCCGCCGAAGCTGAAGCCGCCCCCGCCGCCGCCGATGCCGCCGAGCCCGAAGCCGACCGACGGCCCGAAGCCGTAGCCCCCGCCGCTCGTGCCCGCCACCGTCAGCGACGAGGCGACCGCCGCCGACGCGCCGGCCTCGCGCGCGGCGCGCGCCACCGCGTCGGCGCCCGCGGCCGCGTCGAGCGGCACCTGCGCCCGCACCGGGTCGACGCCGTTCTCGCGCAGGCTCTCGGCGAGCCGGTCCTCGCACAGCCGCGCGAGCGTGGCGTCGGGCCCGCGGCAGGTCACCAGCACCCGCTGCGCGCGCAGCGTGCGGTTCGCGAACGCGGGGTCCGACCACTGGCCGTCGATCCGCGGGCCCGCGCATCCCGCGAGGGTCGCGGCCGCGCCGAGCGCGGCCGCCGCTTTCGTCCATCCGTTCATCGCCTTCTCCTGAAACCTCGATGCGGGCTCGGCAGGCAACGTGCCCGGCCGTCGGTCGCCCGCGCCGGCGGGGCCGTGCCGGGCCGCGCGGCGCGTCCTCAGGACGCGGCGCCGCGCCGCGCGATCGCCGCGCCGAGCGCGAGCCCGAGCGCCGCGATCGCGACGCCGCAGCCGACGAACACCGGCTCGAAGCCGATCCGCTCGCCGAGCGCCGCGGCCGCGGCCACGCCCGCCGCCTGCCCGATGAACAGGCTCGTCGCGAACAGGCCGACCGCGCTCCCGCGCGCCTGCGGCGCGAGCTGCGTCGCGAGCGTCTGCAGCGTGCCGTGCAGCATGTAGAAGCCGAAGCCCGCGACCAGGCAGATCGCCGCGGCGACCGGCGCGGCGAGCGCGCCCGCCGGCGGCACCGCGAGCGCGAGCGCGACCAGCGCCGCGCCGAGCGTCGCCGCGCCGACGGTGGTGGTGCCGCGCTCGCCGAGCCGCGCGACCCAGCGGCTCGCGGTGAACGCGTACGCGAGCCCGCCGGCGCCGACCGCGCCGACGGTCGCGCCGGCGGCGGTCAGCGACAGGCCGGTGCGGTCGTGCAGCCAGGTCGGCACGAAGGCGAGCGTCGCGAACACCAGCGCGCCCTCCAGCGCGGCCGTGGCGAGCACCGCGCGCGCGAAGCCCGAGCGCAGCACCGTCGCCCAGCCGGCCAGCAGCCGCGGCGGCGCGGCCGACGGCGCGGGCGCCGGCAGGCCCGAGCGCATCCGCAGCGCGGCCGCGCTGGTCGCGACGAACGTCGCCGCGAGGACCGCGAAGGCCACGCGCCAGCCGACGGTGTCGGCCGCGAAGCCGCCGAGCAGCTGCCCGGCGAGCAGGCCGGTGATCGTGCCGGCCGCGAAGCGCGCGAGCGTCGCCTGCCGCCGGTCGTATTCGACGGTGTCGCCGATGAAGGCGAGCGACAGGGGAATGATCGCCGCGCAGCACGCGCCGGTGGCGAGCCGCGCCGCGACGAGCCACGGCAGCGAGGGCGCGAGCGCGCACGCGAGCGAGCCGAGCGTCGCGGCGGCCGCCGCCCAGGTGATCAGGCGCAGCTTGCCGAGCCGGTCGCCGAGCGGGCCCCAGACGAGCTGCATCAGCCCGTAGGCGAGCGAGAACGCGGTGACCACCGCGGCCACGTCGAGCGGCGTCGCGTCGAACTCGCCGGCGAGCGCCGGCAGCATCGCGTCGGCCACGCGCGCCGAGGCCATGCTGGCGACGGCCGCGGCGGCGAGGTAGGGCAGGGCGCGCGACTCGGGCGTCGCGCCGCCCGCGCGCGGAGCGGCGGCGTTCAGGGCGCGGCCTGCCGGAAGGTGTCGCAGGCGTCGAGCCGCCCGGTGCGCAGGCCCGTGGCGAACCAGTGCGCGCGCTGCTCGCCCGAGCCGTGGGTGAACGCGTCGGGGACGATCGTGCCCTGCGAGCGCCGCATCATCCGGTCGTCGCCGATCCGCGAGGCGGCGTTCAGCCCCTCCTGCACGTCGGTGCGGTCGAGCCAGCCGCGCGCGCGCTGCGAGTGGTGCGCCCACACGCCCGCGTAGCAGTCGGCCTGCAGCTCGAGCCGCACCGACAGGCGGTTGGCGTCGCGCTCGGACGCGCGCTGCTGCGCGGTCTGCACCTGGCGCATCGTGCCGAGCACGTTCTGCACGTGGTGACCGACCTCGTGCGCGATCACGTACGCCTGCGCGAAGTCGCCGGGCGCCTGGAAGCGCTGCTGCAGCATCCGGTAGAACTCGAGGTCGATGTACACCGACTGGTCGAGCGGGCAGTAGAACGGCCCGGTCGCCGACTGGCCGGTGCCGCAGGCGGTGGGCGTGCGGCCGTCGAACATCACCAGGCGCGGCGCGCGGTACTGCGAGCCCGCCTGCCTGAAGAGCTCGGCCCAGACCTCCTCGGTGCTCGCGAGCACCACCGAGGTGAAGCGCCCGGCCTCGTCGGAGACCGGTCCGCGCTCGCCCCGCACCGCCGGCGGCGCGCCGCCGCCCGCGCCGTCCACGAGCCCGAGCACGACCATCGGGTTGATGCCGAACAGCCAGCTGCCGAGCAGCGCCACGACGATCGCGCCGAGGCTCAGCCGTCCTCCGCCGACGCGCAGGCCCCCGCCGCCGCCGAGGCCCCTGCGGTCCTCGACGTTGTCGCTCTGCCGTCCGTCTTCCCAGCGCATCGCGATGCTCCCGTGGATCGCCCGATTCTAGTCGTCCGTCGCGCACGCTCCGCCCGACGGCTCCGCGGACGCGCTCCGGCGGGATCCGCGTTCTCGACGCCGGTTCCTCTCGCCCGGCTGCCGGTCGACGCGTCGCGGCGATGCCGACGGCTCGGCGCCGCGTTCGTGCCGCGCGGACGCCGACGCTATGATCGAGCCGCGAGTCCGCGGCCCGCCGAGGCGGACGCGTTCCGGCGGCGCCGGACACGAGCGGCCGGGCACGGCCGGCGGGCCGCGCCGATCCCCGATCCGTACGGAGGCCCCGAGACCGTGACGACTCCCCCGAGCGCGACGATCGATCCCGACGCGGCCGCCCGGGGCGTGCGCGCCGCGACCCGGCCGCCCGTCGACCGGACGCTCTGGGCGCTGATGATCGCCTTCTTCGCGTCGGGCTTCGCGGCGCTGCTGTGCCAGATCGTCTGGCAACGGATGCTCGGCCTGTTCGCCGGATCGGATACGGTGTCGGCCTCGCTGGTGGTCGGCGCCTTCCTCGCCGGTCTCGGCCTGGGCTCGATCCTGGGGGCACGGGTCGCGGACCGCCTGTCGCCGGTCGCGGCGCTGGCCGGCTTCGCGCTCGCCGAGACCGGGGTCGCCGCGTTCGCGCTCGCCTCCAAGCCCTTCCTGTACGACTTCCTCGCCACCGGCCTCGCCGGCACGATCGACGCGCCGGCGGCGATCTTCGCCCTGTGCTTCGCCGGACTGGTCGTGCCCACGACGCTGATGGGCGTGTCGCTGCCGCTGCTGTCGCGCACCGTCGCCACCTCGCTCGGCGACGTGGCCGAGCGGGTCGGCAACCTGTACGGCCTGAACACGCTCGGCGCGGGGCTGGGTGCGCTGGTGGGCGGATGGTGGCTGGTCGGCGGGATCGGCTTCGTCGGCGCGCTCGGTGTCGCCGCGGCGCTCGACGTGTTCGCGGCGCTGGTGGCGCTGACGCTGCTGCCGTCGCTGCGCGATCGGGCCGCCCGGGTCGCTCCGGCGCGCGACGCTCCGGGCGACGCCGCCCCGCGCGGCGGCCTCGTGCCCTGGGCCGCGCTGGTGTTCGTGTCGGGCTACGTGATCGTCGCGCTCGAGATCGTCTGGGTACGGGTGCTCGGGCAGATCGGCATGTTCCACGCGTACCTGTTCCCGACGGTGCTCGGCGTGTTCCTGCTCGCCGACGGACTCGGGATCGCCGTCGGCGCGCGGATCGTGCGACGCGTCACCGATCCGAGGCCGGCGTTCTTCGTCACCCAGGGGGGCGGCTTCGTGCTCGCCGCCGCGCTGCTGCTGGTCGCCTGGTGGGCGGTGCCCGCGTGGCCGATGGTCGAGCTGCTGTCCGTCGACGCCGAGCGCCTGAACCTGAAGCCGTTCGCCGCGATGCTCGGGGTGACCCTCGTGGTCGTCGGACCGCCGGCGTTCGTCATCGGCATGACGTTTCCGTTCGTGCAGCGCGCCGTCCAGCACGACCTGTCGCAGGTCGGCGCGCGGGTCGGCTGGGTCCAGCTGGCGAACATCGCGGGCAACGCCGCCGGCGCGGTGATCACCGGGCTGCTCACGCTCCATTGGCTCGGTACCGCCGGCACGATGAAGTTCCTGGCCGTGCTGTCGCTGCTGCTGATGGCGGGCTGGCTGTGCAGGCGCGCCGGACGCCGCCTTCCGGAGATCGCGATCGCCGTCGCGTGCGTCGCGGCCTTCGCCGCGTTCCCCGGCAACGAGCGGTTCTGGTCGAGGCTGCATCTCGAGCGGGCCGGCCACGTCGTCGGATGGGCGGAGGACCGTTCGGGCGTCGCGTTCTTCCGCGGCGAGCGGAGCCCGGACGGCCGCGTCGGGGGGCCGTTCTTCATCCAGGGCTTCGCGCAGGGCAGCCTCCCGTTCCTGCCGATCCACCAGTTCCTCGGTGCCGTCGGGCCGCTGGTGCATCCCGACGCGCGCGACGTGCTCGCGATCGGCGTCGGCAGCGGCGGCACCCCGTGGGCGGCCGGCGTGCTGCCGGGGACGCGGGTCCATGCGATCGAGCTGGTCGCCCCGGTGCTCTCCGTGCATCGCGACATCGCGGCGTCGGCGCCCGACGGGCCGAGCGCGCGGATGCTCGCCGATCCGCGATGGCGGATGACCTACGGCGACGGGCGACGCCTGCTCGCCCGCGACACGACCCGGTTCGACGTGATCGAGGCCGACGCGCTGCTGCCCCAGGGCTCGCTCAGCGGACAGATCTACAGCCGCGAATTCCTGCAGGCGGCGCGGCGGCGCCTCGCGCCCGGCGGCCTCTACGTGCAGTGGGTGCCGACCTGCCGCGCCGTCGACACGATCCGGTCCGTGTTCCCGCACGCCGCGCTGCTGCTGCCGGGACGCGTGATGATCGGCAGCGACTCGCCGATCCCCGTGAGCCCGGAGGCGCTGGCGCGCCGCTTCGCCGAGCCGGCCGTGCGGGCGCACCTGGCGCTCGGCGAGCCCGGGCCGACCGACTACGCGAGCTTCGCCCGGCGGGTGCTGGTCTGGCGCGGGGACGGCTCGGGCGAAGGGGCGTCGCTGACCGACCTGCGGCCGCGCGACGAGTTCTACCGCAACAATCGCCGCTGGCTCGTCGAGGGCGACTCCGAGGCCGCGCGACGCGCGACGGGCCCGGCGATCGTCGACATGACGCCGGGCGTGCCGGGTCGGCCGGAACCGCCGCCGGTTCCGGGGTGCGACGGATTCGTCGCGCCGGGCTGAGCCCGAGCCCGACGGTATGATTCCCCCGGCGGGCCTCTAGCTCATGGTGGTCAGAGCAGCGGACTCATAATCCGTTGGTGCCGGGTTCGACCCCCGGGGGGCCCACCACGACACCGCATCGGCGGCCCGTCCGCGACGACGGTCCGATCTCGCCTCCGACGTCCGCATCCATGCCCGACCTCGCCCAGCTCGCGCTCTTCCTCGCCGCCGCGACGCTGCTCGCCGTCACGCCCGGTCCGGGCCTCCTCTACGTGGCCGCCCGCACGCTGGCCGGCGGCCGGGCCGAGGGCGTCGCGTCGAGCTTCGGCACGGGCTTGGGCGGCCTCGTCCACGTCCTCGCCGGGGCGGCGGGCGTCTCGGCGCTGGTGATGTCGAGCGCCGAGCTGTTCGCGGTGCTGAAGACGGTGGGCGCGCTCTACCTCGTCCGGATCGGGGTGCGCACGATCCGCGACGCGCGCCGGTCCGACGTCGCCGCGGACCTCGCGGTCCGGGCGCCCGGATCGACGGGCGCGCGGCGCGCGTTCCGCGAGGGCGTCCAGGTCGAGGCCCTCAATCCCAAGACGGCCGCCTTCTTCCTCGCGTTCGTCCCCCAGTTCGTCGACCCGGGCGCCGGCACGGTCCGGCTGCAGTTCGTCGTGCTGGGGCTGGCCTCGGTCGCGCTGAACACCGCGGTCGACGTCGCGGTGGCGTTCGCCGCCGGCGGCGTGCGCGAGAGCGCGCGGACGCGCCCGTCGGCGATCCGCCGGATCCGCGAGGCCTCGGGCGGCGCGATGGTGGCGCTCGGGCTGGGCCTGCTCCTCGCGAAGCGCCCGGCCGGCTGATCGCGCCGCGCCGGGCGACTCGCGCGGGATCAGGCCGCGACCGTCGCGTCCGCGTCGTTGGCCACCCGGCCCGCCTGGGCACGGACCGCCAGCGAGGCCGCGGCGAGCGCCTTCTCCCTGACGGCGTCGCCCATCGACAGCCCCTCGGCGCGCACGATGCGCACGTCGGTGACGCCGAGGAAGCCGAACAGCGTCCGCAGGTAGCTCTCCTGGTGATCCATCGCCTCGAGCGGCAGGCCGGCGTACTGGCCGCCGCGGGTCGACACCACGATCACCGTCTTGCCCCCGGCGAGCCCCTCCGGACCCGCGGCGGTGTAGCGGAACGTGCGGCCCGCCTGCGCGATCCGGTCGATCCAGGCCTTGAGCTGGCTCGGGATCGTGAAGTTGTACATCGGCGCGCCGATCACCACGACGTCCGCGGCGAGGAACTGGCTCAGCAGCCGCTCGGTGACCGCGTTCTCCCGACGCTGGGCGGGCGTGAGCTCGGACGACTCGATGCCGAGTCGGAACCCGAGCGAGTCCATGTCCAGGTGCGAGGGCGCGTCCACGGCCAGGTCCAGGTGCTCCACCGTGGTCCCGGGATGGCCGGCGGTCCACTCGGCGACGGTCTGGCAG
This sequence comes from Burkholderiaceae bacterium, assembly GCA_035628395.1. Classification (GTDB taxonomy): domain Bacteria; phylum Pseudomonadota; class Gammaproteobacteria; order Burkholderiales; family Burkholderiaceae_E; genus UBA4615. The sequence continues at coordinate 22,014 of DASPJX010000077.1, read as the reverse complement.
CCGAGCCGGCGCGAGACGGAGGCGTCGCCCAGCGGGCTCGAATCGACGTGCAGCAGTTTCATGATCGGTTTCTCCTGAGGATCGGGCGTTCGTCGCCGGTCGAATGAAGTGTGCCGCTGACCCAATCGACCGATAAGTCGGCAAAATCGGGTTTCATTGTTCTACCGGTGAGACGATGCGCGACCTGAACGACATGGTGTTCTTCGCCGAGGTGGTGGACCGGGGCGGGTTCGCGGCGGCGGGTCGCAGCCTGGGCGTGCCGAAGTCCCGGCTGTCGCGGCGCATCGCCGATCTCGAGGCGCGCCTGGGCGTGCGGCTGCTGCAGCGGACGACCCGCAAGCTGTCGCTCACCGAGGCGGGCGAGATCTTCCACCGCCACTGCGCGGCCGTGCGCGAGGAGGCGGAGGCCGCCGACGACGCGGTCGCGCGGGTCCGGAGCGAACCGCGCGGCACGGTGCGGGTCACCTGCCCGGTGACGCTGGCGCAGACCACGCTGGGCCCGATCCTGCCGCGCTTCCTCGCCGCGCATCCGCAGGTGCGCGTCGAGATGCAGGTCACCAACCGCGTCGTCGACCTGGTGCAGGAGGGCGTGGACGTGGCGCTGCGCGTGCGCGCCAGCCTCGACGACGGCGGCAGCCTGGTGGTGAAGGGCCTGGGGCCCACGCTGGGCGTGCTGGTGGCCGCTCCCGAGCTGCTGCGCCGCCTCGGCGAGCCGTCGGCGCCGGAGGACCTGCGGCGCCTGCCCACCGTGGCCATGTCCGCCACGGACGGCCGCGCCAGCTGGCGGCTGGTCGGGCCCCGCGGCGAGACGTTCGAGCTGCAGCACCGGCCGGTCCTCGCGGCCGACGACCTGCTCGTGCTGAAGCTCGCCGTGGTCCAGGGCACCGGCATGTGCGTGCTGCCGGACTACATGTGCGCCGACGAGCTGCGCGCGGGCCGGCTCGTGCGGGTGCTGCCCGCGTGGTCGCCGCCGGCCGCGAAGGTGCTCGCGGTGTTCCCGTCGCGGCGCGGGATGGTGCCCGCGGTGCGGCGGTTCCTCGACTTCCTCGCCGACAACGTGGTCGGCGAGCGCATCGTGCCGCAGGCGGCCTAGGGCGCCGGGCGATCGGTCGCCGGGAGATCGGTCGCCGGGCGGTCGGGCTCCGGGCGGTCGGGCTCCGGGCGGCGCACCATCCGGCGCAGCAGCCGCTCCGTCGCGGCCTCCAGGTCGGCGCAGCGCCCCGCGTGCGCCGCCGACGTCTGGACGATCGTGCTGCGCGGCGCCACCAGCCAGTCGAAGCGCGCGCGCAGCGGCAGCTCGCCGATCGGCCCCGCCTGCGCGCCGCCCTCGCAGACGCGCACGAACGCCTGCAGCGACGCGCGCACGGTCGCGAGGTCCGCCGCCGGGGCCAGCGCCAGCAGGCGGGCCTCGTCGAGCTCGATGCGCGCCTTCAGGAAGCCGCGCGACGTGCAGCAGACGACGACGCCCGCGTTGATGCACTCGCCGCGCTCGACGTGCGGCACCACGCGGATCAGCGCGTAGTCATAGGCGCAGGGATCGTGCACGGACGGCCTCGTCGGTGAAGGTTCGCGACGCCGCGAGGCGCGCCTCCAGGAACCCGCGGTACGCGTCGCGCTGGTCCGCCGGGGTGGGAAAGACGTCGGCGTCGCGCAGCCAGTCGTCGGGCACGAGATCGAGGACGTGCGCGATCGCGCCGCCGGCGAGGCGCTCGCGGCATTCGGCGTCGGCCCGCTCGAGCCCGGAGGCGAACGGCAGCAGCACGTGGTCGCGGATCGGCGCGAAGGGCGAGGCGCTGCGCGCGAGGTAGCCCTCCCACTGGTGCTGGAAGTACAGCGACGCGCCGTGGTCGATCAGCCAGAGATCGCGATGCCACAGCAGCATGTTGGTGTTGCGCGCGGTGCGGTCGACGTTCATCACGAAGGCGTCGAACCACACGACGGCGGAGGCGAGCGCCGCATCGGGCCGGAAGACGAGCGGATCGTACGCCGCCGCGCTCGGCAGGAAGTCGAGCGCGAGGTTCAGGCCGGCGCTCGCGCGGATCAGGTCCTGGATCTCGGGATCGGCCTCCGTGCGGGCGAGGTCCGCGTCGAGCTCCATCAGCACGATCTCCGGCACGCGCAGCCCCAGCGCGCGCGCCAGCTCGCCGGCCACCAGCTCCGCGACGAGCGCCTTGCGGCCCTGTCCGGCGCCGGAGAACTTCAGCACGTAGAGCCCGTCGTCGTCGCCCTCCACCACGGCGGGCAGCGAGCCGCCCTCGCGCAGGGGCGTCACGTACCGGGCGGTGGCGACCGAGCGCAGGGGCCGCGGCGGCGGTCGTACGGTGTTCGCGTCGGACATGCCGGGATTGTGAACCGATGTCGCGGCTTCGGCGCGGCGAGGAGGACCCGTCGCCGCGCGGGCTCAGCGCGGCGCCTCGCTCCCGAAGTACCAGTTCGAGCGCATCCGCGGCGACAGGTACGCGAGCACCTCGGGATCGAGCTCCGACGGCCGCAGCGCGCGCTGCACCTCGACGCCGTCGGCTTCGCGCAGGTCGACGATCAGCGCCTCGGCGCGGGGCACCGACAGGTCGGCGACCAGCACCGTCGGCGCGAGCAGCCGGGCCGGGTCGACGGCGGTGACGAGCCCGATCGCGCCGTTGGTCAGCTGCACGATCGTGCCCGGCGGCCACACGCCGAGGCACTTGACGAACCGCTGCAGCAGCTCGCGGTCGAAGCCGGCGGACTCGTTGCGCCACAGGTGCGCGAGCGCCTCGGACGGCGTCATCGCCGTGCGTGCGTCGACCGGATGGCAGAGCCCGTCGTAGCGGTTGGCCAGCGCGACGATCCGCGTCGGCAGCCCGATCCGCTCCCCGGCGAGCCCGTCGGGGAAGCCGCTGCCGTCGAGGCGCTCGTGGTGGTGGCGGACGACGTCGAGCACCTCCGCCGAGCCGACGCCGAGCTGCGCGCACAGCGTCGCGCCGTGCTCGGCGTGCAGCCGCCAGGCGGCCTCCTCGTGACGGTTGCGCCGCGACGCGTCGATCCGCAGCACCGAGGCCGGCACCTGGATCCGGCCCACGTCGTGCAGCAGCGCGCCCAGCCCGAGCGTGCGCATCCGCGCGGCGTCGAGCCCGAGCGCGCGCCCGAGCAGCAGCGACAGGATCATCACGTTGAGCGCGTGGTAGCGGGCGCCGGCGTCGGTCGGGCCGTCGTGCATCAGCGTCACGATCACGTCGCGCTCGACGAGCAGCTCGTCCACGACGCCCGCCACCAGCCCGTCGGCCTTCGCGCCCGCCTCGCCCGGCGAGACGAACAGCTCGGCCATCAGCGTGCGCACCGTGTCGACCGAGTGCCGGTACGCGCGCTCGCAGCGCGCGAGCGACGCGCGGCGCCGGGCCATGCGCTCGATGCGCGCGGCGCGCTCGCCCGCGTCGTCGTCCGATTCCGCGGATGCGGGCGCGGCCGTCGCCGGCGGCGCGGCCGGCGGGGGCGCGGTCTCGTCGGGCAGCGGCAGCGGCGTCGTCGTCGAGCGCTCCGGCCACCAGTCGACGTGCGTGAGGCCGAGCGCGCGGACCTTCGCGACCTGCGCGTCGCTCGACAGCCGGAACGAGTTGAACAGGAACGAATGGTCGAGCCAGCGCTCGCCGAGCGACACGTAGAGCCCGGGGCGCAGCTGGCGCACGTCGATGCGCTGGGGTCGGCCGGCCATCGTCGTGCGGTCCGTCAGCGCTCGGTGCACGCGCGCGCCGGGACGCCGCCGCCGCGAATGCCCGCGTCGCCCGCGACGCGGCCCACCGCGTCATCGCCCCGTCGTCCGTCCCCGCCACGCACCGCGCTGCTCCCCCGTCGCACGTCGATGGCGCATTCTAGTCGCCGGCGCGGCCCGCCCCGCCGAGCCTCGGACCGGGAACGCCGGGCGGCTCGTCCGCCAGCCACCCCCGCACCAGCGCGTCGAACTCGCGCGGCCGGTCGCGCATCGGCCAGTGGCCGGCGTCGAGGCCGACCGCGCGGTGCACGCCGCCTCGTTCGAGCGCGTCGACCCACTGCGGCGAGTGGAACATGAACGGCTTGCGTCGGCCGTAGACGTACAGCATCGGCCGCGGCGGATCGAACGAGCGCAGCCCCCGGGCGATCGCGCGGAAGCGGCCGCCCCACAGCATCGCGTACGGCCAGTTCATCCGCGCGCCGATCGTCGACGACGCGCCGGGCGCCCCGATCGCGCGGGCGAGCGAGCGCGTCATCGCGTCGCCCGCCGGGCCTCCCGCCTTCCACGCCGCGGCGAGCCACAGCTGGTACGACGCGATCGCGGCCTTGTCGCGGGCGCGCAGCGAGCGCGCGTGATCGCGCGAGCCGGCGTCGCCGACGTCGACGCCGACGATGCGGCGCACGCGTTCCGGATGCTCGAGCGCGAACGCGTAGCCGAACGCGCAGCCCCAGTCGTGGAGCAGCAGGTCGACGGGCCGATCCGGCGAGACCGCGTCGGCGATCCGTCCGAGCAGCGCGAGGATCGCGTCGGGCGAGCGCGGCGCGCGGCCGGCGTCGGGCGCGTAGCCGGGCAGCGTGAAGCGCGCGCAGCGCATCGCGTCCGCGAGCCCGGCCGCCGGCCGGGTCCACAGCGCGGCGGTGTCGGGCCAGCCGTGGACCATCAGCACCGCCCGCGGGCCGCGGCCGTCGACGGTCACGGCCACGTCGTCGACGACGAGCGGCGCCGCGCCGGTGCCGGTCGGCTCAGGCACCGAGCCGTTCACGCCGGGCGAGCGCCGCGCCGAAGCACGCGCCCCAGGCCAGGTGGTCGGCCATCTGCGGCCAGAAGGGCAGCGCCGCGACCTCCGGGAAGACGCGCGGCGCGATCCCGCGCAGGTCGAGCAGGCCGATCGCCGCGGCGGCGGCGACCGACCAGGGCAGCACGTGCCGGCGCGGCCTCAGCCGGTACAGCACCGTCGCCCAGAACGCGGACACCGTCGCGTGGACGATCCCGGCGGCGACGAAGGTCTCGGCGAAGGACCGGTCGGGGCCGACGAGCATCGCGCCCGCCGCCATCGTGGCCTCCCACGGATCGGCGCCGGTGGCGAGCGCGTGCACGGTCGACGGCAGGCCGCTCAGGACGGTGGCGGCGAGCCAGGCCTCGACGAACGGGCGCGGCGGCAGGCGACGGCGCGGACCGTCTGCGGGGCCGTGTCCGGGCGCCTCCCGCGGTCGCTCGCGGGTACCCGGCGGGGCGCTCACCGGCCGACGGACGGGCACGCGCGTCCCGGCGCCGCCGCACCCGGCTCGACGATCGGCGCGGCCGCGAGCGCGCCGGGCGGCGGCCCGCCGCACTCGACGCCGCGGGCCGGCCCGGGCGAGCCGAAGACCGTGAGCAGCGTCGCGACGGCGACGCCGATGCCGATCGCCGTGCGGCAGGTGATCGCGTCCATCGTCTGCGGATCCTCCGTGCAGGCGTCCAGACTCGCACCGCGGCGGCCCGGGCCTGTAGGACGCCGGTCGGGGGAGGCGCTCGGACGACGCTGGAAAGGTCGGACGGCCGGGCGCCCGTCCGGACGTCGGCGACGCCGGACGCCGGACCGCGACGCCGGACCGCGACGCTCGGACCGCGACGCTCGGACCGCGACGCTCGGGCCGCGACCTCGAGCGGCCGGCCGAGCCGCTCAGGCCGCCCCGTCGCGCAGCATCTCGCGCAGCCTGAACTTCTGGATCTTGCCGGAGGGCGTGGCCGGCATCGCGTCGCGCAGCTCGAGCCGCTCGGGGATGTACTGCAGCGCGACCTGCTGGGCCTTCAGGAACGCGACCATGCCGGCGTGGTCGAGCGTCTGCCCGGCCTTGGGCACGACGACCGCGCAGGCGCGCTCGCCGAGCCGCTCGTCCGGATACGCGACGATCGCGACCTGCGCGACCGCCGGATGACGGTACAGCAGCGACTCGATCTCGAAGACCGGGATGTTCTCGCCGCCGCGGATGATCACGTCCTTGCTGCGGCCGCTGATCCGGATGTAGCCGGCGTCGTCCATCCGCGCGAGGTCGCCGGTGTCGAACCAGCCCTCGGCGTCGGTGCCGTTCAGGTGCGGCCGCTTCAGGTAGCCGCCGAAGTTCGAGCAACCGCGCACCAGCAGCCGGCCGGACTCGCCGCGCGGCAGCTCGCGGCCCTCGGCGTCGGCCACCTTCAGCTCGACGCCGGGCAGCGCGAGGCCGTCGGTCGTGCAGGCGCGCTCGTCGTCGTCGTCGAGCAGGATCGTGGTGACCGCGCCGTTCTCGGTCATGCCCCAGGCCGACACGATCTTCGAGCCGAGCGTCGAGCGGGCCTGCTCGACGAGCGCGCCCGGGATCGGCGCGCCCGCGCACAGGAAGGTGCGCAGGCTCGGGACCGCGAGCCCGGTCTGCGCGACCGTGCGCGTGAGGTCGGTCAGGAACGGCGTGGAGGCCATCGTGAAGGTCACGCCCTCGGCGCGGATCAGCTCGACCGCGCGCACCGGATCCCAGACGTCCTGCAGCACCGCCGCCGCGCGCAGCACGACGGGCATCATCAGCCCGTACATGAAGCCGGTCTGGTGCGCCATCGGCGAGGCCATCAGCACCACGTCGTCGGCGCCGAGCCGCATCCGCTCGGCGTACGGCACGATGTTGGCCATCAGCGTGTTCGCCGAGTGCATCACGCCCTTCGGCTCGCCGGTGGTGCCCGAGGTGTAGATCAGCTGCGTGACGTCGTCGGGGCTGGGCCGATCGCGCGAGAGGATCTCGGCCGCGTCCGGCTCGCGCTCCCGGGCGGGGCCGGCGAGCAGCGTGTCGAAGCCGTCCGGGCCGTCGTCGTCGACGAGGACGATCCGCCGCAGCGCCGGCAGCTCGGGCGCCAGGCCGCGCGCCATCGCCTCGAAGTCGAAGCCGCGGAAGCGCTTCGGCACGACGAGCACCTTCGCCTCGCCGTGGCCGAGCATGAAGCGCAGCTCGCGCTCGCGGAAGATGTGCATCAGCGGGTTGGCCACCGCGCCGATCCGCGAGCAGGCGAGGTACAGCGCGGTGAACTGCCACCAGTTGGGCAGCTGCATCGCGACGACGTCGCCCCGGCCGACGCCGAGCCGCGACAGCCCGACGGCGATGCGGTCGGCCATCGTCGCGAGCTCGCGGTACGTGAACCGCCGCGTCTCGCCGGCCTCCACGCGCAGCGCGGTCAGCGCGAGCCGGTCGGGACAGGCGGCGACGCACGCGTCGAGCGCGTCGTTGATCGTGCGGTCGTGCCACAGGCCGGCCGCGATGCTCGCCGCGCGCCGCGGCGGCAGCAGGATTGCGTCGAACTCCATCGTCTCCTCCTCGTCGTCGTTCTCGTCGTTCTCGTCGTTCTCGTCGCCGCGGCATCGCGGCGCCACCGGATAACCGCTTCACCGCGTCTCGCGCTTCACCGCGTCTCCCGCTTCGCCGCGTCTCCCACGTCACCGCGTCTCCCACGTCACCGCGTCTCTCGCGTCACCACGTCTCTCGCGTCACCACGTCACCCGCCGCGCCCGCGTCGCTCAGGCCGGCACCGCCCTGCGCCCGGCCCGGGCCCGGGCCACGACGGTCTTCATGATCTGCGCGGTGCCGTCGCCGATCTGGAAGCCGAGCACGTCGCGCAGCCGCTGCTCCATCGGCCCGCGGTCGTAGCCGCCGTGCCCGTGCATCAGCAGGCACTGGTGGATCGTGTCGTAGGCGAGCTTGGGCGCCCACCACTTGCACATCGCCGCCTCGGCGCCGTGCGGCAGCCCGCGGTCCTTCAGCCACAGCGCCTGCAGGCACAGCAGCCGCGCGGCCTCGACCTGGGTGTCGAGCTCGGCGAGCGTGTGCGAGACGCCCTGGAACGCCGACAGCGGCCGTCCGAACGCCTCGCGCTGCGCGACCCAGGCCCAGGTCTCCTCGAGCGCGACGCGGGCGACGCCGAGCACCTGCAGGCCGATCAGCGCGCGCGAGTAGTCGAAGCCCTGCATCACCTGCACGAAGCCCCGGTCCTCCTCGCCCAGCCGGTGGTCGAGCGGCACGCGCACGTTCTCGAAGAACAGCGAGCCGCGCCCGATGGCGCGCTGGCCGTGGCAGTCGAAGCGCCCGCGGCCGACGCCGGGCGCATCGAGCGGCACGAGCAGCGCGGTCACGCCGTGCGCCCCCGACTCGGGGGTGCCGGTGCGTCCGAAGACGACCGCGGCGTCGGCCTGGTCGGCCGCCGAGATCGAGGTCTTCTCGCCGTTCACGACGTAGCCGTCGGCCGTGCGCTCGACGCGCAGCCGCAGGTTCGCCGCGTCCGAGCCGCCGCGCGGCTCGGTGAGCGCGATCGCGAGCAGCGCCTCGCCGCGCACCAGCCGGCGCAGCCACGGGCCGGCGACCTCGGGGCGGCCGTGCTCCGACAGGATCTGCCCGTTCAGCGACGCGAGCAGGTTCACGTACGACAGGCTCAGGTCGGCCCGCGCGATCTCCTCGTGGATCACGCCGGCGGCGAGGCAGCCGAGGCCCTGGCCGCCGCTCGCCTCGGGCAGCTCGGGCGCGATGAAGCCGAGCTCGCCCATCTCGCGCATCAGCGCGCGGTCGAGCACCCGGGTCCGGTCGCGCTCGAGGAAGCCCGGCGCGACCCGCTCCTCGGCGTAGCGGCGCACGTGTCCGGCGAGCGCGCGCAGGTCGTCGTCGAGGTAGGGGTTCATCGACGTGCCCGTCGTCACTTCACGTGCCTGCGGAACTCGGGCCTGCGCTTCTCGCGCAGCGCGGCGACGCCCTCGCGGGACTCGTCGGTGTCGTAGTAGAGCTTGAGCGCCAGCATGCCCATGCCCGCGATCCCCGCCTGGTGCGCGGTGTCCATGTTGAAGCTGCGCTTGGCGATCGCGATCGCGGTCGGGCTGCGCTCGCACAGCTCCTCGCCCCAGCGCTGGACCTCGGCGTCGAGCTGCTCGTGCGGCACGCAGGCGTTGGCCAGCCCCATCGCGACCGCCTCCTGGCCGCTGTAGCGGCGGCACAGGTACCAGATCTCGCGCGCCTTCTTCTCGCCGACCACGCGGGCGAGGAAGGCCGTGCCGTAGCCCGGGTCGACCGAGCCCATCTTCGGGCCGACCTGCCCGAACACCGCCTTCTCCGAGCAGATCGTCAGGTCGCAGATCGTGCACAGCACGTTGCCGCCGCCGATCGCGAAGCCCTGCACGCGCGCGATCACCGGCTTGGGCACGTCGCGGATCGCGGTGTGCAGCTCCTCCATCGGCAGCCCGATCGTGCCGCGCCCGTCGTAGTTGCCGTCGTGGGCGGACTGGTCGCCGCCGGTGCAGAACGCGCGGTCGCCGGCGCCGGCCAGCACGATCGCGCCGATCGAGCGGTCGTAGCCGGCCCGGTAGAGCGCGTGGATCAGCTCGTCGCAGGTCCGGCCCCGGAAGGCGTTCATCCGGTCGGGGCGGTTGATCGTGATCCAGGCGACGCCGTTGCGCACCTCGTAGAGCAGGTCCTCGTACTCGTGGTCCATCGTCGTCCTCGCGTCGGGTGGGGAAGGGCGAGCCGCGGCGCGGGGCCGCGGCGGGGCGTGGGCGCGCGCTCAGCCGGCCATCGTCAGGCCGCCCGAGACGCTGAGCACCTGGCCGGTCACGAAGGCCGCGTCGTCGCTCGCGAAGAACGCGATCGCGCCGGGCAGGTCCTGCGGCTGGCCGATGCGCCCGAGCGGAATGGAGCGCGTGAACGCCTCGACGAGCTTCTCGGGGTTGCCGGCGCCCTGCTTGTAGCCGTCGAAGAGCGCGGTGTCGGTCGGGCCGGGGCAGACCACGTTGCAGGTGATGCCGTGGCGCGCGTGCTCGCGCGCGATCGTCTTGGAGAAGGCGATCAGGCCGCCCTTGCACGCCGCGTACACCGCCTCGCCCGAGGAGCCGACGCGCGCGGCGTCGGACGCGATGTTCACGATGCGCCCGGCCTTGCGCGCGACCATGCCGGGCAGCACCGCGTGGTGCATGTGCAGCGCGCCGGTCAGGTTGATCGCGATCAGCCGCTCCCACTGCTCGGGCTCGGTCTTCGCGAACGGGCGGAACACGTCCCAGCCCGCGTTGTTGACCAGCACGTCGACGGGGCCGAGCGCGGCCTCGGTGCCGGCGATCGCGGCGTCGACCTCGGCGCGGTCGGTGATGTCGCAGCGGAACGCCCGCGCCGAGCCGCCCGAGTCGCGGATCGCCGCGGCGACGCGCTCGGCGGCCGCGGCGTCGAGGTCGAGCACCGCCACCTTCGCGCCCTCGGCCGCGAAGCGCCGGCAGGTCGCCCCGCCGATGCCGCCGCCGCCGCCGGTCACCACCACCGTCCTCGCCTCGAACCGTCTCATCGCGTCTCCTCCCCGCCCCGTGTCGTCGGCTCGTCCGCGGGGCTGGTCACGGACGATATAAGGAAATATATTGACGCATCCTAGCGCCGCGACCCCGCGGGTGCAAGCGACACGACGATGGGACGACGCGATGAGCACGGCCGATGCTGACGCCGCGAGGATGGAGCTGGCGAACCGGTTGTTCTTCCGGTTGTACCAATGCGCCAACATGTTGCACAAGACCGGCACGCGGGCGGTCGAGGAGGAGGGCCTGACGACGCAACGGTGGGCGGTGCTCGGCGCGCTGTCGCGCGAGCGCGCGCAGGCCGGGATGGGCATCGGCGAGCTCGCCCGCTACCTGATGGTCAGCCGGCAGAACCTGTCGGGCCTGATCGGCCGGATGGAGCGCGACGGCCACGTCGCGGTGCGGCCCGACGCGCGCGACCGGCGCTCGCGCGTCGTCACGATGACCGACTCGGGCCGGCACGTCTGGCGCGTGCTCGCGCAGCCGAAGATCCGCGACTACTACGGGGCGGTGCTCGCCGACTTCTCGATCGACGACACCGCGCACGCGCTGCACTACCTGCTGAAGATCCTCGGGAACATGAAGCGGATCGACGCGGAGCGGCCGGGGGGCGACGACGAGGAGGGAGAGCGCGGCGCCGCGGGCGCGACGGCCGCGGCGAGGCCGGCGATCGTCGGGAGGCCGGCGGCCGTCGGGACGCCGCCCCGCGCCGGAGCCGCGCGCGCCGCGCCGCGGCGCCGGCCGGTCAGCGCACGCGCCGGCCGATGACCGCGCGTGCGGGATCGCCCTCGAGCCCGCCGCGGAACGCGGCGCCCTCGACCTCGCCGACGATCCGGCGCGCCGGGCCGCGGGCCGCGGGCAGCTCGACGACGAGGCGCGTGCCCTCGAGCCGGCCCTCGACCTCGGCGGCCGGGCGACCCGCGAGGACGAGCGTGCCGGCGACCTTCTGGAAGGTCTGCGCGAGCCGCAGCGTCGCGGGCCCGCCCTCGGGCAGCCCGGCGATCTCCCACTCGCCCTCGACGCGCGCCGGCACCACCCACAGGTACGCCGGGTTCTGGTCGGGCACGCGGATCACGCGATCGGGCTCCCAGGTGCCCATGTCGAACAGGTTGGAGACGACGCGCGTGCCCGGGCGCATCGCGAGCAGCGTCGGGCGCAGCTTCAGGTTCAGGTCCTGGCCGACGTAGAGCGCGACCACCGTCGCCGCGGAGAAGTCCTCGCGGAAGATGTCGCCGTGGATCATCCGCACGCGGTCGGTGACGCCGGCGCGCTCGGCGTTGCGCTGCGCGAGCGCCGAGAGCCGGGCGTCGTACTCGATGCCGACCGCCCGGGCGCCGTAGCGGCGCGCGGCCAGGATCGGGAGCTTGCCGTCGCCCGAGCCGAGGTCGTAGACGAGGTCGCGCTCGGTGACGCCGGCGGCCTCGAGCATCGGCACGGCCAGCGCGTCGAGCGTCGGCACCCACATCACGTCCTTGCCCGGCTGCCCGATCGACGGACGGTACGCGTCGTCGCCGGCCTCGGGCGTCGCGCAGCCCGCGACGAGCAGGGTCGGGGCCGCGACGGCGGCGGACAGGGCGCGCAGCAGCGCTCGCTTGGTGACGTTCATGGACGGCGGGAGGATGGGCGACGGCGCCGGGACGGCGCGGCAGGCCGCGAGCTTGAGGCACGGCGCGCCGGCGGGCAAGGGCCCGGCGGATCCGGATCGCGGCGCCGCCGTCGCGCGCGATCCGGTTTACGCTGCGGGCCGTCGTCGCCCTCCGCTCCGCCGCCATGACCGCCTCGCCCCACGGATTCGCCCCCGAGACCTTCGCCGGCCGCCGCGTGCTCGTGGTCGGCGCGACCAGCGGCATCGGCCGCGGCATCGCGGACGCGTTCGCGGCGCACGGCGCCTCGGTGACCGCGACCGGCGCGACCGACGCCGAGGTCGCCGCCGCGCGCGCGTCCGGCGGCGACGGGCGCCTCGCGTTCGCGACGCTCGACGTCCGCGACGCGGCCACGGTGGCCGCGCTGTTCGGGACGCTCGACTCGCTCGACGTGCTCGTCAACTGCGCGGGCGTGATCCGCCGCGGCGACGAGCACCGTCCCGAGGTGTTCGAGGCGGTGGTCGACGTCAACCTGAACGGGTCGATGCGCACCGCCACCGCCGCGCGACCGCTGCTCGCGCGCCGCGGCGGCTGCATCGTCAACACCGCGTCGATGCTGACCTGGTTCGGCGGCGGGCTGGTGCCCGGCTACGCGGCCAGCAAGGGCGGCATCGGCCAGCTGACCAAGTCGCTCGCGATCGCGTACGCGCCCGACGGCATCCGGGTCAACGCGGTGGCGCCCGGCTGGATCGCGACGCCGCTGACCGAGGCGCTGCAGGCCGATCCGGCGCGCAGCGGCCCGATCGTCGAGCGCACGCCGATGCGGCGCTGGGGCCGGCCCGAGGACGTGGCCGGCGTCGCGCTGTTCCTCGCGTCGCCGGCGGCGGCCTTCGTCACCGGCGCGATCGTGCCGGTCGACGGGGGCTACCTGATCGCCTGAGGCGCGCGCCTCGGCCTCGGCCCGGGCGTCAGCCGATCGCCGCGCCGCGCCGCTCGAGCAGCCGCCGCAGCAGCGAGCGGTGGCAGCGCGACTCGTCCTCGCAGTAGCAGCCGACCGACAGGTTCGTGCGGTGCGACAGCGCCGCGATCAGGTCGAGGTCGCGGCTCGGGCCGGGCTCGGCCATCTCGGCGACGTAGCCGCGGGCGAAGGCCCGCCGTTCGGCCGCGGTCGTCGCCCGCAGCGCCGCGGCGACCAGCGGCGCGCTCGGCGCGAGGTTCGGGAACCAGACGTCGTACCAGTCGCCGCTCGCGAACTCGGTCTTGCGGACGCCGCGCGGCGGGCGCCGGACGGTGCCGACGCGCAGCCCCTCGTCGGGGGCGCGAGGGCTGCCGAGGCGGACGATGCGGACGGTCATGCGCGGGTCTCCGGAGGCGTGCCGTTCCGCGGCCGGGGGGCGGGCGCCGAGCGGCGCGGCGGCGTCCGCGGTAGGGTAGCGCGGACGCCGCCCCGCGGCACCGATCCGCAGGAGCCCCCGATGACCGACCCCGCCCCGCGCTACGGCGTGTCCCGTCCCGACGAGATCGCCGGGCTGACCGGCCTGGAGATCATGAGCCGCATCCGCGACGGCCGGCTGCCGACCGCCCCGATCATGCGCACGCTGTCGTTCCGCCTGGTCGAGGTCGGCGCGGGGCTCGCGGTGTTCGAGGGCGAGCCCTCGGCCGAGATCCTGAACCCGCTCGGCACGGTGCACGGCGGCTGGGCGCTGACGCTGGTCGACAGCGCCGCCGGCTGCGCGGCGCACACGCTGCTGCCGGCGGACACCGGCTACACGACGCTCGAGACCAAGGCGAACTTCACGCGGGCGATCATGCCCGGGACCGGCACGGTGCGGGCCGAGGGACGCGTCGTGTCGCCGGGACGGACGGTGCTGACCGCCGAGGTCCGCGTGACCGGCCCGGACGGCAAGCTGCTCGCGCACGGCACCTCGACGCTGCTCGTCCTCGCGCCGCGCTGAGCGGCGGGCGGCGGCACGTCCGCCGCCCCGGGGCCTTCAGCGATCGCCGGCGATCCGCGCGGCGATGTGGTCGAGCGCCTCCTGCACCTGATCGACGAGGATCAGGCACAGGTGACCGGGCTCGAGCCGGCCGAGCGCGACGTCGATCGCGGCGAACTCGCCGCGGACCTCGTCGACGCGCCGCGTGCGCGACGCGCCGGCGAGTCCCTCGCGCAGCAGCGCGATCACCTCGCCGTCGGCGCGACCGCGCTGCGCGGCGTCCTGGTACAGCAGCACCTCGTCGAAGGCGTCGCCGAGGATCCGGGTCTGCGCGCGCAGGTCGTCGTCGCGCCGGTCGCCGGCGCCGCTGATGACCACCGAGCGGCGCGTCGCCGGCATCGTCGAGACCGCCTGCACCAGCGCCTCGATCGCGTCCGGGTTGTGACCGTAGTCGGCGACGACGGTCGCGCCGCGGCACTCGAACACGTTGAAGCGCCCCGGCACGGTCGCCGCGTCGCTGACGAAGCCGCGCAGCCCGGCGAGGATCGAGTCGCGCGGGAGGCCGAGCGCCCACGCGGCGGCGATCGCCGCCATCGCGTTCGCGACCTGGAAGCCGAGCGCGCCGCCGCGGGTCAGCGGCACGTCGGCGAGCGGCACCGTCCACTCCGCGTCGCGCTCGGCGCAGACGACGTCGTCGCCGCGCCGGAACACGACGCGCGCGCCGGCCGCGCGGCGCTCGGCGATCACCGGCGAGTCGGCGCTCGCCCCGAACCAGGTGACCGGCGCCGGGCACAGCGGCGCGATCGCCACGCACCGCGGGTCGTCGGCGTTCAGCACGCCCATGCCGTCGGGCGCGACGTTGCGGATCACGACGCTCTTGACCTCGGCCACCTCCTCGACGGTGTCGACGAAGTTGAGCCCGAGGTGGTCGCCCGCGCCGATGTTGGTGACGACGCCGACGCTCGCGAGGTCGTAGCCGAGGCCCTCGCGCAGGATGCCGCCGCGCGCGGTCTCGAAGACCGCCGCCTCGACGTCCGGATGCATCAGCACGTTGCGCGCGCTCTTCGGGCCGCTGCAGTCGCCGGCGTCGGTCTGCACGCCGCCGACGTAGACGCCGTCGGTGTTCGTCATGCCCACCGTGCGCCCGCTCGCGGCGAGCAGGTGGGCGATCAGCCGCACCGTCGTGGTCTTGCCGTTCGTGCCGGTGACCGACACCACCGGCACGCGGCCGGTCTCGCCCGGGCCGTACAGCATGCCGACGATCGCCTCGCCGAGCGGACGCGGCCGGCCGAACGAGGGCGCGAGGTGCATCCGCAGCCCGGGCGCCGCGTTGACCTCGACGATGCCGCCGCCCTGCTCCTCGAGCGGGCGCGAGATGTCGCGGCACACCACGTCGACGCCGCAGACGTCGAGGCCGACCATCCGCGCGGCCTCGACGGCGCGCGCGGCGACCTCGGGATGGACCTCGTCGGTCACGTCGGTCGCGGTGCCGCCGGTGCTCAGGTTCGCGTTGTTGCGCAGCGCGATCCGGCGGCCCGCCTCGGGCACCGAGTCGGCGGCGAGGCCCTGCGCGGCGAGCCGCGACAGCGCGATCGCGTCGAACCGGATCCGGGTGAGCGGCGTCGCGTGCCCGTCGCCGCGGCGCGGGTCGGCGTTGACCAGCGCCACCAGCTGCTCGACGGTGTGCACGCCGTCGCCCGTGACCATCGGCGGATCGCGGCGCGCGGCGGCGACCAGCCTGCGGTCGACGACGAGCAGGCGGTAGTCGTCGCCCTCGATGTAGCGCTCGACGATCACGTCGTCGCTGATCGCGGTGGCCGCGGCCCACGCGGCCTCGAGGTCCTCGCGGGTCTTCACCGCGACGGTGACGCCGCGGCCCTGGCTGCCGTCGCGGGGCTTGACGACCGCGGGCCCGTCGAGCGAGCGCAGCACCTCCCAGGCGTCGTCGAGCTCGTCGACCGAGCGGCCGCGCGGCACCGGCACGCCGACCGTCTCGAGCAGCCGCTTGGTCAGCTCCTTGTCCTGCGCGATCGATTCGGCGATCGCGCTGGTCGCGTCGACCTCGGCGGCCTGGATCCGCCGCTGGTGCACGCCCCAGCCGAACTGCACGAGGCTGCCCTCGGTGAGGCGGCGGAACGGGATGCCGCGATCGAGCGCGGCCTGCACGATCGAGCCGGTGCTCGGCCCGAGCCGCACGTCCTCGTCGAGCTCTCGCAGCGCGGCGATCGCCGCGGGCGCGTCGAACGGCGCGCCGGCGCGGGCCGCGGCGAGCAGCGCCTGCGCGTGCTCGAACGCGAGCCGCCCGACCGGCTCCTGCGAGTACTCGACGACGATCCGGGTGACGCCGGGCTCGCGGGTCGGGCGCTCGAGCGCCAGCCCGACCGGGCAGCCGGCCTCGGCCTGCAGCGTCAGCGCGATCCGCGCGAGCGCGCCCGGCACCGACGTCGGCGCGCCGGTCGCGTCGGCGAGCGCCGGCAGCGCCGGCAGCCGCTCGCGCAGCGCCGCCTCGAGCCCGGGCAGGGCGCCGATCGAGCGTTCGTCGTCGTCGAAGCGCACGATCGCCTCCAGGGCGGTGCGCTCGCTCCACAGGTTCGGGCCGCGCAGCGCGCGTACTCGGGTGATGTCCATCGGTCGGTGCGAAGGCCCGGCGACGCGCGGGGCGCCGCCGGGCGTTGGGGGAGGGATCAGAGGGCCGCGGCGGCGCGCGCCGCGGTCGGGGCGGGTGCGCCGTGGCCGGCATCGTACGATCACAGGCCGGCGCGGATCGCGTCGGTGCCGAGCTCGAGCGCCCAGCCGGCGGCGATCGCCGGCAGCACCGCGGCGGCCGGACCCGCGTCGAGCGCGCCGGCGACCACGGTCTCGGCCGAGCCGGCGGCGAGCACCGCGTCGCGGCCGCGGGCGAACACCGCGCGGCGGCCGGCCTCCCGGTGCGCCGACAGCGCGGCGCCGGTCGGCGCGCCGTACAGGATCACGTCGCCGTCGCACAGCTCCGCCATCTCGACGACGCGCGGCTCGTCGGCGTTGAGCACGGCCGCGCCGCGCGCGAGCACGACGTCGACCTGCGTGCGCAGCACGCCCCAGACGTGGTCCTCGGTCTCGATGCCGACGTCGGGCAGCGTCGCCGCGGGGTCGAACGAGGTGACCACGCCGACCAGGCAGCGGTCGTACGCGAGCCCGACCTCGGCCATCATGCGCGGCGGGTTCTCGACGACCGCGGCCTCGACCGAGCGGTTCAGCAGCAGCGACTGCGCGGCGTCGAAGCCGGTGCAGTCGCCGGTGCGCAGCGTGCGCGCGCCGACCGTCAGGCCCTCGGTGGTCGCGCTGCCGACGGTGCGGCCGGTGCCGCGCAGCAGGTGCGCGACCAGCCGGGCGACCGGCGCCGTGTCGCGGTGGCCGGCGACGCCGACGATCGGGATGCGACCGTCCTCGCCGGGCGGGAACAGGTGGTCGACGATCGCCGCGCCGGCCGGGCGCGGCGAGCCCTCGACCGGGCGGATGTGCATCAGCAGCCCGGGGCCGGCGTTGACCTCGACGATCGCGCCGCCCTGCTCGGCGAGCGGGCGCGAGATGTCCTCGGCCACCAGGTCGATGCCGGCGATGTCGAGGCCGACGACCCGCGCCGCGAGCGCGACGAGCGCCGCCGTGTCGGGGTGGACCTGGTCGGTGCAGTCGATCGACACGTTGCCGTTGCGCTGGATCAGCACCTTGCGGCCGTCCTCGAGCACCGAGCGGCCGTCGAGCCCCATGCGGCCGAGCTCGAGCCGGGCGGCGGTGTCGAGCCGCACGAAGTTCAGCGTCGAGGTCTCGGCGTTGCCGCGCAGCGGATTCGAGTTGAGCTGCAGGTCGATCAGCTGCTCGACCGTGTGGCGGCCGTCGCCGACGACGAACGCGAGGTCGCCGCGCGCCGCGGCGACCATCCGGCCGGCGACCACCAGCAGCCGGTGCTCGTAGCCGCGGACGAACTTCTCGACGATGACGCCGCTGCCTTCCTCGAGCGCGGTCGCGTACGCGGCCTCGACCTCGTCGCCCGACATCAGGTTCGTGCAGACGCCGCGGCCGTGGTTGCCGTCGTAGGGCTTGACGACCACCGGGTAGCCGATCGACTCCGCGACCTCGCGCGCCTGGGCGACGTCGCGCACGTACTCGCCCTCGGGCACCGGCACGCCGACCGAGGCGAGCAGCTGCTTGGTCAGGTCCTTGTCGCGCGAGATGCCCTCGGCGATCGCGCTGGTGCGGTCGGTCTCGGCGGTCCAGATCCGGCGCTGCGCGGCGCCGTGGCCGAGCTGCACCAGGTTGCCGTCGTTCAGCCGGATCGCGGCGATCTTGCGGGCGTCGGCCGCCTCGACGATGCAGCCGGTGCTCGGCCCGAGCCAGCGGCGGTCGACCATCCGGGTCAGCCGCTTCAGCGTCGCGGCCATGTCGTACGGCCGGTCCTCGATCGCGGCGAGCAGCAGCTCGCGGGCCTCGGCGAGCGCCGCCCGGGCGATCCCGTCGTGGTAGGCGCTCACCACCACCCGGTAGACGCCGCGGGTCTCGGTCTCGCGCGCCTTGCCGAAGCCGCCGGGCATGCCGGCGAGGTTCTGCAGCTCGAGCGTCACGTGCTCCATGATGTGGCACGGCCACGTGCCCTCGTCGAGCCGGCGCAGGAAGCCGCCGCGCTCGCCGTAGCTGCAGCGGTGCTCGACCAGCGACGGCAGCCAGGCCTTCAGCCGGTCGTTGAAGCCGGGCAGCGTGTTCGACGGCCAGTCCTCGAGCGTCCCGATGTCGACCAGCGCCTCGATCACCTGGGGATACGTCCACCGGTTGGGGCCGCGCAGCGTGCGGATCTCGAGGATCCGGATGTCTCCGGGAGATGTCATGTGGGTCTTCGAAGGGTCGGGGGGCCGGTGCCTCCCGGAGCGGCCGCGGCACGGGGCGGCGGGGCGGAACGGACGGCGAGGGCTCGTCGTCCGATGAACGGACGAGCGCGCGGGCGGTTGACGCCGACCGTCCCGCTGCGGCATTCCTCGGGGGCCCCGCCGGGGGGACGGACGGATGCGGTACGCTTCGCGCCGCGGCCGCCTCCCGGCGGGCCGCGCTTCGGCGCCGGCCCGAGGCCCCGGACACCCGGGCCGTCCCGGGCCGGACCCGGGTGATCCCATGTTGATGAACGAACCGACCCAGCCGCCGTCCGCGGCGCCCGACGTCGTCCTGCCCGATCCGTGGCGGGACGGGGCGCTCGGCCGCCTGGAGCCCGGCGAGCGGGTGCTGGCCGCGCTGGAGACCGACCTCGACGCGCGGCTGCGCTTCGGCCGGGGGCTGGTGCTCGTGACCGACCGCCGCCTGAGCGCCCGCGCCGCGCTCGACGGCGAATGGTCCGACTGGCCGCTGCGCGACGCGCTGCAGCTGCGCAAGCGCGACCACGCCGGGGTCGGGACGCTCGAGCTGGTCGACGACCGGCGCCGTCTCGACTGCTGGCGCTTCACGCTCGGCCGCGACGCCGCCGCGCAGCGCGTGATCGAGGCCTTCGAGCTCGCGATGGTGTCGCGCGGCTCGGACGAGGCGCCGTCCCCGCCGCCGCCGCGCTGCGCGCGCTGCCGGGCGCTGCTGCCGCCCGACCGCGAGGACTGCCCGGCGTGCGCGCCGGCGCCCGAGGCGCCGCCGTCGACCTGGGTGCTGCTGCGGCTGTGGCGCTTCGCGCGCCCCTACAAGCGCCAGCTGCTGCTCGGCTTCCTGCTGACGGTGGCGTCGACGGCGTTCACGCTGGTGCCGCCGTACCTGACGATGCCGCTGATGGACGACGTGCTGATCCCGTACCAGCGGGGCGTGCCGATCGACCCGGCGACGGTGCGGCTCTACCTGGGCGGGCTGCTCGGGGCGGCGCTGCTCGCCTGGGGGCTCGGCTGGGCGCGCACCTACATCCTCGCGCTGGTCAGCGAGCGGATCGGCGCCGACCTGCGCACGCAGACCTACGACCACCTGCTGAACCTGTCGCTGCAGTACTTCGGCGGCAAGCGCACCGGCGACCTGATGGCCCGGATCGGCAACGAGACCGACCGGATCAACGTCTTCCTGTCGCTGCACCTGCTCGACTTCGGCACCGACGTGCTGATGATCCTGATGACCGCGGGCATCCTCGCGTCGATCGACCCGTGGCTCGCGCTCGTCACGCTCGTGCCGCTGCCGTTCATCGCCTGGCTGATCCACCTGGTGCGCGACCGGCTGCGCACCGGCTTCGAGAAGGTCGACCGGATCTGGGCCGAGGTGACGAGCGTGCTCGCCGACACGATCCCGGGCATCCGGGTCGTCAAGGCGTTCGCGCAGGAGCGCCGCGAGTCCGACCGCTTCCGCGACGCGAACCGCCACAACCTCGCGGTCAACGACCGGGTCAACCGCGTGTGGTCGCTGTTCACGCCGACCGTGACGCTGATGACCGAGGTCGGCCTGCTGGTGGTCTGGGGCTTCGGCGTCTGGCAGATCGCGAACGACCGGATCACCGTCGGCGTGCTGACCGCGTTCCTCGCGTACATCAGCCGCTTCTACCTGCGGCTCGACTCGATGAGCCGGATCGTGTCGGTCACCCAGAAGGCCGCCGCGGGCGCCAAGCGGATCTTCGACATCCTCGACCACGTCTCGAGCGTGCCCGAGCCGGCGAACCCGGTGCCGCTGCCGCGGGTCGAGGGCCGCATCGAGATCCGGAACGCGCAGTTCCGCTACGGCAACCGCGCGATCATCCGCGGCATCGACCTCGCGATCGAGCCGGGCGAGATGATCGGCCTGGTCGGGCACAGCGGCTCGGGCAAGAGCACGCTCGTCAACCTGATCTGCCGCTTCCACGACCTGACCGACGGCTCGATCCGCATCGACGGCGTCGACGTGCGCTCGGTGCCGGTCGCCGAGTACCGGCGCCACATCGGGCTCGTGCTCCAGGAGCCGTTCCTGTTCTTCGGCACGATCGCGGAGAACATCGCCTACGGCAAGCCCGACGCGACGCGGGCCGAGATCGTCGCCGCGGCGCGCGCCGCGCACGCCCACGAGTTCATCCTGCGGCTGCCGCACGGCTACGACTCGCTGGTCGGCGAGCGCGGGCAGGCGCTGTCGGGCGGCGAGCGCCAGCGGATCTCGATCGCGCGCGCGCTGCTGATCGACCCGCGGATCCTGATCCTCGACGAGGCGACCTCCGCGGTCGACACCGAGACCGAGAAGGAGATCCAGAAGGCGCTCGACAACCTGGTGCTCGGGCGCACGACGATCGCGATCGCGCACCGGCTGTCGACGCTGCGCAAGGCCGACCGGCTCGTCGTGCTCGATCGCGGCCGGGTGGTCGAGGTCGGCGACCACGCGACGCTGATGGCGCGCGAGGGCGCGTACTTCAGGCTCTACCAGGCGCAGGTGAGGCAGGGCGACGAGAGCGACGAGCCGCTGCGCCGCCGCCCGGTCTGGGACGCGGACGAGGACGGCGATGGCTGAGGCCCGGCCGTCGCCCGACTTCCGGTTGTCGCGCGATCCGTTCGGGCGGCTGGTGCTGACGCTGCCCGACGGCGCCGAGCACGTCGGCGTCGTGCCGGTGCGCGCGTTCCCGATCGGCGCGCCCGACGAGGGCGTCGCGCTCGTGAGCGCGGACGGCCGCGAGCTCGCCTGGGTCGAGCGGCTCGCCGACGTCGATCCGGCGCGCCGCGCGCTCGTCGAGGCCGACCTCGCGAGCCGCGAGTTCGTCCCCGAGATCCGGGCGATCCGCGAGGTCTCGAGCTTCGCGACGCCGAGCACCTGGACGATCGACACCGATCGCGGCGCGGCGACGCTGGTGCTCAAGGGCGAGGAGGACATCCGCCGGCTCGCGCGCTCGACGCTGCTGATCGCCGACCGGCACGGGGTCCAGTACCTGGTGCGCGACGTGTCGGCGCTCGATCGGCACAGCCGCAAGCTGCTCGACCGCTTCCTCTGAGCGGACGGCCCGGCCGGGGGCCGGACCGCCGAGGGTCGGCGCGCGAGCGCGCGCCGTGCGCGGGTCGGCGCGCGAACGCGCCCCGTGCGTAGGTCAGCGCGCGAACGCGCGCCGGGCGACGTAGGTCGCGCCGATCAGCGTGCCGGCGACGAGCATCGCGGTCGTCGCGGGCGCCGCACGGACCGCGGTGCCGACGACCTCGCCGGCCCGGGGCGCCATCAGCGCGACCCGGCGCTTCGTCATCTGCGCCCCGATCTCCTCGAGCCGCTCGCGCCCGAGCGCGCGCTCGGCGTCGGGCA
>DASPJX010000076.1:0-4309 GCA_035628395.1 Burkholderiaceae bacterium | reverse complement strand
GCCCGCGCCGGCCGGCGCCGCGCCGGCCGCCCCCGGCATCGCCGTCGCGGCCACCACGCCCGCGCCCGCCTCGCCCGGCGGCGCGCGGGCGCGCTGATCGAACGGAGCCCCGATGCGCCTGTCCGACGTCTGCATCCGGCGGCCGGTCTTCGCGACCGTGCTGTCGCTGGTCCTGATGCTCCTCGGCCTCGTCAGCTACGACCGGCTGGCGGTGCGCGAGTATCCGAAGATCGACGAGCCGGTCGTCAACGTCGAGACCCGCTACGTCGGCGCGTCGGCCGAGATCATCGAGTCGCAGGTCACCAAGCCGCTCGAGGACTCGATCGCCGGCATCGAGGGCGTCGACGTGCTGACGTCGATCTCGCGGCCCGAGCAGAGCCAGATCACCGTGCGCTTCCGCCTCGAGCGCGACCCCGACTCGGCCGCCGCCGACGTGCGCGACCGGGTCGCGCGCGTCCGCCAGCGCCTGCCGCAGGACGTCGACGAGCCGGTGATCTCGAAGGTCGAGGCCGACGCGAGCCCGATCATCTGGCTGGCGTTCACGAGCGACTCGATGGATCCGCTCGAGGTCTCCGACTACGTGAACCGCAACATCAAGCCGCGGATCCAGACGCTGCCCGGCGCGGCCGACGTCCGGATCTTCGGCGAGCGCGCGTACTCGATGCGGATCTGGCTCGACCCCGACCGCCTCGCCTCGTTCCGGCTCACGCCCCAGGACGTCGAGGACGCGCTGCGTCGCCAGAACGTCGAGATCCCGTCGGGCCGGATCGAGAGCACCCAGCGCGAGTTCACCGTCGTCTCCCAGACCGACCTGCAGCGCGCGCAGGAGTTCGAGGAGGTGGTGGTCCGCACCGTCAACAACTACCCGGTCAAGATCCGCGACGTCGCCAAGGTCGGGCTCGCCCCGAAGAACGAGCGCTCGATCGTGCGGCTGAACGGCCGCAACGCGATCTCGGTCGGCGTGGTCAAGCAGGCGACCGCCAACCCGCTGACGCTCGCCCAGGCGCTGCGCGCCGAGCTGCCGAACCTGCAGCGCGAGCTGCCGCCCGGGCTCACGGTGCAGGTCGCGAACGACAACACGGTCTTCATCGACCGCGCGATCAAGTCGGTCTACTCGACGATCCTCGAGGCGGTGCTGCTCGTGGCGGTCGTGATCTTCGTGTTCCTGCACTCGGTGCGCGCGAGCATCATCCCGCTGGTCACGATCCCGGTGGCCCTGATCACCACCTTCGCGCTGATGCTGGCCGCGGGGTTCACGATCAACACGCTGACGCTGCTCGCGCTCGTGCTGGCGATCGGCCTGGTGGTCGACGACGCGATCGTCGTGCTCGAGAACATCTACCGGCACATCGAGGAGGGCATGTCCCCGGTGGCGGCCGCGTTCAAGGGCACCCGCGAGGTCGGCTTCGCGGTGGTCGCGATGACGCTCACGCTCGCCGCGGTGTACGCGCCGGTCGCGTTCACGCCCGGGCGCACCGGGCGCCTGTTCGTCGAGTTCGCGCTGACGCTGGCCGGCGCGGTGCTGGTCTCGGGCTTCATCGCGCTGACGCTGTCGCCGATGATGTGCAGCAAGCTGCTCAAGCCGCACGGCGAGCGGACCTTCATCGGCCGCGGCATCGAGGCCGCGCTCGACGGCCTGACCCGCGGCTACTCGGCGGCGCTGCGCTTCACGCTGCGCAACCGCTGGCTGATCCTGATCGCCTACGCCGCCGTCGCCTACGCGTGCTACGGGCTGTGGATCGGCATGAAGAAGGAGCTCGCGCCGATCGAGGACCGCGGCACGATCGTCACGATCATCAACGGCCCCGACGGCGCGTCGATCGGCTACACCGAGAAGTACGGTCGCCAGCTCGAGGCGATCGCCCGCGGCATCCCCGAGATCGACCGCGCGTTCGTCGTCGCCGGCAACCCGACGGTGGCGCAGGGCATCGCGTTCTGGCGGATGACCGACTGGGACGACCGCCAGCGCAAGGTGCAGGACGTCATCCGGGAGCTGCAGCCGAAGCTGCTCGCGATCCCGGGCGTGCTCGCGTTCGCGGTCGCGCCGCCGTCGCTCGGGCAGTCGCCGCGCGAGCGCCCGATCAACTTCGTGATCCTGACCTCCGATCCGTACGACAAGCTGCAGCAGACGATCGGGCCGCTGGTGCGCGACCTGCAGCAGTGGCCCGGCATGCAGGGCGTCGACAGCGACCTGCGGCTGAACAAGCCCGAGCTCAAGCTGACGATCGACCGCGAGCGCGCGGCCGACGCCGGCGTGCAGGTCGACGCGATCGCGCGCGCGATCGAGACGATGCTGGGCGGGCGCCAGGTGACGCGCTTCAAGCGCAACGGCGAGCAGTACGACGTGATCGTGCAGCTGGACGCCGAGGCGAGGAACTCGCCGCAGGACATCGCGACGATCTTCGTGCGCGGGCGCAACGACACGATGGTGCCGCTCTCCGGGCTGGTCGCCTGGAAGGAGGCGGTCAGCCCGCGCGAGCTCAACCACTTCGGGCAGCGCCGCGCGGTGACGATCACCGCGAACCTCGCGCCCGGCACCTCGCTCGGCGAGGCGGTGGAGTACCTGGAGGGCGCCGCGCGCAAGCACCTGCCCACCGGCTACGCGGTCGACTACAACGGCCAGACCCGCGAGTTCAAGCAGTCGTCGTCGGCGCTGCTCGTGACCTTCGCGCTCGCGCTCGGCTTCATCTACCTGGTGCTCGCCGCGCAGTTCGAGAGCTTCGTCGATCCGTTCATCATCATGCTCACGGTGCCGCTCGCGATGACCGGGGCGCTCGCGCTGCTGCAGTGGAGCGGCGGCACGCTGAACGTGTACAGCCAGATCGGCCTGATCACGCTGGTCGGCCTGATCACCAAGCATGGGATCCTGATCGTCGAGTTCGCGAACCAGCTGCGCGAGGAGGGCCGCGACATGCGGCAGGCGGTGGTCGAGGCGGCGGCGCTGCGGCTGCGCCCGATCCTGATGACCACCGGCGCGATGGTGCTGGGCGCGGTGCCGCTCGCGCTCGCGACCGGCGCGGGCGCCGAGAGCCGGATGCAGATCGGCATGGTGATCGTCGGCGGCATGTCGCTCGGCACCGTGCTCACGCTGTTCGTCGTGCCGACCTTCTACACGCTGCTCGGCCGTCGCCGCCGCGGCGACGCCGGGCGTCTCGACGCCGCGCAGGCCGAGGCCGACGCGCCGGCGCCGGCCGCCGCGCCCCAACCGGGCGTCCCGCCGCACCCGGCCGGATCGGCCCCGAACCCGTCGGCGGGCTCGTGAGGCAGATCGTCCTCGACACCGAGACCACCGGCCTGATGGCCGAGCAGGGCCATCGGATCATCGAGATCGGCTGCGTGGAGATCGTCAACCGGCGGCTGTCCGGGCGCACGCTGCACCTGTACCTGAACCCCGAGCGCGAGATCGACGAGGGCGCGACCAAGGTGCACGGCATGACCTGGGACGACCTGCGCGACAAGCCGCGCTTCGCCGAGGTCGCCGACCGGGTGCTCGCGTTCTGCGACGGCGCGCAGGTGCTGATCCACAACGCCGCGTTCGACCTGTCGTTCCTCGACGCCGAGCTCGCCCGGATCGGGCGCGGCGCGTTCCGCGAGGGCTGCCCCGACGTGGTCGACACGCTGCTGCTCGCACGCGAGATGCATCCGGGCAAGCGCAACTCGCTCGACGCGCTCTGCGACCGCTACGGCGTGTCGAACGCGCACCGCGCGCTGCACGGCGCGCTGCTCGACGCCGAGCTGCTCGCCGAGGTCTATCTCGCGATGACGCGCGGGCAGGACAGCTTCGAGATCGCGCTCGACTCGGACGATTCGCGCGACGCTTCGAGGCTGACCGCGGACTGGCCGCCCCGAGGGCTGCGCGTGCTCCTGCCGACCGAGGCCGAGCTCGCCGCGCACGCCGGCGCGCTGGCCGCGATCGAGAAGGAGCGCAGGAAGCCCGCGCTCTGGAGCGAGGCCGCGGCCGGCTGAGGCGCGCGTTCGGCGGAGGCGCGCGTCGGCGGAGACGCACCCGTTCGGCTGAGGCGCGTCGGCGAAGACGCGCGTCGGCCGAGGAACGCGTCGGGCGAGGTCTGCGTCGACGGGGGTGCACGCCGGGTCGGCCCGCGTCGACTCGAGCACGCACCGACGCGATCCCGTATCGACTCGCCCTGCGCCCGATCAGGTCCGCGCCGGATCAAGCCCGCGCCGGATCAAGGCCGCGCCGGATCAAGGCCGCGCCGGCAAAAAGCTCCGACGGCTGAAGCCCGCGACGGACCAGGCACGCGTCGCCTCCAGCCCGCCTCGACCGACCCGCCTCGACCGACCCGCGCCG
>DASPJX010000075.1:0-3531 GCA_035628395.1 Burkholderiaceae bacterium | reverse complement strand
GACCTCGACGCCGAACTCGGTGCGCGGCCGCAGGCCGACCTCGTCGAACACGCGCTTCTGGTACGCCCAGACCTCGTCGCGCTTCGAGTAGTTGCTCGTCCAGCCGAGGTTGGGGGCGAACGAGAACGAGTAGAAGTGGTTCGGGGTGTCGACGCCCGCCTCGGGGTAGTCGTTCTCGAGCCAGACGCCGCCGACGTCCGCGTTCTTCTCGACGATCCGGAACGGGATGCCCATCTGCGCGAGCCGGTAGCCGGCGGCGATGCCCGAGAAGCCGGCGCCGATCACCAGCACCTCGAAGCCCTCGACCTTCGCCGGCTCGGGCGGCACGCGCCAGTCGAGCCGACGGTCGAGGAAGCCCATTTCCTCGAGCGCCATCACCGAGTACTCGCGCGGCACGTGCTCGCCGACGCAGACGCTCATCATCTCGGCCATCCGCTCCTCGCTCGGCAGCGGCGGCAGCGTGCGGCGGCCGTCGGCGAGCTCGTCGAGCACCCGCGACAGCGCCTCGCGCACCGTGCGCTGCGCGGCCTCGGACAGCCCGCCGGTCGGCTCCGCGAAGATCGAGACGTCGCGCTTCGGGCGGAAGGGATCGTCGAGCCAGCGCGGATCGCCGGTGATCTGGGCCAGGCACATCAGCAGCGTCGGCACGGAGGCCTCGCGCAGCGCGGCGTCGCGACGGGCATCGGTCATGGTCGGGTCCTGTTCATACTGGTCGGTAGCCTATCATGCCGATCGGGATTGTCGAGCGCGACGGTACGGCGCGCGGGGTCCGCGGAGCGGGCCGGCGACTCAGTCCGGATAGTCGGGAACGCGCCGCTCGAGGAACGCCCGGGCGCCGATCGCGGCGTGGCCGCTCGCGCGCACCCGGGCGACCAGCGCGCGCTCGGCCGGCTCCCGGTCCGCGTAGGCGCGCTGCCGCGCCTCGGCGGCCGCGCGCTTCGTCGCCTGGACCGCGACCGGGCTCGCCGCGGCGATCGCCCGCGCGAGCCGCATCGCCTCGTCCAGCGCCGCGGCGCCGTCGGGCGCGAGCGTGCCGAGGCCGAGCCGGGCGGCCTCGGCGCCGTCGACGAGCTCGCCGGTCAGCAGCAGCCGCATCGCGTCGGCCTGCCCGATCTGGTCGGCGAGCTTCATCGCCGCGCCGCCCGAGGGCAGGATGCCCCAGCGGACCTCGGGCAGGCCGATCCGCGCGCCGGCGGCGATCACGCGCAGGTCGCACGACAGCGCGAGCTCGAGCCCGCCGGCCACGCAGGCGCCGCCGATCGCGGCCACCAGCGGCTTCGGGAAGAAGCGCGTCTTGAGCAGCGCCGCGTCGATCAGCTCGTCGATGTCGGGCAGCGAGGCGAGCCCGGCGGCCGACAGGTCGGCCCCCGCGCAGAACGCCTCGCCCTCGCCGCGCACCACGACCGCGCGCACCGCCGGCTCGCGCTCGAGCGCGGCCCACGCCGCGGCGAGACCGCGGAACTCCGGCTCGCCGAGCGCGTTGCGCCGCGTCGGGTTGTCGACGACGACGACCGCCACGCGCGGCTCGGGACGCTCGACGCGGACCGGCATCGCCTCAGCCTCCGGGCTCGCGCACGCCCGCCAGGCGCAGCGCGTAGGCGGCCATGTGGGCCCCGATGTCGTCCGGCTGCAGCCGCCCGTCCTTGCGGTACCAGACGTAGGCCCAGCTGATCATCCCGCCGATCGCGAGCGTCGCCGTCCTGGGGTCGGCGACCGAGAACTCGCCCGCGGCGACGCCGTCGGCGATCAGCGCCGCGAGCTCGTCGTCGAAGCGGCCCTTCAGCGCGTTGATCTCGCGCAGCGTCTCCTGCGGGATCGACGACTCCTCGCGGAAGAACACCGCGGTGCCCGGCTGGTTCGCGATCACCACGCCGGTGAACCGCAGCGCGAAGCGGCGCAGCTGCTGCGTCGGCGAGCCGCCGGCCTCGCGGGCCTGCCGGATCGTCTCGAGCGAGCGGTTGACCGCGCGCAGGTAGATGTCGACGAGGATGTCGACCTTGCGCTCGTACGCGCCGTAGACGAACGGCTTCGTCATGTCGAGCGACTCGGCGATCGCGTCCATGCTGGTGCCGCGGAAGCCGCGCTCGTAGAAGAGGCGCTCGGCCTCCTCCAGGATCCGCTCCTTCTTGAAGCTCTTCAGTTCGTCCCGGATGGCCACGACGCGATGCTCCTCGGGGCGGGCGGCCGTCAGCCCGCGGTCTGCTCGCGCGCCTGGCGCTGCAGCACGAACCGCTGGATCTTGCCGGTCGTCGTGCGCGGGAACTCGTCGACGAAGCGCACGTGCCGCGGCACCTTGTAGTCGGCCATCATCGGGCGCGCCAGCGCGATCAGCGCGTCGGCCTCGAGCGACGCGCCCTCGTGCAGCTGGACGAACGCGAAGCCGACCTCGCCGAGGCGACGGTGCGGCACGCCGACGACGACCGCCTGCTTGACCTGCGGGATGCCCTGCAGCAGCCGCTCGATCTCCGCCGGGTAGGCGTTGGAGCCGCCGACGATGAACATCTCCTTCAGACGGCCGGTGATCTTCAGGTAGCCCTGCTCGTCGAAGACGCCGAGGTCGCCGGTGCGGAACCAGCCGTCGGGCGTGATCACCTCGGCGGTCGCCTGCGGATTCCTGTAGTAGCCCTTCATCACGAGGTGGCCGCGCACCCGGACCTCGCCGACCGTGCCGACGGGCAGCGCGGTGCCGGCGATCGGGTCGGCCACGATCACCTCGAACTCGCCGATCGGCCGGCCCTTGTTGTCGCACAGCACCTCGAGCGGCGCGTCGAACTCGCTGAACACCGTCGCGGCGGTGGTCTCGGTCATGCCGTAGACCGCCTGCAGCGCGCGCAGGCCGAGCTCGTTCTTCGAGGCGAGCGCGACGTCGGGCGTGACCGGCGCGCCGCCGATCCAGGCGGACTTCAGGCACGAGACGTCGCGCGGCCGGCGCCGGATCGCGTCGAGGCAGTCGATGAAGTGCGTCGGGATGCCCCCGAAGATCGTCACGCGCTCGCGCTCGATCGTGTCGAGCGCCTCGTCGGGGATCCACTGCGGCAGCGTGACCAGCGTGCAGCCGAGCAGGATCGTCGGGATGCAGGCGGTGAACGCGCCGGCGACGTGGTAGAGCGGCATGTGCCCGAGGATCACGTCGCCGGGCTCGATGTGCATCACGCGCGCGATGTTGGCCGCGTTGCGCAGCACGACGTGCCCGTGCATCGCGCCCTTCGGGTGTCCGGTCGTCCCCGAGGTGTAGACGATGATCACCGTGTCGTCGGGGTCCGCGTCGGGCAGCGCGTCGCCGGCGGCGAGCCGCGCCGAGCCCTCGCGCCGCAGCGCGGCGAGGCTCGTCGTGCCCGGCGCCCGGACGTCGCCCCAGAGCGCGACCGCGCGCAGCTCGGGCAGCCGCTCCGAGCGCAGCGCGCCGGGCGTCGACGCGTCGAGCTCGGGCACCAGCGCGCGGATCATGCCGAGGAAGTCGATGTCCCAGTACCGGTCCATCGCGATCAGCACGCGCGCGTCGGACTGCCGCAGGATGTACTCGACCTCGTC
>DASPJX010000074.1:0-6177 GCA_035628395.1 Burkholderiaceae bacterium | reverse complement strand
GAGCCGTGCGTCGCGGAGCCGTGTGCCGCGGAGTCGTGCGCTGCGGAGCCGCGCCATGGAGCCGTGCGCCGCGCGACCGACCAGCGCAGAACCGACCAGCGCAGAACCGACCGGCCGAGGACCGACCGACGCACGACCGCTGCAAGGCCGCCCGGCGCAGGTCCGCCCCGCCGCGGAACCCGCGCTGGGCGCGCCGGCCTGCGCGGCCTACGATGCGGACGTCCGTCCCGCGGCCGTCGCGCCGCACCGTCCCGCCCCGGAGCCCGCCATGTCCCCCGACACCCACGACCTCGTGATCCGCGGCGCGACGCTGGTCGACGGCACCGGGGCGCCGGCCCGCGTCGCCGACGTCGCGGTCGACGGCGACCGGATCGTCGCGGTGAATCGCCGCGGCGCGGCCGAGCTGCCGGGCTTCGAGCGGCTCGCCCCCGGGGCGGTCGACGCCGACGACGGACCCGTCGGCCGCGGCCGGCGCGAGATCGACGCGCGGGGCCTGCTGATGACGCCCGGCTTCGTCGACATCCACACCCACTACGACGGGCAGGCGACCTGGGACGCCGAGCTCGCGCCCTCGTCGATCCACGGCGTGACCACCGCGGTGTTCGGCAACTGCGGGGTGGGCTTCGCGCCGCTGCGCCCCGGCACGCAGGACTTCCTGATCAACCTGATGGAGGGCGTGGAGGACATCCCCGGCACGGTGCTCGCCGAAGGCATCCCGTTCGGCTGGGAGAGCTTCCCGGAGTACCTCGACGCGCTCGCGCGCCTGCCGCACGCGATCGACATCGGCGCGCAGGTGCCGCACGCGCCGCTGCGCTGCTACGTGATGGGCGAGCGCGGCGGCGACCACCGCGAGCGGCCGACGGCCGCCGAGCTCGACCGGATGTCGACGCTGCTCGAGGAGGCGCTGCGCGCGGGCGCGCTCGGGCTCACCACCTCGCGCACGGTCAAGCACCGGGCGCGCGACGGCCGCCCGACGCCGAGCCTCTCCGCCGGCGAGGACGAGCTCTTCGCGCTGGCCGCGGCGATGCGGCGCGCCGGCCGCGGCGTGCTCGAG
The DNA here is from genome assembly GCA_035628395.1 of Burkholderiaceae bacterium. GTDB lineage: Bacteria > Pseudomonadota > Gammaproteobacteria > Burkholderiales > Burkholderiaceae_E > UBA4615. The sequence goes on along the minus strand of DASPJX010000074.1, from coordinate 5,123 downwards.
GTCAACTCCGACCTCGACGACCGCGACGTCGACGTGCTCGTCGAGGCGGCGCGCATCGCGGGCCGGCCGCTGTCGCTGCTGCTGATCCAGGTCGACCGCAAGCCGATGCTCTGGCGCGAGACGCTCGACGCGATCCACGCCGCGCGCGCGGACGGGCTCGAGGTCAACGGCCAGGTGGGCGCGCGCGCGATCGGCGTGCTGATCTCGCTCGAGGGGACGCTCAATCCGTTCGGCACGCATCCGGCGTGGGCGCCGCTCGCGGCGCTGTCCCCCGCCGAGCGCGTCGCGCGGCTGCGCGCCGACCCGGCGCTGCGCGCGCGGCTGGTCGACGAGCGCCCGGGCGACCGCACGACGCGGATGATCGGCGGCATGCTCGAGCGCGCGTTCGAGATGGGCGAGGTGCCCGACTACGAGCCCGAGGCCGCGCGCTCGGTCGGCGCGATCGCGCGCGCGCAGGGCCGCTCGCCGTGGGCGGTGGCGCTCGAGATCCTGATGGCCGACGAGGGCCGGGGCGTGCTGCTGCACCCGTTCGAGAACTACACCTTCGGCGACCTCGAGGTGGTGCGCACGATGCTCGAGGATCCGGCGACCGTGATGGGCGTGGGCGACGGCGGCGCGCACGTCGGCACGATCTGCGACGGCGCGGGGCCGACCTTCCTCCTCACCCACTGGGCGCGCGATCGCCGGCGCGGCCCGCGCATCCCGATCGAGCGGCTGATCGCCAAGCAGACGCGCGTCAGCGCGCTCGCCTACGGCATCGCCGACCGGGGCGCGGTGCTGCCCGGGCTGCGGGCCGACTTCAACCTGATCGACGCCGGGCGGCTCGCGCTGCACCGGCCCCGCGTGCAGTACGACCTGCCGGCCGGCGGCAGGCGCTTCATGCAGACCGCGACCGGCTATCGGCACACCTTCGTGGCCGGCGTCGAGACGCTGCGCGACGACCGCCTGACCGGCGCGACGCCGGGGCGGCTGCTGCGCGGCTGACCGGCGCGCTCAGCGCCCGGTCGCCACGCCCGCGAACCCGAGCACCTCGTCGAGGTGCTCGGCGAAGTCCGACAGGCCGTGGTCGCCGCCCTCGACGACCCGGTGCCGCGCGCCCGGGTACGCGGCGACCATCTCGCGCCAGTCGAGCAGCTCGTCGCCGGTCGCCGCGACCAGGAAGTAGCGCTCCGGGCGCGTGATCGCGCGGACCTCGATCTCGCGCAGCTCGTCGAGGTGCTCGGCGCGCAGCTCGAACGAGCGCGACGGATCGTGGAACATCGTCTGCGGACCGAGGTAGCGCGCGAGACCCGCCGCCGGTCGCGTGGCCGGGTTCAGCAGCACCGCGCGGCAGCCGTGCCGCTCGGCGAGCCGCGTCGCGTAGCAGCCGCCGAGCGAGCTGCCGACCAGCGTGTCGCCGGGTCCGAGCGCGAACGACGACTCGACGAGCGCGATCGCCTCGCGCGGCGACACCGGCAGCTGCGGGCACGCGAACTCGGCGGCGCGCCCGAGCGCGGCCATCCGCTCGGCGAGCAGGCGCGCCTTGAACGACGACGGCGACGAGCGGAAGCCGTGCAGGTAGACGAGCACCGGCGCGCCCCTCAGCCGCGCCCGAGCGCGTCGAGCAGGCGGCCGTGCACGCCGCCGAAGCCGCCGTTGCTCATCACCAGCACCCGGTCGCCGGGCCGGGCGGCGGCGGCCACCGCGTCGACCAGCGCCTGCAGGTCGGTGAACGTCGCCGCCCGCGCGCCGAGCGGCGCGAGCGCCTCGGCCGCGTCCCAGCCGAGGCCGGCCGCGTAGCAGAAGGTCAGCGCCGCGCCCTCCAGGCTGCCGGGCAGCATCGCCTTCATCGCGCCGAGCTTCATCGTGTTCGAGCGCGGCTCGACCACGGCGAGGATCCGCTCGCCGGGCGCGAGGCGCGCGCGCAGCCCGTCGATCGTGGTCTCGATCGCGCTCGGATGGTGCGCGAAGTCGTCGATGACGGTCACGCCGCGGACCGTGCCGCGCACCTCGAGCCGCCGGCGCACGCCGCCGAAGCGGGCGAGCGCGGCGATCGCGTCGGCGGGCGCCGTGCCGGCGTGCTCGGCGGCCGCGATCGCGGCGACCGCGTTGGCCCGGTTGTGGCGCCCGGCGAGCGGCAGGCGGCAGCGGCCGATCCGCTCGGCGCCGCGCATCACGTCGAACTCGGTCGCGTCGGCGGACTCGACCGTCTCGGCCGCGTGCCAGCCGCCCGGCACGTCGAAGTCGACGCGCTCGCTCCAGCAGCCGCGCGCGAGCACCCGCTCGAGCGCCGGCTGCGAGCCGTTGACGACGAGCCGGCCCGAGCGCGGCACCGTGCGCACCAGATGGTGGAACTGCGTCTCGATCGCGGCGAGATCCGGGAAGATGTCGGCGTGATCGAACTCGAGGTTGTTCAGGATCGCGGTCGTCGGCCGGTAGTGGACGAACTTGGAGCGCTTGTCGAAGAACGCGGTGTCGTACTCGTCGGCCTCGATGACGAAGGGCGCGTCGGGCGCGGCGAGCCGCGCCGAGAACGGGAAGTCCATCGGCACGCCGCCGATCAGGAAGCCGGGCGCGCGGCCGCAGGCCTCCAGGATCCAGGCGAGCAGCGAGGCGGTGGTGGTCTTGCCGTGCGTGCCGGCGACCGCGAGCACGCGGCGGCCGGCGAGCACGTGCTCGGACAGCCACTGCGGGCCCGACGCGTAGGGCCGGCGCGCGTCGAGGATCGCCTCCATGAGCGGGTTGCCGCGCGAGACCACGTTGCCGATCACCCAGACGTCGGGCGAGAGGTCGAGCTGCGCGGCGTCGAAGCCCTCGATCAGCTCGATGCCGAGCGCGCGCAGCTGGTCACTCATCGGCGGGTAGACGTTGGCGTCGCAGCCGGTCACGCGGTGGCCGGCCTCGCGGGCGATCGCGGCCAGCCCGCCCATGAAGGTGCCGCAGATGCCGAGGATGTGGAGGTGCATCGGGGCATTCTACCGATCGGATACACTGGCCCGACCCGCGGGCGCGACCCCCGCGGCCCCGCTCCGGCCGGGCCGCGACGGCGCGCCGGGCGCCCCGCGCGCCCGGCCGGCGCCCGGTCCCAGGCGACGCCCCCGATGTCCGACACCCCTCCCCGGCTCGATCCGATCCCGCGCCCGCCCGGCACGCCCGCCGAGGTCCCGGCCCCGTCCGATCCGCTGCGCCGCGAGCTCGCGGCCGCGGCCGCGCAGTGGGTCGCCGACGGCGGGCTCGACTACGGCAGCGCCAAGCGCAAGGCGGTGCGCGAGCGCTTCGGCGACAAGGGCCCGCCGCGCGGCGCGATGCCCGACAACGTCGAGATCGACGAGGCGCTGCGCGAGCACCTCGCGCTGTTCGACGACGACCATCCGGCGCGGGTCGAGCGGATGCGCCGCGCGGCGCTCGCGCTGATGGACGCGCTCGACGACTTCCGGCCGCACCTGACCGGCGCGGTGTGGAAGGGCATCGTCGCCGAACACGCGCCGATCCACCTGCAACTCTTCCACGACGACGTCAAGGACGTCGAGATCCGGCTGCTGAACGACGGCCTGGACTTCGAGGTGGGCGAGATGCCGCATTTCCGCGGCGACGGGCGTCGCGACGACGTCGAGGCGCTGATGCTGACCTGGCGCGGCGAGCCGGTGGTGCTGTCGCTGTATCCGGCCGACGACCTGCGCGGCGCGCTGCGCGGCGTGCCGGCCGAGCGCGGCGACGCCGGCGCGGTGCGCCGCATGCTCGGCCTCGACGGAGCGCGGCCGTGAGCCGCGCGGCGCCGTCGGGACCGCGTCGCGGCTGGCTGCTCGGTGCGGGCGTCGCGCTCGGCGCGGCGGCGCTCGGCGCCGGCGTCGCGTGGCGCCGGATCGAGCCGGGCCGGGCGGCCGACGACGCGGTGACGCTGCTGCTGGGCCGCACGCTGCCGGACGCGAGCGGTGCGCCGCTCGCGCTCTCGCGCTTCGCCGGCCGCACGCTCGTCGTCAACTTCTGGGCGACCTGGTGCCCGCCCTGCGTCGAGGAGATGCCGGAGCTGTCGGCGCTGCACGCCGAGCTCGCGCCGCGCGGCCTGGAGATGATCGGCATCGGGATCGATTCCGCGGCCAAGATCGCGGAATTCGCCCGGAAGACGCCGGTCGGCTATCCGTTGGTGGTCGCCGGGATGGGCGGCACCGAGCTCGGGCGCCGCTTCGGCAACGAGAGCGGCGTGCTGCCGTTCACCGTGCTGGTGAACCGCGACGGCGGCGTCGCCCGACGCATCGTCGGACGGGTCGACATCGCCGCGCTGAGGACGATGGCCGCGTCGCTCCTCGGCTGAGCGGGTCGTCGCGCCGGGCCGGCCGAGCGGTCGCTCCCGGTGCCCTCCGGCCCGCGCCCGGGATTCCACAGGCTGGACAGTGAGACCCCGTTCGGCGCAGAATCCGCGCCGAACTCGGCGAGATCGCGACGAATCGGCCAATGACTGACACGATCTGGGTGCTGCACGGGCCCAACCTCAACCTGCTCGGCACCCGGGAGCCCGGCATCTACGGCGCGACCACGCTCGCGCAGATCGACGAGGGGCTGGCCGCCGTCGGCGCGGCCGCCGGCGTGCGCGTCGAGTCGTTCCAGAGCAACCACGAGGGCGCGCTCGTCGAGCGCATCCACGCGGCCCGCGGCGCCGGCGTCGGGTTCATCGTCATCAATCCCGCCGCCTTCACGCACACCAGCGTCGCCATCCGCGACGCGCTCGCCGGCGTGGGCATCCCGTTCGTCGAGGTGCACCTGTCGAACGTCCACAAGCGCGAGCCGTTCCGCCACCACTCGTACCTGTCCGACCTCGCGGTCGGCGTCGTCGCGGGGCTGGGGCCGTCCGGCTACCGCTTCGCCCTGCAGTTCGCGATCGAGACCGTCGGGCGCCAGACCTGACCCGATCGCCCCCTCCACCCGCCAGGAAGACGCTCCCGATGGACCTGCGCAAGCTGAAGACCCTGATCGACCTCGTCGCCGAGTCCGGCATCTCCGAGCTGGAGATCACCGAAGGCGACGGCAAGGTCCGCATCGTGAAGACGCCGGTCGTCCCGGCCCCGGTCTACGCGCCGGCACCGGTCGCGGTCGCCGCGCCCGCGCCGGCCGCGCCGACGCCCGCGCCCGCCCCCGCGCCGGCGCCC
>DASPJX010000073.1:0-4859 GCA_035628395.1 Burkholderiaceae bacterium | reverse complement strand
GTCCGTCGCGGCGGCGACGGGCGATTCCTCCATCGCCCCGGGTGCGTCCGGCTCGTCGTCCGGACGATCCGCCCGCGCGGGCGGCGGCCGCTCGCGCGGGGCGACGCCCTGCTCGTCCAGCCAGCGCTCGGCGTCGGCGAGCACGTCGGCGAGCGGCGGCGCGAGGTGCTCGAGCACGACCGTCCGCAGCGTCGGGCGCCACGCGTGCTCGACCGCCGGCGGCCAGATCGCCTCCACCGCGGCGGTCGCGAGCGCGCCGGCGCCCAGCGGCGCGCGCGCGTCGCTCGCATCGGTGCCGGTCAGCGCGTCGACGCGCGCGAGCCAGCGCGGATACACGGTCTCCAGCCGCTCGCGCAGCGCCTGCGCGAGCTCGTCGGCGAGGATCTGCCGGTCGAGCGCCTGGTCGGGGAGCAGCGCGAGCAGCGGCGGGTCGTCGCCGGCGGGCCGGGTCTGATTCAGCTCGAGCAGCCGGAACGCGATGTCGTACAGCTGGACGAGCGCGCGGCGCGCCCGCTCGGCGCCCTCGATCCGCAGCAGCCCGGCGGCGGCCAGCATGCTCCGGCGCGCGCCGCCGTTCTCGCGCATCGCCGCCGCCTCGATCGCGTCGGCCAGCACCGGCAGCGACGCGACGAGCGTCCGCGAGAATCCCCGGCCGAGGCGTTCGCGGGCCTGCGTGAACAGCGTGAAGCGATCGACGACGGACACGAGGGTGGAGTTCCGGAACCGGGAGGACTGCGGGATCCCCGCAACAACGGCATCCTAGTCGATCGGAACCGGCCCCTTTGTGATGGAATCGACGGCCCGTCGGCGGCCGCTCCGGCCCGCGCGACTCCCCACCTCCGCCGCCCATGCCCCTGCGCTCCGCCCCGGTCCGACTCGTCCCGGCCGCCCTCGCCGCCTGCCTGTCGGTCGCCTCCCCCGCGTTCGCCCAGTTCCAGGGCGTGGTCAGCCTGCCCCCGGTCGGCCCCGGCGACAGCCGGCTGCTCGGCGGCGCGGCGCTCCTCGTGCGTCCCGTCTACGCCGGCTCCGACGACTGGGTCGCGACGCTGCTGCCCTACGTCGACTACGCGCACCGCAACGGCTTCTTCGCGGGCACCGGCACCGGCATCGGCTGGTCGTTCGTCAACACGCCGTCGACGCAGATCGGGCTGCGGCTGGTACCGCGCTTCGGCCGCTACGAACGCGACTCGGACGATCTGCGGGGACTCGGCGACATCTCGACCACCGTGGAGGGCGGCGCGTACTGGACGCAGTCGCTGTCGCCCGCGTGGACGGTGGGCGCCAGCGTGCGCGGCGGCTCGCGCGGCACGGAGCTCGACGCCGGCGCGCGCCGCGACCTGCAGCTCGGACCGGCGACGCGACTCGCCGTCGGCGGCTACGCGACGCTCGCGAACGGCCGTTCGCAGCGCACCTGGTACGGCATCGACGCGAATCAGGCGGCGCTCTCGGGCTACGCGCCCTACGAAGCCTCGAGCGGATTGCGGGGCGTGTCGGCGACCGCGTCGATCAACCACTTCTTCGGCGGCCGCTGGCTCGCGGTCGGCGGCATCGGCGTCGGCCGGCTGCTCGGCGACGCCGCCGACTCGCCGCTGGTGCGCGACCGCACGAGCGTCGGCGGCTTCGCCGCGATCGGCTACCGGTTCTTCTGACCATGACCCCGTCCCGTCCCCCGCTCTCGGGCCTGCGCATCGTCGAGTTCTCGGCCTTCGTCGCCGCGCCGTCCGCCGGGCTCGCGCTCGCGCAGCTCGGTGCCGACGTGATCCGCATCGATCCGCCCGGGGGCAACATCGACGCGCAGCGCCTGCCGCTCAACGCCGAGGGCGCGAGCCTGTACTGGGCGCAGCTCAACCACGGCAAGCGCTCGGTCGAGATCGACCCGCGCGCGCCGCGCGGGCGTGCGCTGATGCAGGACCTGATCGCCGCGCCCGGCGAGTCGGGCGGCATCTTCCTGACGAACCTCGGCGTCGACGGCGACCTCGGCTACGACGCGCTCGCGGCGAAGCGCCCCGACCTGATCATGGTGCAGCTGTCGGGCTCGCCCGACGGCACCAACGCGCTCGACTACACGGTCAACTGCGCGGCCGGCTACCCGATGGCCACCGGCGACGGACGCGCGCCGGTCAACCACGTGCTGCCCGCCTGGGACCTGATCGCCGGCATGACGATCGCCACCGCGATCCTGGCGGCCGACCGCCACCGGCGCCTGACCGGCGAGGGCCAGCTCGTGCGGCTCACGCTCGCCGACCTCGCGTTCGCCGCGACCGCCAACCTCGGCTACCTCGCCGACGTCGAGGTCAACGGCCACGTCCGCGCCGCCGACGGCAACCTGCTGTACGGCGCCTACGGCGACGCGTTCCGCACCGCCGACGGCCGCTGGGCGATGGTCGTCGCGATCAGCGACCGGCAGTGGCGCTCGCTGGTCGGCGCGATGGGCCTCGGCGACGCGATCGCGGCGGCCGCCGCGGCGCTCGGCCACCGGCTCGACTCCGAGGCCGGCCGCTGGGCCGCGCGGGAGCTGATCTCGGCGTGCCTGCGGCCGTGGTTCGCCGCCCGCACGCTCGCCGAGGTGGGCGCCGCGCTGTCGTCCGATCGGGGCGTGCTCTGGGGGCCGTACCGCGACTTCGGACAGATGCTCGCGGAGGATCCCCGCGTCTCCGAGGCCAACCCGATGTTCGCCCGACTCGAGCACCCCGGCTACGGCCGCTTCCTGACCGCGGCGAGCCCGATCTCGTTCTCGCGCTCGAGCCGGCCGCCGCCGGGGATCGCGCCCCGGCTCGGCGAGCACACCGACGAGGTGCTCGCGTCGGTGCTCGGCCTGTCGGTCGAGGCGATCGACGCGCTGCGCCGCGACGGCGTCGCGGGCCGCCGACCGGCCGCCTGAGCGCCCGCCCCACCCGTCCACGCCCACCGCCATGTCCGTCACGTCGCCGATCGCTCCCGCCACCGACTCCGTCCCCGCCGGCTTCGCGCCCGACGCGCTCGACGCCGCCTGCGCGGCCGCGACGACCGCCGCCGACCGGCTGGTCGACGCGCTGCGCGAGCGGCTGCGCGGGCGCGTCGGCCGCCCGGCCGATCCGGCCGCGCTCGAGCGCGAGCAGGCCGCCGCGCACGGCGTCGCCTGGGCCGCGACGTACGCGCGGGCGCTGCGCGAGATGCACGGCTGGGCGCGCCGGCTGCGCGCGATCGGCCGGCTCGGCGAGCTCGAGTCGGCGCTGCTCGCCGCGGCCTTCGGCGAGTACCTCGCGCAGCTGGCCGGCGGGCTGCCGATGAGCCAGGGCGAGATCTTCCGCCCCGACGCGCTCGACGCCGACGGCTCGGCGCTCGCCGCGTTCGCCGCCGACCCGGCGGTGCGCGCGCTGCGCGAGCGCGGGTTCGCGCCGGCCGCGCGCGCCCGGATCGCGGCGCTGCTGGTCGACGGGCGCGCCGCGCGCGCGTTCGGCGACGCCGGCCACGAGGATCCGACGCTCGACGAGATCCGCACGCAGTTCGCGCGCTGGTCCGACGACCACGCCGCGGCGGCCCACGGCTGGCACCTGCGCAACGACCTGATCCCGGACGCGGTGATCGCGGAGCTCGGCGCGCTCGGCGTCTTCGGGCTCACCGTGCCCGAGGGCTGGGGCGGCTCGGGCCTGGGCAAGGCGGCGATGTGCGTGGTGACCGAGGAGCTGTCGCGCGGCTGGATCGGGCTGGGCTCGCTGGGCACGCGCACCGAGATCGCCTGCGAGCTGATCCTGGGCGCGGGCACCGACGCGCAGCGCGCGCGCTGGCTGCCGGGGCTCGTCTCCGGCGCGGTGATCCCGACCGCGTCGTTCACCGAGCCCGACACCGGCTCGGACCTCGCGTCGCTGCGCACCCGCGCCGAGCCCGGCACCGACGAGGCGGGACGCGCGTGCTGGCGGCTGCACGGCGCGAAGACCTGGACGACGCACGGCGCACGCAGCGACCTGATGACGCTGCTCGCACGCACCGAGCGCGACGCGCCCGGCTACCGCGGCCTGTCGATGTTCCTCGTGCCCAAGCCGCGCGGCACCGACGCCGACCCCTTCCCCGCGCCGGGCATGTCGGGCGGCGAGATCGAGGTGCTCGGCTACCGCGGGATGAAGGAGTACGAGATCGGGTTCGACGGCTACGCGATCCCGGGCGACGCGCTGCTCGGCGGCGCGCGCGGCCACGGCTTCAAGCAGCTGATGCGCACCTTCGAGAGCGCGCGGATCCAGACCGCGGCGCGCGCGGTCGGCGTCGCGCAGAGCGCGCTCGAGCTCGGCCTCGACTACGCCTGCGGACGCGTGCAGTTCGGCCGGCCGATCGTCGCGTTCCCGCGGGTCGCCGACAAGCTCGCGTGGATGGCCGTGGAGATCATGATCGCGCGGCAGCTGACCCGGTTCGCGGCGCGCGAGAAGGACGCGGGACGGCGCTGCGACCTGGAGGCCGGGATGGCGAAGCTGCTCGCCGCGCGCGTGGCCTGGTCCTGCGCCGACAACGCGGTGCAGGTGCACGGCGGCAACGGCTACGCGCTCGAGTACCCGGCGAGCCGCGTGCTCGTCGACGCGCGGATCCTCAACGTCTTCGAGGGCGCGGCCGAGATCCAGACCCAGATCGTCGCGCGGGCGCTGCTCGACTGAGCGGATCGGGGCGCGGGGAGCCGCGACGTACGCCGACGGTCCGATCGGGCGCGCGGCGACGGGAGGCACCGGCGGCGCGTGCCATCGACCCCTCCGTGCGCGGGACCGTCCCCCATCCGTGCGAGGGACGGTCGCTCTTCGCGGGGCGCCCGTCGTTCGTGCACGGGACGCGCGGTCTCCGCGCGCGGGACGCTCGCCCTCGGCGGAACACACGCCCCCTGCGTCCGGGTCGAACGC
>DASPJX010000072.1:0-32803 GCA_035628395.1 Burkholderiaceae bacterium | reverse complement strand
CCTGATCGACGTCGGTCTGTCCTACCTGACGCTGGATCGCCAGTCGCGCACCTTGTCGGGCGGCGAAGTGCAGCGGATCAACCTGACGACGGCGCTCGGCACGTCGCTGGTCAACACGCTGTTCGTGCTCGACGAGCCTTCGATCGGGCTGCACCCGCGCGACATGGGACGAGTGATCGAAGTGATGCGGCGACTGCGCCGCGCCGGAAACTCGCTGGTCGTCGTCGAGCACGACCCGCAGGTGATGTTCGCGGCCGACCGGATGCTCGACATCGGTCCCGGCCCGGGCGAGCGCGGCGGGAACATCGTCTACTGGGGCGCCCCCGAGGGGCTGCGCCGCGCCGACACGCTGACCGGCGACTACCTGTCCGGGCGCAAGTCGATCCCGGCCACGCAGCTCGCGCCGGTCACCGCGTCGACGCCGCGGCTCGTGCTCGAGGGCGCGCGCGAGCACAACCTGAAGGACGTGTCGGTCGAGATCCCGCTCGGGCGGCTGGTGTGCCTGACCGGCGTGTCCGGCAGCGGCAAGTCGACGCTGATGCAGGACGTGCTGCTGCCGGCGCTGCTGAAGGCGAAGGGCAAGCCGAGCGAGGCGCCGGGCGACTTCGACCGGCTGCTCGGCGACGACTGGCTCGAGGACGTGGTGTTCGTCGACCAGTCGCCGATCGGCAAGACGACGCGCTCGAACCCGGTCAGCTACGTCGGCGCGTTCGACGCGATCCGCAAGCGCTTCGCCGGCGCGGAGGTCTCGCGCGAGCGCGGCTACACCGCCGGCACCTTCAGCTTCAACTCCGGCGACGGGCGCTGCCCGACCTGCGGCGGCAACGGCTTCGAGCACGTCGAGATGCAGTTCCTGTCCGACGTCTACCTGCGCTGCCCCGACTGCGACGGCCGCCGCTACCGCGGCGAGATCCTCGAGGTGACGGTCGTCGGCCGCGGCGGCGTGCGCTCGGTGGCCGACGTGCTCGAGATGACGGTCCACGAGGCGATCGCCTTCTTCGGCGACGACTGGGAGATCGCGACGCGGCTGCAGCCGCTCGAGGACGTCGGCCTCGACTACCTGCGGCTCGGGCAGCCGGTACCCACGCTGTCGGGCGGCGAGGCGCAGCGGCTCAAGCTCGCCGGCTTCCTCGCCGAGGCGGCCAGCAAGGGCCTCGACAAGGCGCGCGGCAAGCGCGGCACGCTGTTCCTGTTCGACGAGCCCACCACCGGGCTGCACTTCGACGACGTCGCGCGGCTGCTGCGCGCGCTGCGCAAGCTGCTGGCGGCCGGCCACTCGCTGCTCGTCATCGAGCACAACCTCGACGTGATCCGCGCGAGCGACTGGATCGTCGACCTCGGCCCCGACGGCGGCGACGCCGGCGGCGAGATCGTCGCGGTCGGCCCGCCGTCGGCGATCGCCGGGCATCCGTCGAGCGTCACCGGACGCTCGCTGCGCGAGTACGACGCGCAGATGGCCGAGTCGATCGCGCTCGCGAACGCGCCCGCCGGCGCCGAGCCGCCGCCGCGCGCCGCGATCGGCGCGGTCGCGGACGACGCCGCCGGCGCGATCCCGACCGCGCTCGCCGGCGCCGACCTGCCGGACGACGACTACGGCTCGCCGCTGCAGACGCGGCTGCGGGCCCGCGCGCGCGACTCGATCTACGTGCACAACGCGCGCGAGCACAACTTGAAGAACGTCGACGTCGAGGTGCCGCGCAACCGGATGACGGTGATCACCGGCGTCTCGGGCAGCGGCAAGTCGACGCTCGCCTTCGACGTGATCTTCGGCGAGGGGCAGCGCCGCTACCTGGAGTCGCTGAACGCCTACGCGCGCCAGTTCGTGCAGCCCGCCTCGCGGCCCGACGTGGACGGCGTGTTCGGCATCCCGCCGACGGTCGCGATCGAGCAGCGCACGAGCCGCGGCGGCCGCAAGAGCACCGTCGCGACGCTGACCGAGATCTACCACTTCCTGCGGCTGCTGTACGTCAAGCTCGGCACCCAGTACTGCCCGAAGTGCGAGGTGCCGATCGAGCCCCAGAGCTTCGACGCGATCGCCGCGCGGCTGCTGCGCGAGCACCGCGGCCGCCGGATCGGGCTGCTCGCGCCGCTGGTGGTCGGACGCAAGGGCGTCTATACCGACCTCGCCAAGTGGGCGGCCGCGCGCGGCTTCACCCACCTGCGGGTCGACGGCGCGTTCCTGCCGACCGCGCGCTTCCCGCGGATCGACCGCTACGTGGAGCACGACATCCAGCTGCCGGTCGCCGACCTGGTGGTGGAGCCGGCGAACGAGGCCGAGCTGCGCGACGCGCTGCGGCGCGCGCTCGACTTCGGCAAGGGCATCGTGATGGTCGCCACCGGGCTCGAGGACCTCGAGCGCGCGATCGCCGACGGCGACGCGACCGGCGCGGGCGCCGCGCTCGGCACCGCGCTGCACTCGACGAAGCGCGCCTGCGGCAGCTGCGGCACCAGCTACGCCGAGCTCGATCCGCGGCTCTTCTCCTTCAACTCCAAGCACGGCTGGTGCACCGCGTGCCTGGGGGCCGGCCTCGAGACGATCGGCCGGATCCGGACCGACGAGCTCACCCCCGGCATGGAGGGCGCGACCGACGCCGGCGTCGAGTACGGCGACGCCGCCTGCCCGTCCTGCGAGGGCCGGCGGCTGAACCCGGTCGCGCTCGCGGTGCGGCTGCGCGGGCGCTCGATCGCCGCCCTCGTCGACCTGCCGGTCGACGCCGCGCGCGACTGGATCGGCACGCTCGACTTCGCCGGGCGCGAGGCCGAGATCGCGCGCGACGTGCTGTCCGAGATCGGCTCGCGGCTGCGCTTCCTGTCCGACGTCGGTCTCGGCTACCTGTCGCTGTCGCGCGCGGCGCCGACGCTGTCCGGCGGCGAGGCGCAGCGCATCCGGCTCGCCGCGCAGCTCGGCTCCAACCTGCAGGGCGTGTGCTACGTGCTCGACGAGCCCACGATCGGGCTGCATCCGCGCGACAACCAGGTGCTGCTCGACACGCTGATCGCGCTGCGCGACAAGGGCAACACGCTGCTCGTCGTCGAGCACGACGAGGACACGATCCGGCGCGCCGACAACGTGATCGACATCGGGCCGGGAGCGGGCCGGCACGGCGGGCGGATCGTCGCCACCGGGCACCACGAGGCGCTCGCGCGCCAGCCCGAGAGCCTGACCGGCCGCTTCCTCGCCCAGCCGCTGCAGCACCCGATCCAGCCGCCCCGGCCGGTGGAGCCCGACGGCGCGGTGCTCGCGGTGCGCGGCGCGACGCTGCACAACCTGCGCGGCGTCGACGCGGCGATCCCGCTCGGGCGGCTGACCGTGGTCACCGGCGTCTCGGGGTCGGGCAAGTCGACCTTCGCGCGCGACGTGCTGCTCGCGAACCTGCAGGCGGTGGTCGGCGCGCGCAACTCGGGCCGCGCCGGCGCGGCGAAGGCCGAGGTCCTCGCCGCCGAGCCGGTGGGCTGCGTCGCCATCGACGGGCACGAGGCGATCGGCCGCGTGCTCGAGGTCGACCAGACGCCGATCGGCAAGACGCCGCGCTCCTGCCCGGCGACCTACGTCGGCTTCTGGGATCCGATCCGCCGGCTGTTCGCCGACACGACCGAGGCGCGCGTGCGGGGCTACGACGCCGCCCGCTTCTCGTTCAACACCGGCGCCGGCCGCTGCCCCGCGTGCGAGGGCCAGGGGGTGCAGACGATCGAGATGAGCTTCCTGCCCGACGTCAAGGTGCTGTGCGACGTCTGCGGCGGGCAGCGCTTCAACCGCGAGACGCTGCAGGTCACGCTGCGCGGCCGCTCGATCGGCGAGGTGCTCGCGATGAGCGTCGACGAGGCGGTCGACTTCTTCTCCGCCCACCGCTCGATCGCGCACCCGCTGCAGCTGCTGCGCGACGTCGGGCTCGGCTACCTGACGCTCGGCCAGCCGAGCCCGACGCTGTCCGGCGGCGAGGCGCAGCGGATCAAGCTGGTGACCGAGCTCGCGAAGGTCCGCGACCTCGGCGCGAACCCGGGCTCGCGCTTCGCGCCGGTGCACACGCTGTACGTGCTCGACGAGCCGACGGTGGGGCTGCACATGGCCGACGTCGACCGGCTGATCCGCGTGCTGCACCGGCTGGTCGACGCGGGCAACACGCTGGTCGTCATCGAGCACGACGTCGACATCTGGGCCGAGGCCGACTGGATCCTCGACCTCGGGCCGGAGGGCGGCGACGGCGGCGGACGGATCGTCGACGCGGGTCCGCCGGTCGAGCTCGCCCGGCGCGCGACCGGACACACCGGACGCGTGCTGCGCGACTTCGACGCCGCGCGCCGGGCGAAGCGCGCGGCCTGAGCCCGGCCGGCCGCGCGGGCGGGCCTCAGCCCGCCGGCCGGCGCGCCGGGGCCCGCCCGCCGATCGCGCCCGCGCCGAGCGCGGTGCCGAGCAGCACGATCGCGCCGGCGACGAGCATCCCGGCGGTCACCGTCTCGTCGAGGAACAGCGCGCCCCACAGGATCCCGAACACCGGGATCAGGAACGTCACCGTCATCGCGCGGGCCGCGCCGGTGCGGGCGATCAGCCGGAAGTACAGCACGTAGGCGAGCCCGGTGCAGGCCACGCCGAGCGCGATCGTCGCGAGCCACGCGCCGGCGTCGGGCATCGCCGCCGGGCGGCTCGCGATCGCGAACGGCGCGAGCGCGATCGCGGCGCCGACCTGCGAGCCGGTGGCGTTGGCGAGCGGATCGACGCCGGAGAGCCGGCGGCGGGCGAAGCTCGCGGCGACGCCGTACGACAGCGTCGCCGCGAGCGCCGCGGCGATCGCGAGGCCGTCGCCGTCGGGCGCGGAGGACACGCGGCCCCGCACGAGCATCAGCACCCCCGCGAAGCCGATCGCGAGCCCGGCGAGCTGGCGCCGCGACGGGCGCTCGCCGAGCCACGCGGCCGCGACGATCGCGCCCCACAGCGGCGTGGTCGCGTTCAGCAGCGAGGTGAAGCCCGCCGACAGCGACAGCGTCGCGTACGCGAACAGCGCGAACGGCAGCGCCGAGTTCAGCACGCCGACGGCGGCGAGCGCGCCGGCGCGCCGACGCAGCACCGACGGATCGCCGCGCAGCGCGAGCAGCGGCAGCAGGCACGCCGCGCCGATCGCGCAGCGCAGCGCCATCAGCGGCAGCGGCCCGAACTGCGGCACCGCGATCCGCATGAACAGGAACGACGCGCCCCAGACGGCGGCGAGCAGCAGCAGGTCGGCGAGGTCGCGCCCCCTCACCGCGCCGTCCCGGGCGCCGGCCCGCCGGCGGCGGCGACGGCCGCCGCCGCCGCCTCGCGCGCGGACGCCGCCGCGACCGCGCCCTCGACGATCGACGCCGCACGGTCGTCGAGGTCGAGCGTGCCCTGCGCGACGGGCGGCCCGGTGCGCACGCGACCCCGCTCGTCGAGCACGCGCTCGATCTCGAGCAGCCGGATCTTGCGCGGCAGCCCGCCCGCGTAGCCGGTCAGCGAGCCGTCGCTGCCGACCACCCGGTGGCAGGGCACGAAGATCGACACCGGGTTGCGCCCGACCGCGGCGCCCACCGCGCGCACGGCCGACGGCGCGCCGACGGTCGCCGCGACCGCGGCGTAGCTCGTCGTGCGCCCGTACGGGATCGCGAGCAGCGCCCGCCAGACCGCGCGCTGGAACGCCGTGCCGTGGAGCTTCAGCGGCAGGTCGAGCTCGACCGGCTCGCCGTCGAAGTAGCGCTCGATCGCGCTCGCCGTCCGGCGCGCGATGGGGTGCGCGTCGTCGCGCGCCCCGCAGGCCTCGATCGCCCGCTGGTCCTTCTGGCCGACGAACCACAGCCCGTGCAGCGCCTCGTCGTCGAAGCCGAGCAGCATCTCGCCGAGCGGGCCGGGCAGCAGCGCGTGGCGCGCGGCGTTCGGGAAGGGGGTCATGGCAGGGTCTCCTCGGTGGACGGGGGCGCGAGCGTGCGCCAGAGATGGACGACGGCGTACGCGCGCCACGGACGCCAGCGCTCGGCGGCGGCCGCGGCCTCGCGCGCCGACGCCGCGCCCAGCGCCCGCATCACGCCGACGTCGGCGGACGGGAAGGCGTCGGGCCACGCGAGCGCGCGCATCGCCAGGTACTGCGCGGTCCAGTCGCCGACGCCCGGGATCTCGCGCAGCCGCGCGATCGTGGCCGGCACGTCGACGTCGGGCTCGAGGCGCAGCGAGCCGTCGGCGAGCGCCCGGGCGAGCGAGACGATCGTGCGGGCGCGCTGGCGCGTGATGCCGAGCGCCGCGATCCGCTCGGGGTCGACGTCGGCGAGCGCGGCGGCCGACGGGAACGCGTGGCGCAGCTCGGCCCAGGGCGTGGCGAGCGGCTCGCCGAAGCTCGCGGCGACGCGGCCGGCGAGCGCGTGCGCCTGCCGCACCGTCACCTGCTGGCCGAGCACCGCGCGCACCGCGATCTCGAAGCCGTCGAACGCGCTCGGCAGCCGCAGGCCCTCGTGGCCGGCCGCGAGCTCGCCGAGCGCCGCGGCCACCTCGTCGGGACGGCAGCCGAGGTCGAGCGCGCGCCGCACGCGGCCGAGCACCGCCGGGATCGCGCCGACCAGCGCCGGATCGACGCGCAGCTCGAGCGCGTCGCGGCCGCCGCGGCGCGCGGGCGGGCGGGAGACCTCGATCCAGCCGATCCGGTCGCGTCCGTCGGCGGCCCGCACGCGGAGCACGCGCCGGTAGACCGGCTCGGCGCGTCCGGCGCGGCGCCGCGACGCGTCGATCCATTCGACGCCCTCGATCGCGCGGCGCTGCAGGAACGCGGCGAGCGCGGGCCAGTCGAGCGGCGGGCGGTAGCCGAGCCGGAAGACGAGCCCGTCGACCGCGTCGTCGCCGCGTCCCGCGCCGGACGCGGGATCGGCCGCGCCGCGTCGCAGGTCCGAGGGCGCGAGGCGGTAGCGCCGCGCGAAGCAGTCGTTGAAGCGGCGCACGCTCGCGAAGCCCGAGGCGAGCGCGATCTCGGTGACCGGCAGCCGCGTGTCGGTCAGCAGCCGCTTGGCGAGCAGCAGGCGCTGGGTCTGCGCCCATTCGATCGGAGAGACGCCGAACTGCGCGTCGAACACGCGGCGCAGGTGGCGCTCGCCGATGCCGAGGCGCGACGAGAGGCCGTGCACGCCCTCGCGGTCGAGCACGCCCTCCTCGATCAGCGCCGCCGCCGCGCCCGCGAGCCGCGGGCCGGCCTCCACGCTCGACAGCCCCGGAGCGAGCTCCGGACGGCAGCGCAGGCACGGCCTGAACCCGGCCCGCTCCGCGCCCGCGGCGCTCGCGAAGAACCGGCAGTGCTCGCGCCGCGGCGTGCGCGACGCGCAGATCGGCCGGCAGTAGACGCCGGTGCTGGTGACCCCGAAGTACAGCCGTCCGTCGAAGCGCGCGTCGCGCGCCCGCAGCGCCTTCCAGCCGGCGGCGGGGTCGATCGGATGTGGCAGCATCGAGGACATCCCCGGATTATCCGGCCGCACGGCCGGGTCCGCTCGCCGTTTCCGGACATGACGACCCACACCACCGACGCCCGTTCCGACGCCCTCCCCGACGCCGTCCGCGCGCACGCGACGCGGCTCGCGCCGCGGCACCTGCGCGACCTGCTCGCGGCCGATCCCGGCCGATGGGACGCCCTCGCGCTCGAGGCCGGTCCGCTGCTCGCCGACTTCTCGCGGCAGCGGATCGACGTCCCCGCGCTGCGCGCGCTCGAGGCCTGGGCCGCGGCCCGCGGCTTCGAGGCCCGCCGGGCCGACCTGTTCGCCGGCCGCGTCGTGAATCCGACCGAGAACCGGCCGGCGCTCCATACCGCGCTCCGGGGCGTCGGAGGCGATGCGGCCGCCGCGTCGGCGATCGCCGCGCAGCGCGGCCGGATGGCGGCGCTCGCGCGACGCCTGCGCGACGGCGGGCTGCCCGGCTTCCGCGGCGCGCCGGTGCGGGCGCTGGTGTGCCTCGGCATCGGCGGCTCCGACCTCGGCCCGCGGCTCGTCGTCGACGCGCTGCACGAGCCGGGCGGCCTCGACGTGCGCTTCGTCGCGAACGTCGACCCCGACGACCTGCACCGCGCGCTCGAGGGGCTCGATCCGGCGACGACCGCGTTCGCGATCGTCTCGAAGACCTTCACCACGCGCGAGACGCTGGCCAACGCCGACGCGGCGCGCGCGTGGCTGGTCGCGGGCGGCTGCCCGCCCGAGGCGGTCGCCGGCCAGACGATCGCGGTGACCGCCGCGCCCGCCGCGGCGCTCGCCCGCGGCATGCGCGCCGAGCTGCTGCTCGAGTTCTGGGAGTGGGTCGGCGGCCGCTTCTCGCTGTGGTCGACCGTCGGCATCGGGATCGCCGCGGCCTGCGGCCCCGAGGCCTTCGACGCGCTGCTCGACGGCGCGGCCGCGATCGACCGGCACTTCCGCGACGCGCCGCTCGAATCGAACCTGCCGGCGCGCGTCGGGCTGGTGTCGCTCTGGAACCGCGCGTGCCTGGGTCTGCCGACGCAGGCCACGATCCCCTACGCCGAGCGGCTCAGGCTGCTGCCGGCCTGGCAGCAGCAGCTCGTGATGGAGAGCAACGGCAAGTCCGCGACGCTCGACGGCGGACGCGTCGCGCTGCCGACCTCGCCGGTGGTCTGGGGCACCTCCGGCACCAACGCGCAGCACTCGTTCTTCCAGCAGCTGCACCAGGGCCCGGACGTCGTGCCGGTCGACTTCGTCGTCGCCCGCGAGCCGCGCGCGCCGTCGCTCGGCGACGACGACCCGCGGCACCGGATCCTCGTGGCCAACTGCCTCGCGCAGGCGGCGGCGCTCGCGCTCGGGCGCCCCTCGCCGGACGGCGACGCGCACCGCGAGTTCCCGGGCGACCGCCCGAGCACGGTGTTCGTGCTGCCGCGCGTCGACGCGCACGCGCTCGGCGCGCTGCTCGCCTGCCACGAGCACGCGACCTTCACCGCCGCCGCGGTGCTCGGCATCAATCCGTTCGACCAGTTCGGCGTCGAGTACGGCAAGGTGATGGCGACCTCGGTCGAGGCGCTGCTCGCCGGCGGCGCCGGCGACGGGCTCGACGCGGCGACGCGCGCGCTCGCCGCCCGCCTCGGCGCCCGACCCGCGGCTACGTAGCGCCCGGGCCCGGCCGGGGATCGAGCCGCGGCAGCGTCACCGTGAACACGCTGCCGCGGTCGGGCCCCTCGCTGTCGCCGACCAGCGTGCCGCCGTGCAGCTCGACGAGCCGCCGCGCGAGCGGCAGCCCGATGCCGAGCCCGCCCTGCACGTGGCTCCCGTCGCCGCCGCGCTCGAACCACTCGAACACGCGCGACAGCATGCGGCGCGGGATGCCGTGGCCGTCGTCGCGGACCCGGATCGTCACGGTGGCGTCGCCCGGCTCGATCGACACGCGGACGTGGCCGCCGGGCGGCGTGTACTTGGCCGCGTTGTTCAGCAGGTTCGTCAGCACCTGGGCGAGCCGCACCGGGTCGCCCGACACGCGCACGGGCTCGCGGGACGGTTCGACGGTGACGAGGTGGCGCCCGAGGTCGAGCACCGGCCGGCTCGCCTCGAGCGCCGCGGAGACGACCGCGTCGACGCGCAGCGCCTCGCGCCGCAGCTCGATGTGGCCGCGGCTGATCCGGGCCACGTCGAGCAGGTCGTCGATCAGGCGCACCATGTGGACGACCTGCCGGTCGATCATGTCGAGCACGCCCTCGGTGCGCGCCGGGGGTCCGCCGCGCAGCAGGCGCACGCCGGTGCGCACCGGGGCGAGCGGATTGCGCAGCTCGTGCGCGAGCATCGCGAGGAACTCGTCCTTGCGGCGGTCGGCCGCGCGCAGCGCCTCCTCGGAGCGGCGTCGATCGTCGATGTCGACGACGATGCCGGACATCGTCCGGGCCCGCCCGCCGGCGTCGCGCTCGCAGCGCCCGCGCGAGAGCACCCAGCGCTCGCGCCCGTCGCGCTCGAGCACCCGGTACTCGACCTCGTAGCCGACCGGCCCGCGCAGCGCGCGCCCGAGCGCCGCCGCGTGCATCGGACGGTCCTCCTCGACGATCCGGCGCTCGACCTGCTCCCAGCGATCGAAGGGCTCGCCCTCGGCGATGCCGAAGATCGTCCGGGCGACCTCGGAGCAGCGGACCCCGCCGTCCTCGAGGTCGACCTCCCAGGTCCCGACCCGGGCGGCGCCGAGCACGTACGCCAGGTGCTCGCGGCCCGCCGTGAGCTGCGCGTTCGCCGCGGCGAGCCGATCGGCCTGCGCGACGACGAGGTCGACCGCCAGCGCGCGCAGCCGCTCGGCCGCCTCGATCTCGACCGGATGCCACGGCACCGCGCGCCGGTGGACCGACTCGCCCCAGAGCTCGAAGCTCCGGCGCGGGGTCGGGCGCGGGCCGTTCGGTCCGTCGACGACCGGCTTGTCCCGGGGATCGCCGCCCCACGACACGGTCCGGACCGTCTCCGGCCGGAACCAGATCAGCAGGCCCCGCCCGCCGCGCGACAGCGGCACCGCGAGGATCCCGCTCGCGACGGCCGCGTACGCCGCCGCGGGCGGGTGCTCGGCGGACAGGCAGTCGGTCGCGTAGACCGGATGCGACGGGGTCGCGAGGTCGAGGCGACCGGCGAGCCATGCGGCCAGCGCATCGAGCTGCGCCGCCGTCGGCGTCGCGCCGGCGCACCGCCAGCCCCGCCCCAGCTGCAGCGCCAGGCCGCCGGCCGCGAGGCCCTCGGTCAGGACGGGCTCGCCCTCGACCAGCGCGGCGAGATCGCCCTCGCGCTGGGCGACGCGGGCCACGAGCCGCTGGTGGATCGCGTCCAGCCGGAGCCGGTACTCCATGTGCTCGCGATCCTCGGCGTGCCGGTGCTGCATCGACGCGACGCGCGCGAGCAGCTCGCACGCCGAGCGCATCCGGTGCGGCACGCGGCGGGGCGCCGCGTGGTGATGGCAGGCGATCAGCCCCCACAGCTCGCCGCCGCGCCGGATCGCCATCGTCAGCGCGGCCTTCACCCCCATGTTCGCCAGGTATTCGGTGTACATCACCGAGGGTCCGCGCAGCGCGCACCCGCTCATCTCGAGCGGCGCCCCGGTGTCGGGGTGCACGAGCGGCACGAGCTCGGCGAGCCCGCCCGCGACGTCCGGCACCGGCCTCACCCAGGTGCGCAGGAAGATCTCGCGCGCGGGCCGCGGAATGTCCTCGGCCGGGTAGCGCAGCCCGAGCCACGACGGCACGCCGGGGTCGCGCGCCTCGGCGAACACCTCGCCGCTGAAGTCCGGATGGAAGCGGTAGACCATCACCCGGTCGAAGCCGGTCAGCGCGCGGACCTCCTCGACGACCGCGTCGCACAGCGCGCGCACCGAGTCGCAGCGCTCGAACCGGGTCATCGAGCGCCTGGCGAGCGCGTCGTGGTCGGCCTCCGGGAGGTCGTCCGGCGCCACCGGCTCGAGCTCGACGATCACGGCGCCCTCCACCCGGTGGGCGAGCACGTCGAGCGGCGGCGCGTCCCAGTCGATCTGCACGGCCTGCACGTGGAACGGCGGCCCGCCGACCGGTTCGCGCTCGAGGCGCGCCGCGAGCCGCGCGGCGCACGCGTCGCCGAGCACGCTCGCGACCGGCCGTCCGAGCAGCCGGTCGGCGTCCTCGTCGAGCAGCGCGCGCGCGTTCTCGCTGGCCTGCACGATCTCGAGACCGCCGGGGCGCAGCACGAGCAGCACCCCGTGCGCCTGGACGCAGCCGGGCGTCGCGACCGGCTCGGCGTCGCAGCGGGTGATCGAGACGCCGTCGCGCTTCGTGCTGTACGCGCGTCCGGCCCACGGCGGCTGAGGCAGGGAGGCGGTCATGCCGGCTCCGTCGCGGCGCACCAGTCGTGCAGCGAGGCGAAGGTCGCGCGCGCCGCGGCGACGGCGCGGTCGTGCGCGCCGTCGCCGGCGTCGAGCGACGCGAGCGCGCCCTGCACCGCGCGCCAGCGCTCGCCGGTGCGCTCGCCGTAGCCGGCGTGGAAGCGCGCGCCGTCCGACGGACCGATGCCGAGCGCGCGCTCGACGTGACGCGAGATCACCCGGCCCCCGAGCGTCGCGCCCTCGATCACGTACAGGCAGCCGAGACGCTCGGCCTCGTCGCGCAGCGCGGGCAGCGCCCGGCAGCGCGGCAGGCGTGCGACGCCGTCGGCGCCGAGCGCGCGCAGGTCGGTCTCGATCCAGGGCGTCTTGCGCCGGTCGGGGAGATCGAGGCCGTGCAGCGTCGGCCCCGCGGCCTCGAGCGCCGCCTCCAGCGGCGCGTAGAGGCCCCAGAGCCGCTCGAGGCGCGCCCGGTAGACGTCGAGCGTCAGCGCGGGATCGAGCAGGCGCAGCGCCCGCTCGACGGCGTCGTGCACGGCGCGGGTCTCGCTCCGCAGCCGTGCCGGCAGATCCGGTGAATCCGACGAACGCGTGACGGTGTCCGACATGACGACCGATCTCCTCGCCGACCGTCGCAGCGGCCTCGCTCGACGAGTATGCGCCCGGCCCCGCGCACGGCGCACGGCCCGCGGCGCCCTCGTCCGCGTGCGGCGGGGATCGGAAAACACTCAGCCCGACACCGCGTATCCCTCGTCGTGGATCGCCGCGGCGATGCGCTCGCGCGGCTCGCCGCTCTCGACCTCCACCCGGCCGCTCGCCAGGTCGACGTCGATCCTCGCGTGGGCGTCCACGCGTCGCACCGCGTCGGTGACCGCCCTCGCGCAGTGGTCGCAGGTCATGCCCTGCACGTCGAAGCGCTGCCGCATCGTCCTCTCCCATCGTGTCCGGATCGATCCGAGTGTGCACCCGGCGCGCCGCGGACCGCTACACTTGACCTTCCCATCAGGGTAAGGCCGAAGCTCTCCTCCATGGACGCCAACGCCCCCTCCCCCGCCCTGACCGTCCCGGTCGAGGGCATGACCTGCGCGTCGTGCTCGACGCGCGTCGAGCGCGCGCTGCGCGCGCTGCCCGGCGTCGAGCACGCCGCGGTCAACCTCGCCGCCGAGACGGCCACCGTGCGCGGCACCGCGCTGACCGTCGCCGCCGTCGCCGAGACCGTGCGCCGGGCCGGCTACGCGGTGCCGACCTCGACCGTGGACCTGTCGATCGAGGGCATGACCTGCGCGAGCTGCTCCGGGCGCGTCGAGCGCGCGCTGCGCCGCACGCCCGCCGTCGTCGAGGCGAGCGTGAACCTCGCCGGCGAGTCGGCCCGCGCCGTCGTGGTCGGCGACGCGGCCTCGGCGCGCCCCGCGCTGGTCGCGGCCGTCGAGGCGGCCGGCTACCGCGCGACCGCCCGGGGCGAGGCGCCCGGTGCGGCCGGCGAGGCGGCCGCGCGCCGGCTCGAGGCCGAGCGTCGCCGCGCGATCGTCGCGCTGGCGCTCGCCGCCCCGCTGGTGCTGCCGATGCTCGCGTCGCCGTTCGGCGTGCACGCGATGCTGCCCGCGTGGCTGCAGTTCGCGCTCGCGACGCCGGTGCAGTTCGGGCTCGGCGCCCGCTTCTACCGGGCCGGCTGGGCCGCGCTCCGCGCGCGCACCGGCAACATGGACCTGCTGGTCGCGATCGGCACGAGCGCCGGCTGGGGGCTGTCCACCTGGCTGTGGCTCGCGGCGCCCCCGGGCGGCGAGCCTCACCTGTACTACGAGGCGTCGTCGGCGATCGTCGCGCTGGTGCTGCTCGGCAAGTGGCTCGAGGCGCGCGCCAAGCGACGCACCACCGAGGCGATCCGCGCGCTGCAGGCGCTGCGGCCCGACACCGCCGTCCGGCTGCGCGACGGCGTCGAGGAGACGGTGCCGCTCGCGCGCGTCGCGGTCGGCGACCGCATCGTCGTGCGCCCCGGCGAGCGGCTGGCGCTCGACGGCACGATCGTCGACGGCGCGACCGAGGTCGACGAGTCGATGCTGACGGGCGAGCCGCTGCCGGTCGACCGGCGGGCGGGCGAGCGCGTGATCGGCGGCTCGATCAACGGATCGGGGCGCGTCGTGGTCGAGGTCGGTGCGGTCGGCACCGAGACGGTGCTGGCGCGGATCGTCCGCCTGGTCGAGGACGCGCAGGCCGCGAAGGCGCCGATCCAGCGGATCGTCGACCGGGTGTCGGCGGTGTTCGTTCCGGTCGTGCTGGCGATCGCGGCGGCGACGTTCGCCGGCTGGCTCGCGCTCGGCCACGGCGCCGAGGCGGCGACGATCGCCGCGGTCGCGGTCCTCGTGATCGCCTGCCCGTGCGCGCTCGGCCTGGCGACCCCGGCGGCGATCATGGCCGGCACCGGCGTGGCCGCCCGCCACGGCGTGCTGATCAAGGACGCGCAGGCGCTCGAGCTCGCGCACCGCGTGCGGGTCGTCGCGTTCGACAAGACCGGCACGCTGACCGTCGGCCGTCCGGTGCTCGTCGCGCTCGAGGCCGCCCCGGGCGTCGACGCCGGCGCGGCGCTGGCGGCCGCGGCCGCGCTGCAGTCGGGCAGCGAGCATCCGCTCGCCCGCGCCACCCTCGCGGCCGCGCACGAGCGCGGCGCGGGCGGGGTCCCGGCCGCGGCCGAGGCGGTGCGCGCGCTGCCCGGTCGCGGTATCGAGGGCCGGGTCGGCGGGCACCCGCTGCGGCTCGGCAGCACGCGCCTCGCGGCCGAGCTCGGCGCGCCGATCGGCGCCGGGCTCGCCGCCCGCGCCGACGCGCTGCAGGCGGCCGGGCGGACCGTGTCGTGGCTGATCGGCGACGACGCCGCCGGCCGGCCCGTCGCGCTCGCGCTGCTCGCGTTCGGCGACGCGGCCAAGCCGGGGGCGCGCGAGGCGATCGCGCGGCTGCGCCGCGCGGGCGTGCGCAGCGTCATGCTCTCCGGCGACAACCGGGGGGCGGCCGAGGCGATCGCCCGCGAGCTCGGCATCGACGAGGTGATCGCCGAGGTGCTGCCGGCCGACAAGGCCGAGCGCATCGGCGCGCTGCGGCGCAGCACGAACGCCGCGGTCGCGATGGTCGGCGACGGCGTGAACGACGCGCCCGCGCTCGCCGCGGCCGACGTCGGCTTCGCGATGGGCACCGGCACCGACGTCGCGATGCACACCGCCGGCGTCACGCTGATGCGAGGCGACCCGGCGCTCGTGCCGGCCGCGATCGAGATCTCGTCGCGCACCGTCGCCAAGATCCGCCAGAACCTGTTCTGGGCCTTCGCGTACAACGCGATCGGCATCCCGCTCGCCGCCGCCGGGCTGCTGTCGCCGGTGATCGCGGGCGCGGCGATGGCGGCCAGCTCGCTCAGCGTGATGGCCAACGCGCTGCTGCTGTCGCGCTGGTCGCCTACGGCCTCCGCGCCTCCCGCCGGAGCGGCTCGCGACGACGCGCCGCGGCCCGCTCCGCCCGCCGCCTCCACCCCGGGAACGCCATGAACGACCGACTCCGTCCGCGCGCCGGCGGGCACGATTCGCGCCTCTCCGAAGCCCCCGCGTCCGCGACGATGAACATCGGCGAGGCCGCGGCCGCCACGGGGCTCTCCGCCAAGATGATCCGCCACTACGAGTCGATCGGCCTGATCGGGCCGCCTCGCCGAACCGACGCCGGCTACCGGCGCTACGGCGAGGGCGAGCTGCGCACGCTCCGCTTCGTCCGGCACGCGCGCGAGCTCGGGTTCTCGCTCGAGCGCATCGGCGTGCTGGTGTCGCTGTGGCGCGATCCCGACCGGGCGAGCGCCGACGTCAAGCGCGTCGCGCTCGAGCACGTCGCCGAACTCGATCGTCAGATCGCGCTGCTCGGTCGGATGCGCGACGCGCTCGCGCACACCGCGCGGCACTGTCACGGCGACGAGCGTCCCGGCTGCCCCATTCTCGAGGACCTGGCGCGCGGATGATCGCCGACGACAGGTTCGGGTCCGTACCGCGACTCCGCGGTGCACGACCCTCGACGATGCACCCGATGCGGGCGACGCGCGAGCCGGGGAACACCGAGTTGCGTCCCGGCAACCGCCCGACGTCGCCGGCGGTGCACAGTGGACAGGTACGGAACTTGCGAGGTTGCGTACGACGACGGCGTGGGCGCGCAACGCGGCCCGCCGCCCGTCGGTGTCATCGCGACGCGTATCCCGTTCGTTGCACCGGACGAGGACGCAGGATCAAGATGACCACGGCGCTTGCGTGATTGGAGGTGTTCATGGAAGCCGGTCTCAAGCAGGTACTCTCCGCCTTCGACGAAGGCACCGCGCGACTGGCTGCCCGCAGCGTCGCGCTCCCGACTCAGACCGGTGGCTCGCCGGGCATCCTGGGACGCTACAAGGCGCGCTACGACGCCCGGCTCGAGGAGGAATACTCGCTCCAGGAGTACCTCGAGCTGTGCCGGCGCGACCGGAGCGCCTACGCGACCGCTTCCGAGCGGATGCTGATGGCGATCGGGGAGCCGGAGGTGCTCGACACGCGGAGCGATCCGCGGCTGTCGAGGATCTTCTCGAACAAGATGATCCGGGTGTACCCGGCGTTCAGGGAGTTCTACGGGATGGAGGAGACGATCGAGCAGATCGTGTCCTTCTTCAAGCACTCCGCCCAGGCGCTGGAGGAGCGCAAGCAGATCCTCTACCTGCTCGGTCCGCCCGGCGGCGGCAAGAGCTCGCTCGCCGAGAAGCTGAAGCAGCTGATGGAGATGATGCCCTTCTACGCGCTGAAGGGCTCGCCGGTGAACGAGTCGCCGCTCGGCCTGTTCTCGCCGACGGAGGACGGCCCGGCGATCGAGGCCGAGTTCGGCATCCCGCGCCGCTACCTGAACCCGATCATGTCGCCGTGGGCGGTGAAGCGTCTCGCCGAGTTCGGCGGCGACATCACGCGCTTCCGCGTCGTGAAGCTGCGTCCGTCGATCCTGCAGCAGATCGCGATCGCGAAGACCGAGCCGGGCGACGAGAACAACCAGGACATCTCGTCGCTGGTCGGCAAGCTCGACATCCGCCAGCTCGAGCGCTTCTCGCAGGACGACACCGACGCGTACAGCTACTCGGGCGGCCTGTGCCTCGCCAACCAGGGCATGCTCGAGTTCGTCGAGATGTTCAAGGCGCCGATCAAGGTCCTGCACCCGCTGCTGACCGCGACGCAGGAAGGCAACTACAAGGGCACCGAGGGCTTCGGCGCGATCCCGTTCGACGGCGTGATCCTCGCGCACTCGAACGAGAGCGAGTGGCAGGCCTTCCGCAACAACAAGAACAACGAGGCGTTCCTCGACCGGATCTACATCGTCAAGGTGCCGTACTGCCTGCGCGTCACCGAGGAGGTGAAGATCTACCAGAAGCTGCTGGAGTCGAGCTCGCTCACGCAGGCGCCCTGCGCGCCCGGCACGCTGAAGATGATGGCGCAGTTCGCGATCCTCACGCGCCTGAAGGAGCCCGAGAACTCGAGCCTCTTCTCGAAGATGCGCATCTACGACGGCGAGAACCTGAAGGACGTCGATCCGAAGGCCAAGTCGCTGCAGGAGTACCGCGACTTCGCGGGCGTCGACGAGGGCATGAGCGGGCTGTCCACGCGCTTCGCGTACAAGGTGCTGTCGAAGGTCTTCAACTTCGACCACGGCGAGGTCGCCGCCAACCCGGTGCACCTGCTGTACGTGCTCGAGCAGCAGATCGAGCGCGAGCAGTTCCCGCCGGAGGTCGAGAAGAAGTATCTCGCCTTCATCAAGGAGCACCTGGGCCATCCGTACGCCGACTTCATCGGCAAGGAGATCCAGACCGCGTACCTCGAGTCGTACTCGGAGTACGGGCAGAACATCTTCGACCGCTACGTGACGTTCGCCGACTTCTGGATCCAGGACCAGGAGTTCCGCGATCCGAACACCGGCGAGATCCTCGACCGCAACCAGCTGTCCGAGGAGCTCGAGAAGATCGAGAAGCCCGCCGGCATCGCGAACCCGAAGGACTTCCGGCACGAGATCGTCAACTTCGTGCTGCGGGCGCGCGCCAACAACGCGGGCAACAACCCGTCGTGGACGAGCTACGAGAAGCTGCGCGGCGTGATCGAGAAGAAGATGTTCTCGACGACGGAGGACCTGCTGCCGGTGATCTCGTTCAACGCGAAGGCGTCGGCCGAGGAGCACCGCAAGCACCAGAACTTCGTCGACCGCATGGTCGAGAAGGGCTACACGCCCAAGCAGGTCCGCCTGCTGGTCGAGTGGTACCTGCGCGTTCGCAAGTCGTCGTGATCCGGCGCACACGGAGGCGCGAATGTCCGAGATCATCGACCGTCGCGCCAACGGGCGCAGGAAGAGCGCCGGCAACCAGCAGCGCTTCCTGAAGCGCTACAAGGCGCAGATCCGCGAGGCGGTGGCGCGCGCCGTCTCGCAGCGCAAGATCGCCGACACGGATCGGGGCGGCAACGTCACGATCCCGTCGCGCGACCTGAACGAGCCCAACTTCGGGCTCGGGCCGGGCGGCGTGCGCGAGCGCGTGCTGCCGGGCAACAAGGAGTTCGTCACCGGCGACCGGATCCCCCGTCCCCAGGGCGGGGGCGGCGGCTCCGGCAGCGGCAAGGCCAGCGACTCCGGCGAGGGCGAGGACGCCTTCACCTTCGCGCTCACGCGCGAGGAGTTCCTCGAGTTCTTCTTCGAGGACATGGAGCTGCCCGACCTGATCAAGACGCAGCTCGCGCAGATCCCGCAGACGAAGCTGCGCCGCGGGGGCTACCGCAGCGACGGCACGCCGTCGAACCTGTCGATCGTGCGGACGATGCGCGAGTCGCTCGCGCGCCGGATCGCGCTCGGCGCGCCGTACCGCCACCAGCTGCGCGAGGTCGACGAGCGGATCGCCGCCGAACGCCGGCGGCTCGCCGCGCTGCCGGCCCCGCCGCAGGAGGGCGCGACCGAGCCCGACGACGCCGCGCTGCAGGCGCTGCTGGCCGAGCGCGAGCGGCTCGTCGCCCGGATCGCGCGCGTGCCGTTCATCGACGAGTTCGACCTGCGCTACAACAACCGCGTGCCGCAGCCGCGCCCGATCTCGCAGGCGGTGATGCTCTGCGTGATGGACGTGTCGGGCTCGATGGACGAGAACCGCAAGGACCTCGCCAAGCGCTTCTTCATCCTGCTGCACCTGTTCCTGACCCGGCACTACGAGCGGATCGAGATCGTCTTCATCCGGCACCACACGACCGCCGCGGTGGTCGACGAGGACGGCTTCTTCCACTCGCGCGAGTCCGGCGGCACGCTGGTCTCGAGCGCGCTCGAGCTCGCGGTCGAGACGATCAAGGAGCGCTTCCCGCTCGACCAGTGGAACGTCTACCTGGCGCAGGCGTCGGACGGCGACAACTGGGAGAGCGACTGCCCGAAGTGCCACGACCTGCTCGTCAACGAGCTGCTGCCCCGCGTCCAGTACTACTGCTACGTCGAGATCGACGCCGCGCAGCCCCAGTCCTTGTGGGAGCAGTTCGAGCTCGCGCGTGCCGGCGCGCGCAACCTCGCGCTCGGGCGCATCATGACCCGGGCCGACGTGTACCCGGTCCTGCGCGAGCTGTTCGCGCGCAAGCAGAGGATGGCCGCCTGATGGACGAACCCGGTTTCGACGAATCGCCCCCGGCGCGCCCCGGCCCGCCCCAGGACACCGCCGCGCTGCCGCCGCCGGTGCTCGCGCCGACGCGCGCCGACCGGATGCTGCCCGGCGGCTCCGAGTGGACCTTCGAGCTGGTCGAGCGCTACGACCGCGAGATCGCCCGCATCGCCCGGCGGTACGGGCTCGACACCTATCCGAACCAGATCGAGGTGATCACCGCCGAGCAGATGATGGACGCGTACGCGTCGCACGGCATGCCGGTCGGCTACACCCACTGGTCGTACGGCAAGCACTACCTCGCGACCGAGCAGACGTACAAGCGCGGCCACATGGGGCTCGCCTACGAGATCGTCATCAACAGCGACCCGTGCATCGCCTACCTGATGGAGGAGAACACGATGCCGATGCAGGCGCTGGTGATCGCGCACGCCTGCTACGGCCACAACTCCTTCTTCAAGGGCAACTACCTGTTCCGCACCTGGACGCACGCGGACTCGATCATCGACTACCTGGTGTTCGCCAAGCGCTTCGTCGCCGAGTGCGAGCAGCGCTACGGCGAGGTCGAGGTCGAGCGCGTGCTCGACGCGTGCCACGCGCTGTCGAACCTCGGCGTCGACCGCTACAAGCGTCCGAACAAGCGCTCGCTCGCGCAGGAGCAGGCCCGCCTGAAGGAGCGCGAGATCTACCTGCAGCAGCAGGTCAACGACCTGTGGCGCACGGTGCCGGTCCGCCGCACCGAGGAAGGCACCGACGCGAAGCCGCGCACCTTCCCGGCCGAGCCGCAGGAGAACCTGCTGTACTTCGTCGAGAAGCACGCGCCGCTGCTCGAGCCCTGGCAGCGCGAGCTCGCGCGGATCGTCCGCAAGATCGCCCAGTACTTCTATCCGCAGCGCCAGACCCAGGTGATGAACGAGGGCTGGGCGACGTTCTGGCACTACACGATCCTGCAGACGATGTACGACGAGGGCCTGGTGTCCGACGCGTTCATGCTCGAGGTGCTGAGCTCGCACACGAACGTGCTGACGCAGCCGGGCTTCGACAGCCAGCGCTACAACGGCATCAACCCGTACGCGCTCGGCTTCGCGATGTTCCGCGACATCAAGCGCATCTGCGAGGAGCCGACCGACGAGGACCGGCGCTGGTTCCCGGACATCGCGGGCGGCGACTGGCAGAAGACCCTCGACTGGGCGATGCGCAACTTCAAGGACGAGAGCTTCATCGCGCAGTTCCTGTCGCCCCGGCTGATCCGCGACTTCCGGCTGTTCTGCCTCGTCGACGACGACGCCGAGTCGGCCCGCCGCATCGGCGCGATCCACGACGACGCCGGCTACCGGCGCGTGCGCGAGGCGCTGTCGAAGCAGTACTCGCTCGCCGAGCGCGACCCCGACATCCAGGTGGTGTCGGTCGACCTCGAGGGCGACCGCTCGCTGACGCTGCGCCACTTCCGGCGCGAGCGCCGGCCGCTCGGCCCCGAGTGCGAGGAGGTGGTCAAGCACCTCGCGCAGCTCTGGGGCTTCACCGTGAAGCTGGAGACCCAGTCCGAGGACGGTCGCATCATCCCGGTGCACGAATGCCGGATGGAGCCGCGCCAGCGGCGCGTGACCGGCTCGGCCGCGACGAGCGCGCTGCGCGGCATCGGGCGCTGACGCGCCCGGAGCCCGGCGCGCGGGCGCGTCGGCCTTCCGACCGCGCGCCGGCCCTCCCCGGGACGCGAACGCGCGCGCCGTCGTCCCGACTCGCGCCCCGGGCCCCTTCCCGGCCGCGGCGTCCGTGCGGACCTCGGGGTCCGGTGAACGCACCCCGATCGTGACCCGCGGACGGACCGTCTTCCGGTTCCCCGCGCGGGCGTGCCTCGGGGCACGGCGATTGCATGCCGGACGCCCGGACCGGCCGCGCACGGCGGACCGGCCGAGGATCAGGGGCGGGAACATGGACACCGAGCGTCAGCATCGAACCGGAGCGACGATCCGGATCCGCGAGCGTGCGCGCGACGCGGGCACCGGCGCGATCGCCGTCCTGTCGATCTCGACGATGCTGGTGCTGGCCGCGGGTCTCGCGCCGCACGCCGGGCGCGTCGCCGAGCGGGTGGCCGCCGGCGGCGGCGCCGCGCCGGTGTCGCGGCTGCCGGGCGCGCCGATCGCGGTCACCGCCCCGATCCCCGACGCGTCGACCGGGACGTCGCGCTACGCCGTCGCCGCCTCGCTCGGCGCGCCGTCCCGCCTCGCGCGCACCGAGCCCGGCGACCGGGTCGTGCTGCTCGAGGCCCTGCCCGCCGCGCCGCTCGAAGGATCCCGCGCCGCGGCCGTCCCGGCGCCGAGCGCGGCGGACGAGGCGCCGTCGCGCGACCGGTTCGCGACCGGGCCCGATCACGGCGAGCCCGCGATCGCGCGGGCGGCCGAAGCGGGGCTGCAGCGGATGCGGGTGCAGTTCGCGCAGGCCATCCAGCAGCCGTCGCACGTCGTGCCCGAGGGCCTCGAGTCGCTCGCGGCCGCGGCGGTCGCCGCGTTCGGCTCGACCGCGGGCCTGGTCGCGCCGTCGACCGCGCAGGCGGGGGCACCCGAGCCGGTGCGCGACGTGCGCGACCCGCGCTCGATGCGCGAGGAGGCGCGCTCCCCGGCTCCGCCGCTCGAGCGCTCGCGCACGATCGCGCTCCCGGGCGCCGGCGAGGTCGTGCCGATGGCGCCCGGCGAGGCGGGCGTGACCTGGATCGGCGACGCGACGCTGCTGGTGCGCGGCCACGGCTTCAACGTGCTCGTCGACCCGAACTTCCTGCGGCGCGGCGAGGTCGCGCGGCTGGGCTTCGGTCGCAGCGCGCCGCGGCGGGCCGATCCCGCCTTCGACTTCGACACCCTGCCGCCGATCGACGCGGTCTTCGTCTCGCGCCTGCGCGACGACCGCTTCGACCGGATCGTGCGCCGCAAGCTGTCGCGCGACGTGCCGGTCGTCGCGCCGCCCGAGGCGCGCGCCGAGCTGGTCGCGCTGGGCTTCTCGTCGGTGCACACGCCCGCGGCCTGGTCGTCGCTCAAGTTCGTCCGCGGCCGGGACTGGGTGCAGGTGACGCCGACGCCGACGCGCGCGGCCCCGCCGCTGCTGTCGGCGCTCGCCACCGGCTCGCACGGCGCGCTGGTCGAGTTCGGCCGCGACGGCACCACCGCCGGCGCGGCGCTCCGGATCTGGATCAGCGGCGAGACCGCGATCGACGACGCGCTGCTCGCCGAGCTCGCGCCGCGGCTCGAGGACCTCGACCTCGCGGTGCTGCACGTCGGCGGCGCCGGTCTGCCGGGCCTCGCCGGCGCGGGCACGATGGACGAGGCCGGGGCGCGCGCCGCGATCCGCCGGCTCGCGCCGCGGCATGCGGCGGCGCTGCGGCTCGACGACCACGCCGAGCGCGACCTGCCGCAGCAGGCGCTGCAGGCGGTCGCCGGGACCCCGGTGGTGATGCCCGAGCGCGGCGCGACGCTGCGGCTCGCGCCGCCCCAGCGCTGGGCGGCGGTCGAGGTCGGTCCCCTGCGCTGAGCCGGGACCCGGGGCGGTCGCGCCCGCGCCGCGGGCGCGGGCGCCCGGGTCGCGGGCGACGCGCTGACGCCCCCACACCGCCGCCGCTTCCGACGCCCCGACGCAGCCGACGCTTCCGACGTCGCCGACGCCTCGCCCCCGACGCCTCCCGAGTCCCCGACCCCGCGCGTCAGCGCGCGGTCGTCAGCATCGCGGTCGACGTCGCGGTCGCGAGCGCGACGCCCGCGGCGTCGAACAGCGTGCCCTCGAGGAAGGCGACGCTGCGGCCGAGCCGCTGGATCCGGCCCTCGGCGACGACGCGCCCGGGCCCCGCGCGCCGCAGGAAGCTGACCTTCAGCTCGAGGCTCGCGATCCACAGCTCGTGACCGACGCGCGACATCGCCGCCTGCGCCATCGCGAAGTCGAGCCAGGCGGTGACGAAGCCGCCCTGCACGATCGTCCCGTTCGTGTGGCAGAAGCGCGGCAGCGCGTCGAACTCGGCGCGCACGACGCCCGTCTCGCGGTCCCTCGAGACGATCCGCACGAAGCCCATCGACTCGAGCAGCTCGGTCGCGGGCAGGTGCGGCGCGTCGTCCGCCGGGGCGCCGGCGCTCATCGCCGCCCCGCCGGGACGCCGATCGCCACCGGCCGGATCGCCGAGCCGGCGGCGCCCGCGGTGCGCAGCGGCAGCACGATCGCGCAGGAGGTCCAGACGCGGTCGGCCGCGAGGTCGACGGTGCGCACGTTCTCGAGGTGGTGGATGCCCATCTGGGTCAGCATGTGGTGGTGGACGGTGAACGGCAGGTTCGGCAGCGAGCCCGCGGCGGGGGCCGCCTTGCCCTGGAGCATGCCTTCGGCGACCGGATCGACGAACGGCACGTCGGCGCCGATCGCGACGACGCGCGCCCGCCCGAGCAGCTGCGCGGCGTCGTACGACAGGCCCGGGCCCATCGCGTAGTAGCCGGTCGAGTCGCCGCCGGGGTCGGTCCAGCGCTCGCTCCAGCCGGTGTGGAACAGCACGATGTCGCCGGGCATCAGCCCGCGCTTCGCGAGGCCCTGCGCCTTCAGCATCGCGCCGATGTCGGCGGCGGTGATCAGGTCGCCGGCCTTCATCGCCGCGCCCCGCCCGACGCGCGCCCGCGCGTCGAGCAGCACCGCGGTCGTGACCAGGGGCGGCGCCTTCTCCATGCCGAGCTTCAGCAGCGGCGAGTCGGGCGCGGGCTTCACGTCCTGCTGCGTGAAGCCGCCGTAGTAGCGGGCGCCGGCGACCGGCGCCTCGCCCTGGCCGTCCCACGGGCGATCGAGGAACGCGAAGTGCCCGAGCGCGTCGATCTGCGTCGCCTGCTGCGCCGGCTCGGCGCCGTCGGCGTAGGTCTCGCCGTTGAACGCGTGCGAGGTGAAGGGCAGCGCGGCGGTGGGCTTGTAGCGGATCGTGTACGGCCCGCTGAACGGCGACTTCGGCATCGTGTTCGAGCGCAGGTGCGACAGCTCGTAGCTGCGCGCCTTCGGCTGCGACAGGTGCCAGCCGCAGCGCAGGTGGGTGCCGGGGCCGATGGTGTTGCCCATGCCGCGCTCGTCGCCGGCCGGCCACGGCCCGAGCGGCACGAGGCGGCGCGAGGCGGCGAGGACCGATTCGGGCTCGACGGCGGCGACCGCGGCGCTCCAGCCGGCCAGCGCGGCGACGACGAGGACGGGCACGGCGCGCGGTGCGCGCGCGGAGGCCGCCGGACGGGCGGGGTTCGGCATGGGGTCTCCCGGGGACGAGGGCCTGCGACCGGCACGGGGCTCCGCCCGGCACGCCGGTCGATCGTAGCCGACCCGCGCCCGGGCGCGCCCGACCGCGGATCGATATCGGCACGCCGGCCGCGGATGGACGGCGGCGACACGCCGGCGGCGGATCGACGGGAGCGCATCGGTCGCGGGTCGACGGCGGCACGTCGGCCGCGGATCGACGGGGCACATCGGTCGCGGATCGACGGAGCGCATCGGTCGCGGGTCGACGGCGGGACGTCGGTGGCTGATCCACGGCGGCACATCGGCCGCGGGTCGGCATCCTCGCGCCGGCCGGGGCCGCCCGCACTTGACCCGCACCCTTAAACGAATGAGAATCGTTGTCATCCTCACCTGCGCCGTACCGGGGCCGACTCATGTACGTCTGCGTCTGCAACGCCGTCACCGACCGCGAGATCGTCGAGCGGGTCCGTCGGGGCTCCGACACGATCGAGGCGATCCGCTTCGAGCTCGGCGTGGCCACCTGCTGCGGCCAGTGCACCGACTGCGCGCTCGAGGTGATCGAGGCCGCCCGGCGCGAGCGCGACGCCGGTGCCGACGTCGGGTGCGCCGCCGTCCGGCGGCCGCGCACGGTGATATCGTCCGGAGGATGACCGCCTCCGGGGACCGCGCATGATCGGCGACAAGCAGGTGATCGCCCTGCTCAACGGGCAGCTGACCAACGAGCTGACCGCGATCAACCAGTACTTCCTCCACTCGCGGATCTTCCGCCACTGGGGGCTCGAGCGGCTCGGAAAGAAGGAATACGACGAGTCGATCGGCGAGATGAAGCACGCCGACCGGCTGATCGAGCGGATCCTGATGCTCGACGGCCTGCCGAACCTGCAGAGCCTGCACAAGGTCATGGTCGGCGAGAGCACGACCGAGATCCTCGAGTGCGACCTGAAGCTCGAGCAGTCGGCGATGGCGCACGTGCGCGACGCGATCGCGCACTGCGAGTCGGTGCGCGACTACGTGTCGCGCCAGATCCTGGAGGACATCCTCGAGGACACCGAGGAGCACATCGACTGGCTGGAGACGCAGCTCGAGCTGATCAAGCGGATCGGGCTCGAGAACTACCAGCAGTCGATGATGGGCGACGCCGCGAGCTGAGCGCGGCGCGCCCCGGGCCGCCGGTCAGCCGGCCGAGTCTCCGACGCACTTCTTCACGAAGCTGTTCTTCGCGGCGCCCGCGAGCTTGCGCTCGCCCGCCTGCGCCTCGCAGCCGGCCTTCGCGTCGCCCTCGCACTTCTTCAGGAAGCTGGTGCGGGCGGCGCCGGCGAGCTTGCGGTCGGCGGCCTCGGTCGCGCAGGCCTTGCGTCCCTGCCCCATCGCCTGCCCCTGGCCCTGTCCCTGGGTCTGCGCCGCGCCCTGGGCCGGTCCCTGCGGCGGCTGGCCCTGCCCGGGCGGCTGCGCCTGACCCGGCGCCCGGGTCTGCCCGGGAGCCTGCGCCTGGCCGGTCGACGGTGCGGACGACTGCCCCTGGGTCTGGGCCGTGCCCTGGGCCGGTCCCTGCGCGGGCGGCTGCCCCTGCCCCGGTGCCCGGGTCTGCCCCGGTGCCTGGGCCGGCGCCTGGGCGTGGACGGCGGCCGACAGCGCGACGAGCGCGGCGGCGATGACGAGTCGATTCATGGTCGGTCCCCGATGGCACGTCGTGACGGAACGGCCCCGACGGGCGCGTGCCGACCCGCCGAGCCCGATCGATGTTACGCCGCCGAGCCTATCCGCGCGACCAGCGGCAGGTGGTCCGAAGCCAGACGGGCGAGCGGCGTCGTGTGGGCATTCACCTGCAACAGACGTTGCCGCGGCCGGATCCAGATGCGGTCGAGCGCGAACAGGGGTCGGCGCGACGGGAAGGTCGCGGGCGCCGGCACCGCCTGGAAGTGCGAGACGAGCCAGCGCAGCGGCCGTCCCCAGACGAACCACTCGTTGATGTCGCCCATCAGCATCACCGGCATCGCGTCGGTGTCGAACACCTCGAGCAGCTTGCGGATCTGGTGGCGTCGCTCGGCGGGGCTCAGCCCGAGGTGGGTCGCCACGACGCGCAGCGGATGGTCGTGGCAGCGCAGGTCGGCGTCGAGCGCGCCGCGCGGCTCGCGCGAGCCGAACGACAGGTCGAGGGTGCGCACCGACTCGATCGGCCAGCGGCTGATCACCGCGTTGCCGTAGCGCCGCCGCGGCGTGTCGAGCGTCGGCCCCTCGGCGACGTGGCCGCCGCAGGCCTCGCGCACGACCGCGAGCACGTCGGTGCACTCGGAGCCGCCGAGCGGCACCTCCTGCAGCGCGACGAGGTCGGCGTCGATCTCGCGCAGCACCCGGCCGATGCGCTCGGGATCGAAGCGCCGGTCGCAGCCGACCGCGCCGTGGATGTTCCAGGTCGCGACCTTGAGCGGCCAGGGGCAGTCGGCCGCGTCGGCCGCGGGCTCAGGCGGTTCGGGGCGTGCCGCCATCGCGGGAGGAGCCGCCGAGCAGTCGCTTGCAGGCCACCGACAGCGCGACCAGCGCCGCGACGACGGTGGCGAGCATCGCGAAGGTCGCGGGGCTCGGATCGCGGATCGCCTCCGCGAGGTTGTGCACGAAGACCACCGTCAGCAGGATCCCGGGCGCCATGCCGATCGCGCTGCCGAGCAGGAAGTCGCGCAGCCGGATGTGCGAGGCCCCGGCGACGAGGTTGACCAGCGAGAACGGCGCGACCGGCATCAGCCGCAGCAGCGTGACCGCGAGCACGCCGCGCCGGGCGATGCGTCGCGACATGCGGTTCATCCGCGGCCCGGCGAGGCGCCTGACGGAGTCGCGGCCCAGCCAGCGGCCGAGCAGGTACGTGACGAGCGCGCTCGCGAGCGAGCCGGTGATCGCGTAGACCCCGCCCATCAGCGGGCCGAACACGAAGCCGGTCGCGCCGATCAGCAGCGTGACCGGCACCACCAGCAGCCCGGCGAGCACGTAGCCGCCGATCACCGCGACCGGCGTGAACGGGCCGTCGGCGAGCCGCTGCACGATCGCGGTCAGCCGCCCGACGTCGAGGAACTCCGACAGCGGCGTCAGGCGCCACGCGATCGCGAGCAGCCCGAGCGCGGCCGCGACCACGCCGAGCATCACCAGCCGGCGCGACGCCGGACGCGTCGCCTCGGGCGGCACGAACTCCTTCACGATGAGGTCGGGCTCGATCGGGCGCTCGGGGTCGACGATCGCCTGCGGCGGCAGCCTCGCCTCGCGCTCGGGATCGAGGGTCGGCTCGAGCGGCGAGAGCGTGCGACCCTCGCCGCGCAGCGACTCGATCGCGCGCACCAGGCCGCGGTCGGCGATCGCCTCGGCGACGCGCGCCGGCGCGACACCGAGGTGCTCGCCGAGCAGCCGGTCGCGCACCCCGGCGATCGCCGCCGCGATCCGCGGGTCGCCGCGCGACTCGATCGCGATGCCGCATTCGGTGTCGAGCAGCATCGAGCGGTTGTTCAGGTTCGCCGAGCCGATCGACAGCAGCCGGTCGTCGACCACGAACACCTTGCTGTGCACGTTCACGCAGTCGGGCTCGACGACGTCGGGCACGATCGGGCAGAACAGGCCGTAGCGTCCGTGACGGTCGGCGGTGCGCAGGCGGCGATGGAAGCGCGCGCGCAGCACGCCCATCGTCGCCTCCTCGAGCCATCCGCTCTCGGTGCGGCGCGACACGATCGCGACCTGCGGCCCGTCGGGCTCGGCCAGCCGCGGCTCGAGCGCGGTCGCCACCGTCTCGGCGGTCAGGTACTGGTTCTCGAAGTACAGGTCGCGACGCGCGGCGGCGATCGCGTCGCGGTGCAGCTGCAGGATCTCGTGGACCGCCGGCCGGCCGTCGTGCCCGGGCTCGGTGCGCGAGATGCCGAGCTCGACGTTCTCGAAGTCGGGCCGCACCCAGGGCGCCCAGGCCGCGTGCCCGCGGACCGGGCCGCGCGGCTCGCCGGTCGGCACGTGGCCGGTGGCCCGGCGCCAGCGCTCGCG
Organism: Burkholderiaceae bacterium; assembly: GCA_035628395.1. Taxonomy (GTDB): domain Bacteria; phylum Pseudomonadota; class Gammaproteobacteria; order Burkholderiales; family Burkholderiaceae_E; genus UBA4615. The sequence continues at coordinate 4,133 of DASPJX010000072.1, read as the reverse complement.
CGCGAGCTCGCCGAAGGCCGCGGCCGCCGGGCCGTCGAGCATCGCCTGGACGTCGTGGAACGGCGGATGGGGCTTGCCGGTCGCGTCGACGCGCAGCGGCTCGTCGGCGCGGTGCTCGGGGCGATCCCAGCGCGAGCCGGCGAGGTCGAAGCCGCCGACGAACGCGACCGAGTCGTCGACGACGACGACCTTCTGGTGGTGCGACGCGCCGAGCGGGTGCGCGGCGTCGAGCCGGAAGCGCAGCCGGCGGTGCGTCCGCCAGCCGAGCTTGTAGACCGGGAGCCATTCGCGCTCGAGCGCGTACAGCATCGAGAAGTCCCAGCTCAGCACCCAGGCCTTGAGCGACGGGCGGCGGGCGACCACCTCGTGGAGGAAGTCGCCGAGCGGCTCGGGCAGGCCGTCGTCGGCGCCGCCCGGCACCAGCCTCATCCGGCTGTCGATGTCCCAGCCGAGGATGCGGATGCTGTGCCGCGCGTTCGCGATCGCGTGGCGCACCGCACGGAAGTAGGCGTCGCCGTCGACGAGCACCGCGACGCGGTGGGCGGGCTCGATGCGCCAGCAGTTGCGGCCGGGCTGCAGCAGGGCGAGGTCGGGAGGGCTCGGATCGGATTGCACGTCGCCATCGGTGGCAGCTTCCGTTCCCGACCGGCCGTGGGACCGGATCCTGCTGCACGCGTGTCTCCCGGACCCCGGAGCCGGGGCCGATCGACGACCGGAGCGTCCACGATGAAACGACCTGCGTCCCTTCCGGGCGCGCGCCTCGCCAGCCGGGCCGCGCTCGCGATCCCCGCGCTGCTGCTCGCCGCCTGCGACGCCGGCGGCCCCGACGCCTCGGCCGAGCTGCGCCCGCCCCCGGGCTCGCTGCTCGCGCCCGCCGCCGAGCACCGCCAGGCCCGCGCGCCCGTCGCGGCGCTGGGCACGCACCTCGACGGCTTCCATTTCCGCAACGGCGACCTCGCCTCGCAGCAGCGCTCGCAGCACTACTGCGGGGCCGTCGGCGAGGAGGTCGTGCAGTGCGCGCTGTTCGACGGCACCGGGCCGGGCGCCCGGATGACCGGCGTCAAGTACGTGATCAGCGAGCGGCTGTTCGAAGGCCTGCCCGAGGACGAGAAGGCCTACTGGCACAGCCAGGTGCACCCGGTGAAGGCCGGCACCCTGGTCGCGCCCGGGCTGCCCGAGGACGCCGAGCACGCGCTCGCCTCGAAGCTCGTGCGGACCTATGCGAAGACCTGGCAGCTGTGGCCCGGCCAGGGGGACAGGCAGGCCGCCCTGCCGGTCGGCGTGCCGCAGCTGATGATGGGCTTCACGAAGGAGGGCCAGCTCGACCCGGTGCTGCTCGCCGAGCGCGACCGGTCGATCGGCGTCGCCTCGGCCGAGAAGCGTCGCCGCCGCGCCGACATTCCCGAGGCGCCGCCGGCCGCGGGCGCCGACGCGTGGCAGCAGGGCCGCATCGCCCAGGTGCAGGGCGCGGTCGACGAGCGTCGGCGTCCCTGAGGCGCGGCTCAGCGGTACGAGGCGAACACCGCCGCGCTGCCGTCGCGCGCGACGCGCAGCACGTCGTACGGATCCCTGCGGCCCCCGTAGATCGGGCCGTCCATGCCCGGCGAGCCGACCGGCATGCCGGGCACCGCCAGACCGAGGGCGTCGGGCCGCTGCGCGAGCAGCCGCCTGACGTCGGCGGCCGGCACGTGGCCCTCGAGCACGTAGCCGCCGACGGTCGCGGTGTGGCACGAGCCGTAGCGCTCGGGCATGCCGAGGCGCCGGCGGGCGGCCGCGTTGCCGACGTCGTGCGCGACGACGGCGAAGCCCTCGCGCTCGAGGTGGGCGATCCAGTCCTTGCAGCATCCGCAGTTCGGATCCTTCCAGACCTCGATCGTCGCGGGAGCCGCCCCGCCCGGGCGCGGCCGCGCGGGCGCGTCGGCCGCGGGCGCCGCGGCGGGCAGGCCGGCGGCGAGCGCGGCGGCGAGGGTGCGGAGCGCCGAGCGGCGCGCGGGGTCGGGCATTCGCATCGTTCGAGAATCCGGGCTGCGGTCGTGCGACATCGTAGCGCGCTCCTACGCCGGTCCCTGCGTCCATGACGGAGGATCGGTCGTAGCAGGCAGGTCCGGCGGGGCCGTCCGCCGGCGCAACCGAATTTTGGAGACCGAACCATGACGCGACGCACGATCCTCTCCCTGACCCTTCCGCTCGCCGCCGGACTGCTCGCCGCGTGCTCCGGCATGCCCGGGACGTCCGGCATGTCCCGGTCGATGGCCTTCGACCAGTCCGCGCTGCCCGAGGCGGTCCGCGTGCCGACCGGCAACCGGGTCGCGATGGAGACCGTGGGCGTGGGCGAGATCACCTACGAGTGCCGCGACCGCGCGAGCGGGGGCGGCCAGGAGTGGGTGTTCGTCGGGCCCGACGCGGTGCTGAACGACCGCGCCGGCAAGCGCGTCGGTCGCTACTACGGCCCGCCGGCCACCTGGGAGAGCACCGACGGCTCGAAGGTGACCGCGACCCAGGTCGCGGTCGCGCCCGCGGCGGCCGGCTCGATCCCGCTGCAGCTGGTCCGGGCGAACCCCGCGACCGGCTCGGGCGCGATGACCGGCGTGACCTACATCCAGCGCGTCGCGACGCGGGGCGGCGTCGCGCCCGCGATGACCTGCGATGCGACGTCGAAGGGCAAGCGCGAGATCGTCAAGTACCAGGCCGACTACATCCTCTACAAGGCGATGTGATCGGCGGCCGGGCCCGCGCGCCGCGCGGGCCCGGCCGGCCTCGCGGGCCGCGGGGCGAAAGCGGGGGCCGCGGGCGCGGCCCTCCGCGTCAGGCGGCGAGCGCCTGGGGCGCCTGGGCCGCCTCGGCGGGCGCCGAGCTGCGGATCAGGTGGTCGAACGCGCCGAGCGCCGCCTTCGAGCCCTCGCCCATCGCGATGACGATCTGCTTGTACGGCACCGTCGTCGCGTCGCCGGCCGCGAACACGCCCGGCACCGAGGTCGCGCCGCGCGCGTCGACCTCGATCTCGCCGTGCTTCGACAGCCGCACCGTGCCCTTCAGCCAGTCGGTGTTCGGCAGCAGGCCGATCTGCACGAAGATGCCCGCGAGCGCGACCTCGTGCGAGGCGCCGTCCGCGCGGTCGACCCAGCGCAGGCCGGTCACCTTCTGGCCGTCGCCGAGCACCTCGGTGGTCTGCGCGTTCGTCAGCACCGTCACGTTCGGCAGGCTGTGGAGCTTGCGCTGCAGGACCGCGTCGGCGCGCAGCTGCGGCGCGAACTCGAGCAGCGTCACGTGCTCGACGATCCCCGCGAGGTCGATCGCCGCCTCGACGCCCGAGTTGCCGCCGCCGACCACCGCGACGCGCTTGCCCTTGAACAGCGGGCCGTCGCAGTGCGGGCAGTAGGCCACGCCCCGGTTCTTGTACTGCTCCTCGCCGGGCACGTTCAGGCTGCGCCAGCGCGCGCCGGTGGCGACGATCACGGTGCGGGCCTTCAGCGTCGCGCCGCTCTCGAGGCGCACGCCGACCGGTCCGCCCGGGGCGGCCGCCGGCACGAGCTCGGCGGCCCGCTGCAGGTTGATCAGGTCGACGTCGTACTCGCGCACGTGCTGCTCGAGCGCGGCGGCGAGCTTCGGTCCCTCGGTCTCGCGGACCGAGATGAAGTTCTCGATGCCCATCGTGTCGAGCACCTGCCCGCCGAAGCGCTCGGCGACCACGCCGGTGCGGATGCCCTTGCGCGCCGCGTAGATCGCGGCGGCCGCGCCCGCGGGCCCTCCGCCGACGACCAGCACGTCGAACTGCGGCTTGTCGGCGAGCTTCGCGGCCGCGCGCGCCGACGCGTTCGTGTCCAGCTTCGCGAGGATCTCCTCGATCGTCGTGCGGCCGGCCCCGAACGGCTCGCCGTTCAGGAAGGTCATCGGCACCGACATGATCTCGCGCGCCTCGACCTCGTCCTTGAACAGCCCGCCGTCGACCATCGTGTGGCGCACGTTCGGGTTGACGACCGCGAGCAGGTTCAGCGCCTGCACGACGTCCGGGCAGTTGTGGCACGACAGCGAGATGAAGGTCTCGAAGACGAGCTCGCCCTCGAGCGCGCGCGCCTGCTCGAGCACGTCGTCCTCGACCTTCGGCGGATGGCCGCCGACCTGCAGCAGCCCGA
>DASPJX010000071.1:0-12839 GCA_035628395.1 Burkholderiaceae bacterium | reverse complement strand
GCGGTGCCGGGGCCGCCGCGCTCGCGCGGGCGGCCGGGCCGCTCAGGCGCGGCCGGCGTCGGGCGGAGCGGCCGAGCCCGCCTCCCCGCCTTCGGCGGGCGTGCCGCCCGCCGGCGCGAGGCCGGGATCCTGGTCGTCGGCCGGCGCGTCGTCCGGACGGCCGGACGACTTGCGCGCGGCCTTCTCGGCCTTCTTCGCCTTCTTGGCGAGCTCGCGCTGGCGCTTCTCGAACTGGTAGTTGGGCTTCGGCACGTGACGGATCTCCCTCTGCGTACCGGCACCATAACCGATTCCGCGGATCGGGTCGCGCCCGCGCCGGGGCGCGGCCGAGCCGGCCTCAGCCGGCGATCACCAGCTGGGTCTGCGTGACCACCGCGCAGAGCCGGCCCGCCTCGGTGCGTATCAGCGTCTGCCAGACCATCGTCGTGCGGCCCTTGTGGAACGGCGTGCACTCGCCGGTGACGACCGTGTCCACCGGCGCGCCGGCGAGGAACTTCGTCGACGACTCGACGGTCGTCGTGCGCGCGCCCTGCGGCAGGTTCACGAACGTGCCGACCGCGCCCAGCGTGTCGGCGAACGCCATGACGGCGCCGCCGTGCAGGATGCCGCCGACCGTGCACAGGTCGGGCCGGACGCGCATCGTCGCGACGACGCGGTCGGGGGCGGTTTCGACGAGCTGCAGGCCGAGCAGCCCCGGCAGCAGCGGGGCGAGCATGGCCTGGATCGAGGCGGCATCGGGCATCGGGCGTCTCCTGGAGTCGCCGGGATTGTCGGACTCGTCGCCGGCGACCGCAACGCGCGCTGCGCGGATCCGTCCCCGGATGCTATAAAGACGCAGCGCCGGACCGCGAGCGGGCGGAGGCGCCACCCGGAGGCGTTGGGCGATGAGTTTCCTGTGGCCCCAGATGCTGTGGCTGCTGCTCGCGCTGCCCGTCTGCACGGCGGCCTACGTGTGGCTGCTGCGCAGGCGCAAGGCGGCCGTGCGCTACGCGAGCCTGTCGCTGGTGCGGGAGGCGATCGGCCGCGGACCCGGCTGGCGACGCCACGTGCCGCCGGCGCTGATGCTGGCCGCGCTCGCGGCCTCGCTGGTCGCGGTCGCGCGGCCGTCGGCGGTGGTCACGCTGCCCTCGCAGTTCCAGACGATCGTGCTCGCGATCGACGTGTCGCTCAGCATGCGCGCGAACGACGTGCAGCCCGATCGGATCACCGCCGCGCAGGCCGCGGCCAAGTCGTTCATCGAGGACCATCCGCCGGGCGCGCGGATCGGCATCGTCTCCTTCGGCGGGTCGGCGCAGCTCGTGCAGAAGCCCACCGAGAAGGAGGAGGACCTGCTCGCGGCGATCGACCGCTTCCAGCTGCAGCGCGGCACCGCGACCGGCAGCGCGCTGGTGGTCGCGCTCGCGACGCTGTTCCCCGACGACGGGATCGACGTCGAGTCGGTGGTGTTCGGCCGGGCCGGCGGGCGCGACGCGCCGCGCGGCGCGGCGATCGACCGGCCGGCGCGCGTCGAGAAGGAGCGTCCGCCGCCGGTCAAGCCGGGCTCGTACCGCTCGGGCGTGATCGTGCTGCTGTCCGACGGGCGGCGCACGACCGGGCCCGATCCGATCGAGGTCGCCAAGATGGCCGCCGACCGGGGCGTGCGGGTGTTCACCGTCGGCTTCGGCACGGTCGAGGGCGCGACGATCGGCTTCGAGGGCTGGTCGGCCTACGTGCGGCTCGACGAGGAGACGCTGAAGGCGGTCGCCGAGATCACCCGCGGCGAGTACTACCACGCCGGGAGCGCGACCGACCTGAAGAAGGTCTACCAGGACCTGAACACGCGCTTCGTGATGGAGCGCAAGGACACCGAGGTGACCTCGCTGTTCGCCGCCGCCGCCGCGCTCCTCGCGATGCTGGCCGGCGCGCTCTCGCTCGCCTGGTTCGGCCGCTTCGCCTGAGCGGCCGGCGCGCTCAGCGCAGCCCGCGGGCGAGCTCGCCCACCACCTCGGCGGCCGGCACCCTGCGGCAGCCGCTCGGGTTCTGTCCGCACCACAGCGGCGAGAAGTCGGTCCGTCCGCGCGCCTCGGCCGCCGCGCGAAGCGGCGCGATCGCGGCGGTCGCGAGCGGGAACTCGGGCGGCGCGTCGCTCATCGGACCGAGTTCGCGCATCGCGCGCACCACGAGGCCGCGCGCCGGGCGCCCGGTGAACAGCCGCGTGAGCGTCGTGTCGTCGGCCGAGGCCGACTCGAGCGCCGCGCGATGCAGCGCCGACGTGGTCGCCTCCGGGCACAGCAGGAACGCGGTGCCCGCCTGCACGCCCGAGGCGCCGAGCGCGAGCGCGGCCTCGACCCCGCGCGCGTCGGCGATGCCGCCGGCCGCGACGACCGGCACGCGCACCGCGCGCACGATCTGCGGCAGCAGCGCGAAGGTGCCCGACTGTCGGGCGAGGTCGTGCGACAGGAAGTGGCCCCGGTGCCCGCCGGCCTCGAGGCCCTGGGCGATCACCGCGTCGACGCCGTTCGCCTCGAGCCAGCGCGCCTCCTCGACCGTGGTCGCCGACGACAGGATCGTCGCGCCCCAGGCCCGGCAGCGCTCGAGCAGCGCCGGCTCGGGCAGCCCGAAGTGGAAGCTGACGACCCGGGGCCGGAACGCCTCGAGCGCCTCGGCCGCCTCGGCCGAGAACGGCAACCGCCCGGGGCCCGCGGGCACCGCGGCGGGGTCGAGGCCGTGCTCGGCGTAGTACGGCGCGAGCGCCGCGCGCCAGCGCGCCTCGCGCGCGGCGTCCGGCGCGGGCTGCGCGTGGCAGAAGAAGTTCACGTTGAAGGGCCGCGAGGTCGCGGCGGCGATCGCCTGCAGCTCGCGCCGCATCGCGTCCGGCGCGAGCATCGCGCAGGGCAGCGCGCCGAGCGCGCCCGCCTCGCAGACCGCGATCGCGAGCGCCGAGCCCTGCACGCCGGCCATCGGCGCCTGCAGGATCGGAAGCTCCGTGCCGATCAGCTCGCGCAGCGTCGCCATCGCCCGCTCCTCAGGCCGCGCGGCCGCAGCCCTGCGGCCTGTGGACGCGCTCGACGGACGCGGGGAAGCGCGCGAGCTTGCCGGCCGGCCGCCGGGGCCGGCGCACCAGCTCGCCGCCGCAGTTCGGGCACAGGCCGCCGAGCGCGCCGTCGGCGCAGTCCGCGCAGAACGTGCACTCGAACGAGCAGATCCGCGCGTCGGGCGACTCGGGGGGCAGATCGCGGTCGCAGCATTCGCAACCGGGGCGCAGCGTCAGCATCGGAGGGCTCCCGTGCAGGCGGGCCGGCGTCGTCGACCCTGCCGCCATCGTAGCGCGAACCGCGGGCCCCGCCGGCACGCGTGGCGGGGGCGGACGGAACCGGTGGGTGCGGAACGGAACCGCTTCCGCGGAGCGTTCGTGTCGGCGCCGTCGCGGCTCGACGGGCCGTCGGTTCGGGTCCACGGCTCGATGGGTCGCCGGTTCGGGTCCGCGGCTCGGTGGGTCATCGGCTCGGGTCCGCGCCCGAGCGCTACACCGACGCCGGGCGCCCCGGCCGCCGGCTCGGGTCCACGGCTCGGCGGGTCATCGGCTCGGGTCCGCGCCCGAGCGATACACCGACGCCGGGCGTCCGGCCGTCGCACAGGGCGGGCTTCGAGGAGGGCCTCCGGGACCCGCGTCCGACCCACCGTCGAGGCCCGGTACCCGATCCCGCGGAGGCGCTCAGGACGCGTAGGCGGTCAGCACGACGTCGGCCGCGCGCCGGCGCAGCGGCACGAGCGCGCGGTACGCGGGCGACTCGTGCCAGCCGGTCGCGGCGGCGAGGTCGGGGAACTCGAGCACGACCACGTCGGCGTGCGGCTCGTCGCCGTCGAACGCCGCCGCCCGGCGACCGCGGGCGAGCACGCGCCCGCCCCAGGGCTCGAGCGTCGCCGGCACCCGCGAGCGGTAGTCGTCCCAGGCGACGCCGTCGCGGACGGTGATGCGGCCGATCACGTGGACGGTCATGGACGGGCTCCGGAGGGTCCGCGTCGGGCGGCGGGCCGGTCATCCTACGCGCGCCGCGCGGAGACGGCGACCGGCGGCGCACGGACGCGACGATCCTCGGTGAACGAACGCGGCGATCCTCGGTGAACGAACGCGGCGATCGTCGACGGACGAACGCGGCGATCCCGGCGGACCGACACGACGACCGTCCGCGCCCGGACTCGGCGATCGGCGGCACGCGGACGCGACGACCGGCACCGCGCGAACGCCGGTCCGCCGCGACGGACGCCCCCGCCCTCCCCGGTCACGACGACGCGAGCCACGCGTGCAGCGCGACGAGCGCCGCCACGTTCGTCGCGGCCGCGACGCGGAACGCGCGCACGAACGCGCGCTTCGAGGTCTTGTGCCGCAGCAGCCGGCCGGCGATCGCGCCTCCGGGCCAGCCGCCGAGCAGCGCGAGCGCGAGCAGCGTGCGCTCGGGCGTGCGGCGTGCGCCGAGGCGCGCCGCGCGCTTGTCGCGCGCCCACGCGAGCGCCGCCGCGAGCGAGGCCAGCGCGACGGCGAGCGCGCCCGCGGCGTGCGCGAGGTCGACCGTCGTCGCGGTCACGGCGTCGCCGGGTGCGGCATCCCCTCGGCCCCGATCCGCATCGGGCGTCAGCCGAGCGGCACGCCGGCCGCGCGGGCCGCGGCCTTGACCGCGTCGGGCCAGTCGATGCGTCCCGGATCGAGCCCGCCGGCGATGCCCATCAGGACCGCGGGCGCGTCGCCGACGTTGCGGAAGCCGCGCGAGACGCCCGGCGGGATCGACACCGTGTCCCAGGGCTCGAGCACGAGGCTGCGCGCGCCCTCCGGCCCCCAGAACACCTCCCAGCGTCCGGTGAGCGCGACGAACACCTCCTGCGTCAGGTGCGAGTGCAGCGGCGCCGAGCGGCCCGGATCGCAGCGCACCAGGTTCATGTGGAAGTGCTCGGCGGCGATCGGCGCGTGCGGCGGCTCGCCGATCACGCGCCAGGTGGTGCGCTCGCAGCCGGGCAGGCGGGCGTCGACGTAGTCGTCGGTGGGACGCAGCGCCCCGAAGCGCGCGACGCGCGCCTCCATCTCGGCGACGGTCGGGTTCGCGTCGGTGATCGGAGCGACGGCGGTCATGGCGGATCTCCTCGCCCGGGCCGTTCGCGGCGACCCGGTCGACGGATCGTCGCAGGATGCCGGGCGACGGGCAACGGCGCGAGCGGGCCGCGCCCGGACGCGGCCCCGGATCCGGAACCCGTCGGGCGCCCTCAGCCTCCGGATCGCGGCGGCACCGCGATGTCGAAGTGCAGCACGTCCTCGCGCGCGCCGAGCCCGGCGTACAGCGCGATCGCCGCGTCGTCGCCGTGGTCGGCCTGCACGAACGCCACCCACGCGCCGCGCTCCGATGCCACCGCGCGCAGCGCCCCGATCAGCGCGGTCGCGACGCCCCGTCGCCGGTGCGTCGCGGCGACCGCGAGGTCGTACAGGTAGAGCTCGCTGCGCGCCTGCTCGAGCTTGCGCAGCTCGTAGGCGACGAGCCCGCCGATCACGGTCCCGCCGTCGAGCGCGACCATCGCGACGACGGTCGGATCGTCGAGCAGGCGCGCGAGGTACGCGGCGTCGGGCCGCGCCGACGCGTACGTCGCGCGGTCGTCGAAGGCCTCGGCGAACAGGTCGAGCATCGCGTGCACCGCCGTCGCGTCGCCCGGACCGAGCCGGCGGACGCCGGGAGCCGGGCGGGCGGGCACCGACGCGGAAGCGGTGGGAACGTCGTTCACGGGCGGGTGTCCGGGGAGTCGCGGGATCGATCGCCGCCATCGTTGCACGGGCGCTCCCGTCGCGGGCCCACCCGTCGGCCGCGCACCCTCCGACGGGCGGGGACGCCGGCCAGCTTGAGCGTGCGACGCTTTCGCGGAATACTGGATGCATGTCCAGCATTCCGTCGTACGCCGAGCTCCACTGCGCGAGCGCGTTCTCGTTCCTGCGGGGCGCGTCGCAGCCCGAGGAGCTCGTCGACCGCGCGCTCCACCAGGGCTACGCGGCGCTCGCGATCACCGACGAGTGCTCGCTCGCGGGCGTCGTGCGCGCGCACCTGCGGGCGAAGGAGATCGGGCTGCCGCTGCTCGTCGGCGCGGAGTTCGGGCTGCACGGGCTGTTCGGCCATCCCGACGCGCCGCTGCGGCCGCCGCAGCGCGCGGCGCGCGGCTCGTCCGACGCACGCGCGCTGTCGACGCGCGCGGCGCCGCGCGACGCGCGCTCGCCGCCGGCGCGCCTCGTGCTGATCGCCCGGGACCGCGACGGCTACGGCAACCTGTCCGAGCTGATCACCCGCGCGCGGATGCGCGAGGGCAAGGCCTCGTACCGGCTCGAGGCCGCCGACCTCGACGCCGGCGTACCCGGCTGCGTCGCGCTGCTCGTGCCCTGCCCCGCGGTCGCCGCGCGCGCGGCCGGCGTGCCGGGCCCCGACGACGCGATCGGCCGGCTGCACGAGCAGGCGCGCTTCGTGCGCGAGCGCTTCGGCGCGCGGGCCCGCCTCGCGGTGGAGCTGCTCGCGCGCGGCCACGACGCGCCGCTGCTCGCGCGGCTGCGCGAGGTGTCGGCCGACTCGGGGCTGCGGCTCGTGGCCGCCGGCGACGTCCACTACCACGTGCGCTCGCGCCGCGCGCTGCACGACGTGCTGGTCGCCAACCGGCTGGGGCGGCCGGTGAGGGAGCTCGGCTTCGCGCTCGCGCCGAACGCCGAGCAGCACCTGCGCAGCCGGCTGCGCCTCGCGCAGCTCTATCCGCCGGAGCTGATGGAGGAGACGCTCGAGATCGCCTCGGGCTGCGACTTCTCGCTCGACTCGCTGCGCTACGAGTACCCGGAGGAGATCGTCCCCGGCGACCACACGCCCGCGAGCTGGCTGCGCCGCCTCGCGCTCGAGGGCGCGGCGACCCGCTATCCGGCGGGGGTGCCCGACGCGGTGCGCGCGCAGGTCGAGCACGAGCTCGCGCTGATCGCCGAGCTCGGCTACGAGGCCTACTTCCTCACGGTGGCCGACATCGTCCGCTTCGCGCGCTCGCGCGGCATCCTGTGCCAGGGGCGCGGCTCGGCGGCCAACTCCGCGGTCTGCTACTGCATCGGCATCACCGAGGTCGACCCGTCGCGGACGAGCGTGCTGTTCGAGCGCTTCATCAGCCGCGAGCGCAACGAGCCGCCCGACATCGACGTCGACTTCGAGCACCAGCGCCGCGAGGAGGTGATCCAGTACCTGTACGCCAAGTACGGCCGCGCGCGCACCGCGCTCGCCGCGGCGGTCGCGAGCTACCGGCCGCGATCGGCGCTGCGCGACGTCGGTCGCGCGCTCGGCGTCGAGCCGCAGCGGCTCGACCAGCTGACGCGCCACCAGCAGTGGTGGGACGGCCGCACGGTCCGCCCGGAGCGCTTCGCCGAGGCCGGCTTCGACCCGGAGTCGCGCACGGTGCGGCAGTGGATCCGGCTGACCGAGCAGCTGATCGGCTTCCCGCGGCACCTGTCGCAGCACAGCGGCGGCTTCGTGATCGCGCGCGACTCGCTCGCGCGGCTGGTGCCGATCGAGAACGCCGCGATGCCCGATCGCAGCGTGATCCAGTGGGACAAGGACGACCTCGACGCGCTCGGCCTGCTGAAGGTCGACGTGCTCGCGCTCGGCATGCTGAGCGCGATCCGCCGCGCGCTCGACTTCGTCACGCTGCGCCGCCACGGCACGCTCGACGGCCCCGCGCGCTTCCGGCTGCAGGACATCCCGGCCGAGGATCCCGACACCTACGAGATGATCACGAACGCCGACACCGTCGGCGTGTTCCAGATCGAGTCGCGCGCGCAGATGAGCATGCTGCCGCGGCTGCGTCCGCGCTGCTTCTACGACCTGGTGATCGAGGTCGCGATCGTGCGTCCCGGTCCGATCCAGGGCGGCATGGTCCATCCGTACCTGCGCCGCCGACAGGGCCTCGAGCCGGTCGAGTACCCGCGCCCCGAGATCCGCCCGGCGCTCGAGCGCACGCTCGGCGTGCCGATCTTCCAGGAGCAGGTGATGCAGATCGCGATCCTCGCGGCCGGCTTCACCCCGGGCGAGGCCGACGGGCTGCGTCGCGCGATGGCCGCCTGGCGCCGCAAGGGCGGGCTCGGCGCGTTCCAGGCGAAGGTGATCGACGGCATGCTCGCGCGCGGCTACGAGCCGGAGTTCGCCGAGCGGATCTTCCGGCAGATCGAGGGCTTCGGCGAGTACGGCTTCCCGGAGAGCCACGCGGCGAGCTTCGCGCTGCTCGTCTACGTGAGCAGCTGGATCAAGCGCCACGAGCCCGCGGCCTTCCTCGCGGCGCTGCTCGACTCGCAGCCGATGGGCTTCTACGCGCCCGCGCAGCTGGTGCGCGACGCGCGCGAGCACGGCGTCGAGGTGCTCGCGCCCTGCGTGCTCGCGAGCGACGCGACCTGCCGGCTCGAGGAGACGGTCGACGCGCCGCCGCAGGTCTCGAACGGCGTCGACTGGCGGCCGCAGCCGGCGGTGCGCCTCGGGCTGAACCGCGTCGCGGGGCTGTCGGCCGAGGGCGCGCGGCGGGTGGTCGAGGCCCGCGCGCGCCGGCGCGCCGAGGGCCGCGCCCCGCCCTTCGACGACGTCGAGGACCTCGCGCGCGAGGCGCGGCTCGAGCGGCGCGACCTGCAGGCGCTCGCGCGCGCCGACGCGCTCGCCGCGCTCGCCGGCCACCGCGTGCAGGCGGCCTGGCAGGCGGGAGCGATCGAGCCGCTGCCGGCGCTGCTCGACGGCGCGCGCTTCCACGAGCCGCCGCTCGCGCTGCCCCCGATGGCCGAGGCCGAGGCGATCGCCGCCGACTACGCGTCGCTCGGCCTGCCGATGGGCCGGCATCCGCTCGCGCTGCTGCGCGATCGGCTCGCGGCCTTCGGCGTGCGCCCGGCGGCGGTGCTGCGCACCTATCCCGACGGCCGCCTCGCGCGGGCGAGCGGGCTGGTCACCCACCGGCAGCGTCCCGGGACCGCGCGCGGCGTGGTGTTCGTGACCCTCGAGGACGACACCGGCAGCATCAACGTGATCGTCTGGCCCGACCTCGTCGAGCGCTATCGCCGCGAGGTCCTCGGCGCGCGGCTGATGACGGTCTACGGCACCTGGCAGGCCGACGTCGCGACCGGCGGGCAGGTGATGCACCTGATCGCGCGCCGGGTGGTCGACCACACGTCGCTGCTCGGCGACCTCGTCGCGCGGAGCCGCGACTTCCGCTGAGCGTCCGGCCGTCGCCGATCCGTCCCGGCGATGTCGCCCCGCTTTACACGACCCCTCGTCCCGACGGGCGCACGCGTGCGCAACACCCTGATCCGTCGGGCGAACCGTCGAGCTGGAACGGGTCTTGCGGCGAATCGCCCTCCCCGACACCGGGATCGGCCACCGGACCGATCCCCCACCCGAGACACACGATGCTGAAGCTCCTGCGCACCGCCCTCGTCGCCGCGCTGCTCCCCGCGGGCGCGGCCCACGCCGCCGCGTACACCGGCCTCTACGTGTTCGGCGACAGCCTGTCCGATTCGGGGCGGGCGTACCAGCTGGCGAACACCGCGCCGGCCGGCACGTTCAGCGGCGAGCAATGGATGCCGAGCGCGGTCGGCTACGCGCAGCGCTTCTCGAACGGCCCGACCGCCGCCGAGGCCCTCGCCGCCGCCCTCGGCACGACCGCGACGCCGTTCGGCACGGCCGGCGGCACCAACTACGCGGTCGGCGGCGCCCGCTCGGGCGAGCTGAACTTCAACTGGCTGGCGAACCGGCCCGCCGGCATCCAGTCCACGCCGGCGCTCGCGAACACCGGCGTGAACCAGCAGGTCGGCACCTTCCTCGCCGCGCCGCTGCCCGCGAACGTCGGCAGCTCGCTGTTCCTCGTGCAGGGCGGCGCGAACGACTTCTTCCTCGCGAGCGGCGCCGGCCAGCTGAACTCGCTCGCCGACATCTCGGCGCTCGCCGCCGGCGCCGCGCAGAACATCGCCACCGCGGTCGCGGCCCTCGCGGCGGGCGGCGCGCGCAGCTTCCTCGTGCCCGACCTGCCGCTGATCGGCGCGACCCCGCTGTTCGGGGCGAGCTCGCTGTCGAGCCCGGTGGCGAACCCGGCGGGCGCCGCGGCGGCGAACGCCTACACCACGGTCTACAACCTCGTGCTCGACGGCGCGATCGACTCGCTGAGGATCGCGTTCCCCGCGATCGACATCTTCGAGTTCGACACGGTGACGGCCTTCGGGCAGGTGCTCGCGAACCCGGCGGCCTTCGGCTTCGATCCCGCGTACGCCGGCACGTCCTGCCTGCGCGAGCGGCTGCAGGCCGCGCCGACGCAGGCGAAGCTCGACGCCTGGAACGGCTGCGACGGCTACCTGTTCTGGGACGACGTGCACCCGACGGCCGCGCTGCACGCGCTGGTCGGCGGCCTGTACGCGCAGGTCGCGCTGCCGATCCCCGGCACCGCCGCGCTGCTCGGGCTGGGCCTGCTCGGCCTCGCCGCCGGCGCGCGCCGCGCCGGCCGGCGCGCGTCGCGCGCGGCCTGAGCGACGCCGGCCGCGGCCGGCGCGAGGCGCTCGACCGACGGGGCCCGCGAGGGCCCCGTCGCGCTCGCCGACCCGGTCACGGCGCGACCTGTGGCACAGTTCGGCCACGCGCGGCGGCCGCCCTTCGGGTCGGCCGTCCCAGACCACGAGGAGACCTTTCCGATGACCGACCGACGCACCTTCATCGGTGCCGCCGCCGCCGCGGCCGGCGCCCTGTCCGCCCCCGCGATCGTCCGCGCGCAGGGCACCTTCCCGAACCGCCCGATCCGCTACATCTGCCCGTGGACCGCGGGCGGCACCACCGACATCGTGATGCGCTCGTTCGCCGAGAGCGCGAGCAAGATCCTGGGCCAGCAGGTCGTGATCGAGAACAAGCCCGGCGCGGGCGGCACGCTCGGGGCGATCGAGCTGACGAACGCCAAGCCCGACGGCTACACCGTCGCGCAGCTGCCGCACAGCGTGTTCCGCATCCCGCACATGCAGAAGGTGCAGTTCGACACGCTGAAGGACTTCACGTGGATCGCGTGCCTGACCGGCTACACGTTCGGCATGGTGGTGCGCGCCGACTCGCCGATCCGCAACATCCCCGACCTGGTCGCCTACGCGAAGGCGAACCCGGAGAAGTTCACCTACGGCTCGCCGGGCATCGGCACGAGCCCGCATCTCGCGGTCGAGGAGTTCGCCGGCAAGGCGGGCGTCAAGCTGTCGCACGTGCCGTTCAAGGGCGTGGCCGACGGCCTGCAGGCGCTGATCGGCGGGCACACGATGGGTCACAGCGACTCGACCGGCTGGGGTCCGCAGGTGGAGGCCGGCCGGCTGCGCCTGCTCGCCACCTACGGCAGCAAGCGCACCAAGCGCTGGCCCGACATCCCGACGCTCGAGCAGCTCGGCTACGCGACGGTGTCGGACTCGCCGTTCGGCGTGTGCGGCCCGAAGAACATGGACCCCGCGATCGTGAAGATCCTGCACGACGCGTTCCGCCGCACGCTCGAGGACCCGCAGGTGCTCGCGACGCTGGACAAGTACGACCAGCCGGTCGTCTACATGGACACCGCGCAGTACGCGAAGTTCGCGCAGGAGACCTACGCCGCCGAGCGGGCGACGATCGAGCGCCTGGGGATGCTGAACAAGGGCTGACCCGGACGGCCCGGCACCGGGCCTCCGCTGGCACCGGGCTCCGCTGGCACCGGGCTCCGCTGTGGCACCGGGCTCCGCCGGTACCGGCGTCCGCCCGGGACGCCGGCCCGCCCGCGCCCTCAGCGCGCCGCCTCGAGCCCCCGCTCGAGGTCGGCGATCAGGTCGGCCGGATCCTCGGCGCCGACCGCCACGCGGATCAGGCCCTCGGTGACGCCCGCGGCGCGGCGCGCCTCGGCGCCCGCGCGGCCGTGGGTCGTGCTCGCCGGGTGCGTGATCGTCGTCTTCACGTCGCCGAGGTTGGCGGTGATCGACAGCAGCTCGCACGCGTCGATCACGCGCCAGGCCCGCTCGCGCAGCGCCGGGCCGTACGGGTCCTCGTCGGGACGCCCGAGCTCGAACGACACGATCGCGCCGCCGGTGCGCTGCTGCGCGCGGGCGAGCGCGTGCTGCGGATGCGACTCGAGCCCTGGGTGGTGGACGCGCGCGACGCCCGGATGCGCCTCGAGGCGGCGCGCGATCGCCAGCGCGTTCGCCGACTGCCGCTCCATCCGCATGCCGAGCGTCTCGAGCCCCTTCAGCAGCACCCAGGCGTTGAACGCCGACAGCGACGGGCCGGTCGTGCGCACGAACGGCGCGAGCGTCTCGTCGACGTACTTGCGGTCGCCGAGCACCGCGCCGCCGAGCACGCGCCCCTGCCCGTCGATGTACTTGGTCGCCGAGTGCACGACGATGTCGGCGCCGAGCTCGAAGGGCCGCTGCAGCGCGGGCGAGCAGAAGCAGTTGTCGACGGCCAGCCGCACGCCGTGCTCGCGCGCGATCGCGGCGAGCGCGCGCACGTCGGCGAGCTTGGTCAGCGGGTTCGACGGCGTCTCGACGTAGAAGAGCCGCGTGGTCGGGCGCACGGCCGCGCGCCAGGCGTCGGGGTCGTCGATCGGGACGTAGGTGACCTCGACGCCGAAGCGCTGCAGGATCCCGAACATCTGCAGCGTCGCGCCGAACAGCTCGAACGCCGCGACGACGTGGTCGCCGGCGCGCGTGAGGCTCATCACCGTGGCCATGATCGCCGACATGCCCGAGGCGGTCGCGACGCAGGCCTCGGCACCCTCGAGCGCAGCAAGCCGGTCCTGCAGCATCGCCACGCCCGGATTGGTGAACCGCGAATAGACATTGCCCGCCTGAG
>DASPJX010000070.1:0-9034 GCA_035628395.1 Burkholderiaceae bacterium | reverse complement strand
CGCGGACTACGGCCTCGTGGGCGACCTGTTCCAGGCGGTCCCCGAGCTGTCCGGCAAGATCTGACGCGCATGGCAGGCGGAGCGATTCGATGAGCTACCAGGCCCCGGTCAAGGACATGCTGTTCACGATCCGCGAGCTCGCGGGTCTGGAGCGCGTGCGTGCGCTGCCCGGCTTCGAGGAGGCCACCGACGACACCGTCGAGGCGGTCCTGCACGAGGCGGCCCGGTTCAACGGCGAGGTGCTCGCGCCGCTGAACTGGACCGGCGACCTGCAGCCCTCGAAGGTGAAGGACGGCGTCGTCACGACGACGCCGGGCTTCCCGGCCGCGTTCCGCGCGTTCGCCGAGGGCGGCTGGCAGGGCGTCCAGCATCCCGCGGCCTTCGGCGGGCAGCAGCTGCCGAAGCTCGTCGCCACCGCCTGCACCGAGATGCTCAACAGCGCGAACCTGTCGTTCGCGCTGTGCCCGCTGCTGACCGACGGCGCGATCGAGGCGCTGCTCACCGCCGGCACGCCCGAGCAGCAGCAGCTGTTCATCCCGCGGATGATCAGCGGCGAGTGGACCGGCACGATGAACCTGACCGAGCCGCAGGCCGGCAGCGACCTGTCGCTGGTGCGCACGCGCGCCGAGCCGCAGCCCGACGGCACCTACCGGATCTTCGGGCAGAAGATCTACATCACCTACGGCGAGCACGACATGGCGGACAACATCGTCCACCTGGTGCTCGCGCGCACGCCGGGCGCGCCCGAGGGCGTCAAGGGCATCTCGCTGTTCGTCGTGCCGAAGGTGCTGGTCGACGCGCGGGGCACGCCGGGCGCGCGCAACGACGTGTTCTGCACGTCGGTCGAGCACAAGCTCGGCATCAAGGCGAGCCCGACCTCGGTGCTGGTCTACGGCGACGGCAAGTTCCCGGTCGCCCCGCAGGGCGGCGGCGAGGCGCGGCCCGGCGCGATCGGCTGGCTGATCGGCGAGGAGAACCGCGGCCTCGAGTACATGTTCGTGATGATGAACGCCGCGCGCTTCGCGGTCGGCATGCAGGGCGTGGCGATCGCCGAGCGCGCCTACCAGAAGGCCGTGCAGTACGCGCGCGACCGGGTGCAGAGCCGCGCGGTCGAGGGCTCGTCGGGCCCGGTGGCGATCATCCGCCATCCGGACGTGCGCCGGATGCTGATGACGATGCGCGCGCTGACCGAGGGCGCCCGCTCGCTCGGCTACGTGGCCGCGGCCGCGTACGACGCGGCGCACGCGTCGCCCGACGCCGAGACGCGCAAGGCCGAGCAGTCGTTCTACGAGTTCCTCGTGCCGATCGTGAAGGGCTTCTCCACCGAGATGAGCCTCGAGGTCACCTCGCTCGGCGTGCAGGTGCACGGCGGCATGGGGTTCATCGAGGAGACCGGCGCCGCGCAGTACTACCGCGACGCGCGGATCCTGACGATCTACGAGGGCACGACCGCGATCCAGGCGAACGACCTGATCGGGCGCAAGACCGTGCGCGACGGCGGCCGCACCGCGAAGGGCGTGCTCGAGCGCGTGCGCGCGACGCTGGCCGAGCTGCCCGCCGACGGCGATCTCGGCGCGATCCGCGCCCGGCTCGCCGAGGGCGCGGACGCGATGGCCGCGGCGCTCGACCACCTGGTGGCCGTGGGCAAGGCCGACCCGCGCGCGACCTACGCGGGCAGCGTGCCGTACCTGATGCTGTGCGGCACCGTGCTCGCGGGCTGGCAGCTCGCGCGCGCCGCGCTGCGGGCGACGCGGCTGCTCGAGTCGGGCGGCGAGGACGCGGACTTCCTGAAGGCGAAGATCGGCACCGCGCGCTTCTACGCCGACCACGTGCTGTCGCGCGCCGGATCGATGCGCACCGCGATCGTCGAGGGCGCGGCGGGCACGCTGGCGCTCGAGGACGCGATGTTCTGATCCGCGACCGGGGGCCTTGCCGTCCGACCGATACTGGATGAAGATCCAGTATCGGAGGGCGGCGATGCAACCGGTTCGCTTCGTGCACAAGGGCCGCGGGGCGGTCACCAATCCGGCGGGGCGCCACGAGCGCGTCGCGCGCGAGGCGTTCGACGACGGCTGGTCCCCGGCCGAGGACGACGGGCCCGCCGCGCCCGCCACCGTCGTCACCCGCGAGCGCGCCCGCTCGATCGTCGCGCGCAACGCCTCGCCCGACGTCGGCTTCGACGTCTCGATCAATCCGTACCGCGGCTGCGAGCACGGCTGCGTCTACTGCTACGCGCGGCCCGGCCACGCGTACCTCGGGCTGTCGGCCGGGCTGGACTTCGAGACCCGGCTGTTCGCGAAGGTCAACGCGGCCGAGCTGCTCGAGGCCGAGATCCTGCGGCCGGGCTGGCGACGCGAGCCGATCGCGATCGGCGGCGTGACCGACGGCTGGCAGCCGGTCGAGCGCGAGCTGCGGATCACGCGCGCCTGCGTCGAGGTGCTCGCGCGCCATCGGCATCCGCTGTCGTTCGTCACCAAGTCGAGCCTCGTCGAGCGCGACCTCGACCTGCTCGCGCCGATGGCGCGCGACGGGCTGGTGCACGCGATGGTCACGATCACCACGCTCGACGCGGCGCTCGCGCGCCGTCTCGAGCCGCGGGCGCCCGCGCCCCGGCGGCGGCTCGAGACGATCCGCCGGCTCGCCGCGGCCGGCGTGCCGGTGGGCGTGTCGCTCGCGCCGATCATCCCGTTCGTCAACGAGCCCGAGATCGAGACGGTGCTCGAGGCCGCGCGCGAGGCCGGCGCGAGCGTCGCGAACCACGTCGTGCTGAGGCTGCCGTGGGAGCTGCGCGAGGTGTTCGCCGACTGGCTCGCCGAGCACGTGCCCGACCGCGCGCAGCGCGTGCTCGCGCGGCTGCGCGACATGCGCGGCGGGCGCGAGAACGACCCGCGGTTCGGCTCCCGGATGCGCGGCGAGGGCCCGTGGGCCGACATGATCCGGATGCGCGTGCAGGCGCGGGCGCGGCGGATCGGGCTCGCGTTGCGCGGCGGGCCGGTGCACGAGGCCGACGTGCCGCGGGAGGGCGGCGGGCCGGTGCACGAGACCGACCTGCCGCGGGACGGCGGGGTGGCGGGGGCGGTAGGGGCGGCCGGGGCGCCGGACACGCCGCGACGCGCGCGGACCGGGCCGGCGTCGGCCGACGGGGCCCGCCGCGCCGGACGCGGCGTCGGCGGCGGTATGGGCAGCACCCGCGGCGGCTTCGGCGGCACCGGCGGCACCGGCGGCACCGGCGGCACCGGCGGCACCGGCGCGGCCGAGCCCGGCCCGCCGGTGCAGGGCACCCTGTTCTGAGCGGCGTCCCGTCGGCCGCCGCCGCGCGGGGACGCGCTCCGACACGCGCGGACGGCGCGGGCCGGCCGGGCGTCGTCCGCCGGACGTGACGTCCGTCCGCCGCCCGGCGCGAGCCCGCCGTTAGAATCGACCGGGACCGCCGACGCACCGGCATCCCGCCGCCCGCCGTCGCCCGACCCGGAGGTCGACCATGGACCGCAGCCCCCGATCCGCCGTCCTCGTCCTGCTCGCGGCCCTCGCCGCGCCGTCGATCGCGGCGGCCGCCGGGCCCGGAGCCGTCGTCGTCGGCTCGTCGGACGCGTCGCGGCCCGCCGCGACGTCGTCGGGCGAGCGCCCGCGCAGCGTCGGCCGCGCCGAGGTCGCGCGCCTCGAGCGCGTGGTCTCCTCGACGCCGTCGACCACGATCTGGCAGTCGCGCCTGCCCGACGGCACGATCGAGTTCAGCGACCAGCCGCCCGGCCCGGGCGAGCAGGGCCTGGGCTCGCGCAGCTACGCGCTGCCCGACGCCGCGGCCGCCCAGCGGCGCGGGCAGGCCGAGCGCGAGAGCCTGCGCCGGCAGGCCGAGGGCTTCGAGCGCCGCCGCGAGGCGCGCGAGCGCGAGGCCGAACGCGAGGCCGAGCGCGAGCTCGCCCGCGCCCGGCTGCAGCCGTCGTACGCGGTCGGCGTCTGGGTGCCGGCGCCGCCGGTGCGCCCGCGCGTCGGGTTCGGGCCGGGCTACGGCGTCCTCGACCCGTCGTTCGGCGGCCCGGCACCGTCCTACGGCTTCGGCGTGCCGCCCGGCTTCGGGGTGTCGCCCGGCGTCGGCGTGCCGGTGTTCGGCGCGCCGACCGGCGGGGTCGCGAGCCCCTATGCCTCGTCTCCCGGCGCCGCGCAGGGCCGCTCCGGGGGCTTCATCGGCAGCGGCTTCGCGACCGGTCGCTGACCCGGGACGGGGCGGCTGGCGACGCCGCCCCGAAAGCGGCTATACTTCCGGGTTTCCCGAAAAGTCTGCAAGGAAAGACCGATGGTCGTTCTGCGTCTCTCGCGTGGCGGTGCCAAGGCCCGTCCGTTCTACAACGTCGTCGCTACCGACAGCCGCAACCGTCGCGACGGCCGGTTCATCGAGCGTCTGGGCTTCTACAACCCGATCGCCTCGGGCAGCGAGCAGGGCCTGCGCCTCTCGCTCGAGCGGATCGAGTACTGGCAGAGCCACGGCGCGCAGGTCTCGCCGACCGTGCAGCGCCTGATCAAGGAATTCTCGGCGAAGCAGCAGGCCGCGCCCGCCGCGGCCTGAGCCCGGCCGGTCCGCCCCGATCGGCGCTGGCCGTGTCCGGACCCGATCCCCAGCGGACCATCGCGCTCGGCCGCGTCGTCGACGCCTGGGGCGTCCGCGGCTGGGTGAAGGTGGAGCCCTACGGCGCCGCCGACGACACCGTCCTCACGAGCGCGCGCCGCTGGCACGTCCGGCGGCCGGTGTCGCCGGCGCACGCCCCGATCGATCTCTGGATCGACCTGGAGCGGGCGCGCCGCCACGCGTCGACGGTGGTGGCCAAGCCGCTCGGCATCGACGATCGCGACGCGGCGCTGGCGCTGAAGGGCGCCGAGGTCGGCGTGCGACGCGCCGACTTCCCGCCGCTGCCCGACGACGAGGTCTACTGGGTCGACCTCGTCGGCTGCGCGGTCACGAACCCCGCGGGCGACGCGCTCGGCCGGGTCGTCGCGGTCGACGACCACGGCGCCCATCCGATCCTCGAGACCGACGCCGGGCTGCTGATCCCGTTCGTCGACGCCTACGTCGTCGAGGTCGAGCCGGCCGAGGACCGGATCGTCGTCGACTGGCAGGCCGACTGGTCGCGCTGAGCGCGGCCCGCGGACCGTCGATGCAGGTCGAGGTCGTCACGCTGTTCCCGGAGATGGTCGAGCACGCGGCCGGCTTCGGCGTGACCGGTCGCGCGATCGAGCGCGGCATCTGGCGGCTGCGCTGCTGGAACCCGCGCGACTTCGCCTCCGACAACTACCGGCGCGTCGACGATCGCCCGTTCGGCGGCGGGCCCGGCATGGTGATGCTGCCGGAGCCGCTGGCCGCTTGCCTCGGCGCGCTGCACGCGCGCCGCGCGGAGGAGGGCGGCGAGCGGGCCCGCGTGATCCACCTGTCGCCGCGCGGCGCGCCGCTCACGCAGGCGCGCGTCGCGGCGCTCGCCGAGCTGCCCTCGATCGCGCTGCTGTGCGGCCGCTACGAGGCGATCGACCAGCGGCTGCTCGACGCCGCGGTCGACGAGGAGGTCTCGGTCGGCGACTTCGTCGTCTCCGGCGGCGAGGTGCCGGCGCTCGCGCTGGTCGACGCGGTCGTGCGGCTGCTGCCGGGCGTGATGAACGACGCCGGCTCGCCGCTGCACGACTCGTTCTCGGACGGCCTGCTCGAAGGCCCGCACTACACGCGCCCCGAGGTCTTCGACGCCGTGCCGGTGCCGCCGGTGCTGCTGTCGGGCCACCATGCGCGGATCGCCCGCTGGCGTCGCGAGCGCTCGCTCGCCGTGACCGCGTCGCGCCGGCCGGAGCTGATCGAGGCGGCCCGGCGGGACGGCCGGCTGTCGCCCGAGGACGAGGCGTTCCTCCGCGGATTGAGTTAGACTAGAGGGCTTTGCGACGTCGGCACCGTCCCCGCGAGCACGCCTCGGGGGGTGTCCGGTGCGAGACGCCGCCTGTACCGCCATCCTCTGCGCCGGGCGAAATCACGTCCGACAACAATCCGGCGCACGACGGCAGGAGCGATCCCATGGATCTGATCAAGCAGCTCGAGCAGGAAGAGATCGCCCGACTGGGCAAGACCATCCCCGAATTCGCGCCGGGCGACACCGTGATCGTCAACGTCAACGTCGTCGAGGGCACGCGCAAGCGCGTCCAGGCGTACGAGGGCGTGGTCATCGCCAAGCGCAACCGCGGCCTGAACTCCTCGTTCATCGTCCGCAAGATCTCGTCGGGCGAGGGCGTCGAGCGGACCTTCCAGGTCTACTCGCCGCTGATCGCGTCGATCGAGGTCAAGCGTCGCGGCGACGTGCGCCGCGCCAAGCTCTACTACCTGCGCCAGCGCTCCGGCAAGTCCGCCCGGATCAAGGAGAAGCTGCCGGGTCGCGCCGCGTCGGCGGCGCCCGCCCAGCAGGGCCAGTGAGCCCGGGGGCGATCGCAGGGTGAGCGGGGCCGAGCGCGCCGCGCGCCGCGCGATCCCCGATCCCCGGCGGGCGCCGATCGACGCGTCGGCGCCCCCGCTGCCGCCGGTCCCCGCGGACCGGCTGCTGCCGGACGCGCTCCGGCGGCGCTTCGGCCATCCTCCCGACTGGACGCCCGAGATCGTCGACGACCGCTGGCGTCTCGACGACTCGACGCCGCGCGCCGCCGCGGTGCTGGTGCCGCTCGTCGTGCGCCCGGAGGGGCTCGGCGTGCTGCTCACCGAGCGCACCGCGCACCTGAGCTCGCACGCCGGCCAGGTCGCCTTTCCCGGCGGCGCGACCGAGCCGGGCGACGCCTCGCCGGTGATCACCGCGCTGCGCGAGACCGAGGAGGAGGTGGGCCTGCCGCGCGAGCGCGTCGAGGTGCTGGGCGCGATGCCGCGCTACCTGACCGGCAGCGGCTTCGCGGTCACGCCGGTGGTGGGCCTGGTGGCCGAGCCGCCGACCCTCGCGCCCGACCCCAACGAGGTCGCCGAGACCTTCGAGGTGCCGCTCGCCTTCCTGATGGATCCGGCGAACCACCAGCGCCGGCTCTACCGCTGGACCGACGGCGCCGAGCGCAGCTTCTTCGCGATGCCCTGGAGGCGGCCCGACGGCCGCGAGCACTTCGTCTGGGGCGTGACCGCGGCGATGCTGCGCAACCTCTACCGCTTCCTGGCCGCCTGAAGGCGCGCCGACGCGCGCCGGTATCATCGCGGCCATGGGATTCGTCGCGCTGATCCTCGCGCTGATGGCCGAGCAGCTGCGCCCGCTGCCGCGCGACAACGCGGTGCACCGGGCCGCGGCGGCGCTCGCGGGCTCGGTCGCGCGCGGCACCGACGCGGGCACCCCGCGCCACGGCGCGATCGGCTGGACGCTGGTGGTGGGCGGCGCGGTGCTCGCGGTGCTCCTCGCCGAGGCGGTGCTCGGCGCGATCCATCCGATCCTCGTGCTCGCGCTGCACGTCGCGGTGCTGTACCACACGGTCGGCTTCCGCCAGTTCAGCCACGCGTTCACCGAGATCCAGCTCGCGCTCGCCGCCAACGATCCCGAGGGCGCGCGCCAGGCGCTGCAGGCGTGGATCCGGCAGCGCGACCCGGGCTTCACCGTCGCCGAGCTGCCGGTCGTCGAGCTGTGCCGGATGGCGATCGCGCACGCGCTGGTCGCCGCGCACCGCCACGTCTTCGGGCCGCTCTTCTGGTACATCCTGCTGCCCGGCGCGATCGGGCCGGTGCTGTACCGGGCCGCGCAGTTCATCGCCGAGCGCTGGGCGCAGGGCGGTCACGCGCGCCGCGGCGCGGGCGCGATCGTGCCGATGGACGCGTCGGCGACGCCCGCCGACGCCCCGACCGTGCCGGGCGAGCCCTACGGCGAGTTCGCGCGCCGCGCGTACGCGTGGCTCGACTGGCTGCCGGTGCGCTTCGCGGCGGCGGGCTTCGCGATCGTCGGCAACTTCGAGGACGCCGTCTACTGCTGGCGCGCGGCATCCGCGGTGCGCGGCGGCGACTCGCAGCGGCGCGTGCTGCTGATGACCGGAGGCGGCGCGCTCGGGCTGCGGATCGCCGATCCGCGGGTCGAGGCGGACGTGCGCGGCCTCGAGGGCGCGGGCGCCGAGTCCGATCCCGCTCAGGCGATCGGCGCGGCGGTCGGCTTCGACTGGAACGGCACCGAGCCCGACGCGGCCGGCCTGCGCAGCGCGGTCGGGCTCGTCTGGCGCTCGGTCGTGCTGTGGGTGCTGCTGTTCGCGATGCTGACCATCGCGAGCTGGCTCGGGCGCTGAAGGGCGTTTCGCGTCGCCGGGCCTCGAGCGATCGGGTGCGCGCGATCGGGTGCGCGTGATAGGCGGCGTGCGACCGGCCGCATGCGATCGGCCGCGTGCGACCGGGTGCATGCGACCGGGTGCGTGCGACCGCGTGCCTGCGATCGCGTGCATGCGATCGCGTGCGTGCGATCCGGTGCGCGCGATCGCGCGAGTACGATCAGGTGCGCGCGATCCGGTGCGCGACGAGCCGCCGCGCGTGCAGCGGCAGCGCCTCGAGACGGCGCACCACGACCCGCGGCTCGCGCCGCGCCCACGGGTCCTCGATCCCGACGATGCGCAGCGCGCCGTCGCCGCGGTGGCGGCGGGCGGCCGCCTCGGGGATGACGGCCGCGCCCGCGCCGAGCGCGACCTGCTGCATGACGAGCCGGGCGTGGTGCGCGAGCGCGCGTGCGGCGGGCGTGGGCTCGACGCCCCGGCGGGCCCGCTCGAGCAGCCGCGTGCCCGCCTGGACCTCGAGCCCGCGCACGCGGGCGCTGGCCGACGCGAGCGCGAGGATGCGAGCGCGCCGCGCCGCGCCGCCGGTGATATTGCCGCCTCGACGACGATCGGGATCAGCGCCGGATCGGTCGGGTCGAGGGGCACGGAACCCTCCGGGGGCAGGTGCCTTCGCGGGAGACGAGGGCGGACGCTTCGAAAGTCGTCTTGCACGATGCGCCGGGCCGGGCGACGATCGGCGCGGTGGACATCCTCTTCGTCGCGGCGGTCTTCGTGCTCGCGGGCCTGGTGAAGGGCGTGA
>DASPJX010000069.1:0-3575 GCA_035628395.1 Burkholderiaceae bacterium | reverse complement strand
GCTCGATCGGCAAGGCGAAGCGGGTGATCGACCGACGGCCCCGCTGAGCGCGGCCGGGCCGCGCACCCGGGCGGGCACCGGCCGCACCCCGGGTGGGCACCGGGCCGCGGTCCGGGCGGGAACCGGGTCTCGGTCCGGGCGGGAACCGCGCAGGCACCGGGCCGCGGTCGGTCGCGGGCGGCGCCGGTGGCAGAATCCGGGGCCGACCCGTTCCCCTTCCAGGAGACCCCGATGTTCCGTTCGCTGCTGCTCGAGAAGACCGGCGACGCGTTCTCCGCGTCGCTCACCGAGCTCGACGACGCCGCGCTCGCGACGCACGCGGCCGACGGCGACGTCGTGGTCCGCGTCGCGCACTCGACGATCAACTACAAGGACGGCCTCGCGATCGCGAACCGCTCGCCGGTGGTTCGCAAGTGGCCGATGGTGCCGGGCATCGACGGGGCGGGCGTCGTCGAGTCGAGCACGCATCCGGGCTTCTCGCCGGGCGACGGCGTCGTGCTGAACGGCTGGGGCGTCGGCGAGACGCACTGGGGCTGCCTGTCGCAGCGCGCCCGGCTGAAGGGCGACTGGCTGGTGCCGCTGCCCGCGGGGCTCTCGACCCGGCAGGCGATGGCGATCGGCACCGCGGGCTACACCGCGATGCTGTGCGTGATGGCGCTCGAGGCGCAGGGCGTGACGCCGGGCGACGGCGAGGTGCTGGTCACCGGCGCCGCGGGCGGCGTGGGCGGCGTCGCGATCGCGCTGCTGTCGGGGCTCGGCCATCGGGTCGTCGCCTCCACCGGGCGGGCCGCCGAGGCCGACTACCTGAAGGGACTGGGCGCCGCCGACGTGATCGACCGCGCGACGCTGTCGGCGCCCGGCAAGCCGCTGCAGAAGGAGCGCTGGGCGGGCGTCGTCGACGCGGTCGGCTCGCACACGCTCGCCAACGCCTGCGCGCAGACGCGCTACCGCGGCGCGGTGGCCGCCTGCGGGCTCGCGCAGGGCATGGACCTGCCGGCGAGCGTCGCGCCGTTCATCCTGCGCGGCGTGCGGCTGATCGGCGTCGATTCGGTGATGTGCCCGATGGCCGACCGTCGTCGCGCGTGGCAGCGGCTCGCCGACGAGCTCGATCTCGCGAAGCTCGACGCGATGACCCGCGAGATCGGCCTCGGCGAGGCGATCGCGCAGGCGCCGGAGATCCTGGCCGGGCGCGTGCGCGGGCGGCTCGTCGTCGACGTGGACCGCTGATCCGCCGGGCCCCGCGCGGGCGGCGGTGCGCGACCACGGGGCGCGAGGCGTCGCGGCGGCGGCCCGGCCGGCGGGGCGCGCGACGCAGGCATACTGCGCGCGTCGCCTCAGAACGAGCCCGCCCGTGCCCCGAACCGTCGCCCGCCGTCCCGATCCGATCGTCTACCGCATCGCGCCGTCCGACCCGCACGCGCACCTGTTCTCCGTCGAGCTGACGGTCGCGGCCCCCGCGCCCGACGGCCAGCGCCTCGCGCTGCCGGCCTGGATTCCGGGCAGCTACATGATCCGCGAGTTCGCGCGCCACGTGGTGTCGATCCGGGCGCGCGACGCGGGCGGCGAGCTGCGCATCGAGAAGCTCGACAAGCACACCTGGCGCGCCGCGCCGGCGCGGGGCCCGCTGGTCGTCGAGTACCTCGTCTACGCGTGGGATCTGTCGGTGCGCGCGGCGCACCTCGACGCGACGCACGGCTTCTTCAACGCGTCGAGCACCTGCCTGCGCGTGATCGGCCAGGAGGCCCTGCCCTGCACGGTCGACCTGGAGCCGCCGCCGGCGGAGGTCGCGCGCGACTGGCGCGTCGCGACGACGCTGCCGCGCGCGGGCGCCCGCCCGCAGGGGTTCGGTCGCTACCGCGCGCACGACTACGACGCGCTCGTCGACCATCCGGTCGAGATGGGCACCTTCGCGTTCGCGAGCTTCGAGGCCGCGGGGGCGACCCACGAGATCGCGGTGACCGGACGCGGCGACGTCGACCTCGACCGGCTGTGCCGCGACCTCGCGCCGGTCTGCACGGCGCAGGCGGCGCTGTTCGAGCCGCGCACCGGCCGCGCGCCGTTCGACCGCTACCTGTTCCTGACCACCGCCGTCGGCGACGGCTACGGCGGGCTCGAGCATCGCGACAGCACCGCGCTGCTGTGCGGCCGGGCGGACCTGCCGTGGCCCGGCATGGACGCGGTGTCCGACGGCTACCGCGGCTTCCTCGGGCTCGCGAGCCACGAGTACTTCCATGCGTGGCACGTGAAGCGGATCAAGCCCGCGGCCTTCGTCCCGTACGACCTCGATCGCGAGGCCTACACGCGCCTGCTGTGGGTCTTCGAGGGCTTCACCTCGTACTACGACGACCTGATGCTGGCGCGCGCCGGCACGATCGGCGAGGCGGACTACCTGAAGCTGCTCGGCCGCAACGTCTCGAACGTGCTGCGCGGCCCGGGCCGCAGCGTGCAGAGCGTCGCCGACTCGAGCTTCGACGCGTGGATCAAGTACTACCGGCAGGACGAGAACACGCCGAACGCGGTGGTCAGCTACTACGCGAAGGGCGCGCTCGTCGCCCTGGCGATCGACCTGTCGGTGCGCGCGCGTACCGGCGGCCGCGCGTCGCTCGACGATGCGATGCGGCTGATGTGGGACCGCTACGGACGCGCGTTCCACGAACGCGACGGCCGGCCGGGCGCCGCGCAGGCGGGCGTCCCCGAGGACGCGTTCCCGGCGCTGCTGAAGGAGGCGACGGGCGTCGCGCTCGGCGCGCAGCTCGAGCGCTGGGTCGAGGGCACCGACGAGCTGCCGCTCGCGCGCCTGCTCGCGCCCTTCGGCGTGACGATGACGCTGGCCGCCCCCGACCGCACGCCCTCGCTCGGCGTCCGCCTCGCGACGCGCGGCGCGGACCTGACGATCGCGACCGCCTACGCCGGCGGCGCGGCGCACCGCGCGGGGCTGTCGGCCGGCGACGTGCTGGTCGCCTGCGACGGGCTGCGGGTCGACGAGAAGGGGCTGAAGGCGATGCTGGCGCGGCGCAAGGCCGGCGACGCCGTCACGCTGCACGCGTTCCGCCGCGACGAGCTGATGTCGTTCGAGGCGACGCTCGACGCGCCGCCGGCCTGCGAGGCGACGCTCTCGACCGCCGCGCGGCCGAACGCGCTGCGCCAGGGGTGGCTCGGGCCCGCCGGGCGGCGCGCACGACCGGCGCGCGAGCGCGCCCCGGACCGCCGGGCCCCGTCGAACGGCTAGGCCCGGCCGAACAGCGCGCGCAGCGCCTCGCCCGGATCGGGCGCGCGCATGAACGCCTCGCCGACCAGGAACGCGCCGACGCCCGCCTCGCGCATCGTGCGCACGTCGGCCGCCGACAGGATGCCGCTCTCGGTGACGACCAGGCGGTCCGCGGGGATGCGGTGCAGCTGCGACAGCGTCGCGTCGAGGCTCACCTCGAAGCTGCGCAGGTCGCGGTTGTTGATGCCGACGAGCGGCGTGCGCAGGCGCAGCGCACGGTCGAGCTCGGCCGCGTCGTGGACCT
The DNA here is from genome assembly GCA_035628395.1 of Burkholderiaceae bacterium. Taxonomy (GTDB): domain Bacteria; phylum Pseudomonadota; class Gammaproteobacteria; order Burkholderiales; family Burkholderiaceae_E; genus UBA4615. The sequence goes on along the minus strand of DASPJX010000069.1, from coordinate 63 downwards.
CGACGAGGACCGCGAGGCCGTAGTCACCGGCTGCCTGCTCGAGGGCGGCGAGCCGCACATCGT
>DASPJX010000068.1:0-3747 GCA_035628395.1 Burkholderiaceae bacterium | reverse complement strand
AGCGGCGTCGCCGCTCCGATCGCCGCCTCGTGTCGAGACCGGGGCGATCGGTGCGCGGGGCGTCGGACGGGCGCCGGCCCGCGCGGTGCGGCGCGGCGCCGGTGAGCGACGGCCGGACGATCGGATCGCCCGAGGGACGATTCGGGTCGCCCGAGCGATGATCGGATCGCCCCGGCGACGATCGGCTCGCTCCGTCGGCCGGCGGGAGGCCCGACCGTCGGGACGGTCCTCCCCGCCGGCGAGCGTGCCCGGGTCGATCGCCGGCCGCGGGCGGACCGGTCGTCCCGTCGGCCGCTCGGCCGCCGCACGTCGGGCGCGGAAGGGGCCCGCACACGCCCGGAATGCCTACCCGAGGATGCGGTGGGACCCGTCAGACCGCGGCCTCCGGGCTCCCTACACTCGGCCGGACTCCTGTCGAGATACGAGGTCGATGTGATCGAGCCCGCCGCCTATCGCGTCGTCGTCGCCGAGGACGACATCCGCGATGCCGTCGAACTGCAGCCGCTGCTGCAGCGCGCCGGCTGCGAGGTGATGATCGGCGACTACACGACCGATCTCGTCCAGCGCGCGCACCAGTTCCGCCCGCACCTGATCCTGCTCGACCTGACCTTCTACTGCCTGTACACCGGCACGGACCTGCTGCGGCAGCTGCGCAGCCGGCCCGGGACGCGGGCGTCGGTCATCGCGATCCTGGCGAACCGGCCGGAGGGCACGAGCGGCGAGAAGATCCTGCGCCAGGGCGCCGACCACCTGATCTCCAAGCCGATCGACCACGACGGGCTGCTGCGGTTCGTCCACCGCATCGACCGTCGCGGCGTGCGGCCGACGCTGGTGAGGATGCAGGCGGAGCGGCGGGCCGGCCGGCCGCGCACCGGGCTGATCCGCAGCCGCTTCGCCTGGCTGCGGGACGACTCGCCGCCCTGCTGACGGGGCGCGAGCGGGGGCCGGCTACGCGCCCGCGAGCCGCCGCAGCGCCGCGTCCTCGACGAGGCCGCCGTCCGGGCCGGCCGCGAACGCCGCGACCGTGAGCCGCGGGCGGGCGCGTGGCGCGTGATAGACCGCGCCGACGCTCCCGGGACCGCCCGCCGAGTGCCCCACCACGTCGAGCGGCGCGTCCGCCCCCGGGCCTCGCATCGTCCCGATCATCAGGCCCAGGCCGTAGCCGGCGCTCGTCCACGGCCGGCCCGGCGGCGGGCCGCCGACCGGATGCGCGGCGAGCAGGGCCGCGCGCGAAGCGGGCGAGAGCAGCCCGCCGTTCAGGATCCGGTGGAGCGCGAGCGCGGCCTCGACCGCCGGGCCGACGACGAGGCCGTGACGGACCCATCCCGGGTGGTAGCCGCGGCCGCCCTCGAACGCGGTGGCCCGCATGTCGTCGGGCCCGCGGGCGAACCGGGAGCCGGCCAGGCCGAGCGGTCCGAGGACCTGCTCCTCCAGGACGCGGTCCAGCCCCGCTCCGCAGGCCGCCTCGATCGTCCGGCGAGCGAGCAGGTAGCCGACGTTCGAGTAGGCCCAGCCCTCGCCCGGCGCGAAGAGGAGGCGGGACGGGGGCACGTGCCGGAAGAGGACGTCGTCGCTCCACGGCTCGTCCGCGCGCTCGACGGCGGCCCGGTACGCCGGCAGCGCCCCGTAGTCCCCCAGCCCCGCGCGATGCTGCAGCAGCTGGCGCAGCGTGAACGGGGCGGCGGGCAGCGGCGCGTCGAGCGCCAGCCGGCCCTGCTCGACCAGCCGGAGCGCGGCGACCGCGACGAGGGTCTTGGTGAAGCTCCACCACGGCACGATCGCGGTCGACGCGTCGGCGGCGGGCGTGCCGCACTCGTCGACGGCGGCGACGTGGAGGTCGGTCATCGGCCGGGCGCGGGTCCGCCGTGCCGCGTCCGATCGCGCCGCCGGTGGGCACGGCCGATGCCTCGGCCGGGTCCATGTACCTCGTCCACATCCTCCTGCCCTGGCAGCCCGACGGCGACCAGGCGATGCAGCAGCAGCGGTTCGCGCGCGAGCGCGACGAGCTGGTGCGCCGGTTCGGCGGCGTGACGGCCTACAGCCGGGCGCCGGCCAAGGGGCTCTGGCGCGACGACGAGTCGGGCGTCGTGGTGCCGGACGACATCGTGGTGCTGGAGGTCATGACGCCCACGCTCGACGAGTCGTGGTGGGCGGATCATCGCGCCGATCTGGAGCGGCGCTTCGAGCAGGACGAGATCGTGGTGCGGGCCCATCCCGTCCGGCGGCTCTAGCGCGCGTCCGCCCGACCGGCCGCGTCGCGGATCGCCGCGACCAGCGCCTCGTCCGTCATCGCCGTGTCCCATCCCGAGGCGAGCGCGAGCCGCACCGATCGGGCGCCGCCGCTCGGCGTGCACACCACCGCCACCGGTGCGCCGTCCGCGTCGGCCTTTCGCTGCGCGACGTCGGCCGCATCGCCGTCGACCCCCGCGAGCGCCTGCGCGCAGGTCCAGCGCGTGCGGTCGTCGTCCTGGACTTCGCGTTGCTTCATGGGTCGTCGGAGGGGAGGGCGGTGCGGCACACCGGCAATCGCCGTTCCTGCGGCTCGCGGGCGCCGGCCCTCGACCGGGCGGACGCGCGCTCCGGTCGACGCCCGCCGGGCAGGCCCGGACGACCGCCGCGGCGGGTCGCGCCGCCGACGGGCTCGCGCCGCCGGCATCCGGGACCGTGACGGCGCCGTTCGCGCGCTCGCCGCCGGGCGGCGACGTCCGCACCGCCCGGCGTCCGTCGGACGCGGGACGTCCGGCCCGACGTCGAGTCCCCCCGTTCGGGGGATGGATCCCGCGCCCGGTCGCGAGGTAGAACGACCCCCGGGGAGGTATCACCGACGGTCGCGGACCACCACCTCGGCATCCTTGTTGATCGCCTGGACGAACGTGAGGGTGTCGAGATCGCACGCGAAGCTTTCGCCTTCGGCGATCAGGACGTCGCGCGGGTCGCCCGCCTGCGTGACCCAGACGTGCCCGTGGGTGCAGGTGACCACCTTGCCGCCCCCGTGATCCATCGAGAGCCATTGCCCTCGCTCCAGGGACACCGGACCCGGCGCGGTGTCGGCGCCCCGGGCCGGGAGGCCCGACGGATGGAAGGATGCGAAGAGCCACGCGAAGCTGCGATGCGCGAATCGACGGATGGAGAGCATGTCGTGTCCCTCGTTGAAGCGGTGGATCGTGAGGTCGGTCCCGGAGCCCTCGATCCCGCGAATCGGATTCGGTGCGGATCGACGTCCGGATACCGTGGGTCGAGCGTGCGCTCGCGGAGGCGGGCTACCGCACCGGCGGCGCTCGGCGGGCGGTGGTCGAGCTACTCGGTCGCCAGGATTGCTGCCTGTCGGCCCAGCAAATCTTCGACGGCCTGCGCGCGGGCGAGCGGCCGGTCGGGATCGCGAGCGTCTATCGCGTCCTCGACCAGCTGAGCGCGCTCGGACTCGTACAGCGGGTCGACGTCGGCGACGCGACCGCTCGATTCGAACCGGCGCTCCCATCCGGCGACCATCACCACCACGTGGTCTGCGTCGACTGCGGGCGCGTGGAGCCGTTCACGGACGACCGGCTCGAGCGCGCCGTTGAGCGGGCAGCCGGGAGTGTCCGCTTCGATGTCGACGCGCACGAGATCGTGCTGCGCGGCGCGTGCGGCGACTGCCGCGCTACCGCCTGACGGCCCAGCGTCCGCCCGGCAGCGTGTGGACGCGGAGACAGCAGGTGCCACGGCCTCGCGCTCCGAGCACCAGGCAGGTGAAGTGGCGAAACCGGC
>DASPJX010000067.1:0-2332 GCA_035628395.1 Burkholderiaceae bacterium | reverse complement strand
CGCATGGCGCGCCCGGGCACCGTCGCCGGCGACCTCGACAAGCGCGCCGGCGACTTCGTCGTCGAGCGCAAGTCGAAGACGACGTCGTCCGCGCCGAAGGCCGACCGCGGCCCGTCGTCGCCGGCGAAGAGCCACATCGAGCTCGCTCGCGAGATGGGCAAGATCGACGACCCTGTGATCCGGCAGGGGATCGTGCACGCGCACATCCTCGGCACGCTCGCCCGCCTCAACACCGAGCGCAGCAAGGCGAACCCGATCCCGGGCATCGCCAACCTCGGCAAGATCCTCATGGGCCACGTCGTGCGCCACAACCGCGACCTCGGCATGGCGATCCTCGGCGCGCGCGGCACGTTGCACTCCTACGACGACTCGGCCCGCGCCGAGATGGCCAAGCTGCCCGGCGGCTCCGGCGCGGTCGCGGCCACCGCGCAGGCGCTGGGCGCGCAGGCGCTGCCGATCTACGGCGGCACCGACCAGGTGCAGAAGAACATCGTGGGCGAGCGCATCCTCGGCCTCCCGAAGGAGCCGGGCGACCTCTCGACCGTGCCGTTCAACCAGCTGCCGAAGAACGGCTGAACGTGTCGGAGGCGGTGGCGGACGACCCGCTGCGCGAGCAGCTGCTCGACGCCGCGGCGCGCGTCTTCGCCCGCCAGGGCTACGCCGGCACGAAGATCCAGGACATCGTGCGCGAGGCGGGGCTGTCGACGGGCGCGGTGTACGGCCGCTTCGGATCGAAGCACGACCTGCTGCGCGAGGCGGTGCTGCGCCGCACCGCACTGGCCGGCCGCATGACCGACGTCGCCGGCATCGAGCGCGTCGCCGACCTGATCGCCCGGCTCGGGAGCCTGCGCGACGAGCCGCTGTCCGACGGCGAGGCGGTGCGCCTCGAGGCCTACGTCGCCGCCCGACGCGAACCCGAGGTCGCCGACGCGCTGACGACCGCACAGGCGCACTGGCGAGCGACGGTGCAACCCCTCGTCGACGCCGCGATCGCCGACGGCACCGTCGCCCCCGGCGTCGACCCCGAAGCCGTCTTGCACTTCGTTCGCACCGTGCACCTCGGGCTGCTGCTGCAGCGCGGTGCCGGTGGCCCGGCGCCCGACCCGGCGGCGTGGGCAGACCTCATCGACCGGATCGTGGCCAGCTTCGGTGCTGGCGGAAGGAGCACCTCGTGACCACGCTCGAAGAGAAGCACGAAGCGATCAAGCTGATCACCGACAACAGCCAGCGCATCTTCTGCTGGAACTACGACCGCAGCCGCGACCAGCTGGTGACGCTCTACAACAAGGCGATGGCGTCGCAGTGGAACTCGGTGACCGAGCTCGACTGGTCGACCGAGGTGGATCCCGAGGAGCTGATCCGGACGTCGCCGCAGGGCAGCGCGATCGTCGGCCTGGCGCGCGCCGCCGCGGAGATCGAGGGCTCACCGCTGAAGTCGTGGGGCGAGAAGGAGTACACCGCGCTCGGGATCGAGTCGTTCAAGGCGCAGCTGAGCCAGTTCATGCACGGCGAGCAGGGGGCGATGATGGTCGCCGCCAAGATCGTCGAGACGGTGCCGTGGATCGACGCGAAGTACTACGCCGCCACGCAGACGATGGACGAGGCGCGCCACACCGAGGTCTTCGCCAAGTACCTGCACACCAAGCTCGGCGACGCGTACCCGATGAGCCCGTTCCTCGAGGAGCAGATCGACGCGCTCATCCAGGACAGCCGGTGGGACATCGCGTACCTCGGCATGCAGATCGTGATCGAGTCCCTCGCGCTCGCCGCGTTCGGGTCGATGCTGCGCGCCACCGAGGAGCCGCTGCTGAAGAAGCTCCTGCGCTACGTGATGTCCGACGAAGCGCGCCACGTCGCGTTCGGCGTGCTGAGCCTGTCGGAGTACTACCGCGAGCTGAGCTCGGCCGAGCTGAAGGAACGGCAGGAGTTCCTCGCCGAGAACACGCTTCGCAGCCGGGCGCGCTCGACGACGCCGGAGATCTGGGAGCGGCTGAACATCGATATCAACGCCGTGCTGCCCTACGTGCTGCAGGCCGCGCAGCAGCGGGGAACGTCGCAGTTCGCCGGGTTCCAAGGCGCGTTCTTCGCCAAGCTGGTGCCGAACGTGCGCAAGCTCGGCCTCCTCGACGCCAACGACGGCTACCTGCGCCAGAAGTGGGGCGAGGCCGGGCTCCTCGAGTACGAGTTCGCCGACGACACCGGCTCGGACTACGAGACCTACGACGAGGTCGCCAAGGACCGCGCCGACGCTGCGGCGTCCTAGCCGCAGTCGGCGCAGACGCCGACGAGATCGAGGCGGTGGGTCTCGGCCTGGAAGCCCGACGCGCCCATG
>DASPJX010000066.1:0-26033 GCA_035628395.1 Burkholderiaceae bacterium | reverse complement strand
GGCGATGCCGCGGATGCGCTCGATCGTCTCGGCTTCGACCTTCGGCGGATGGCCGCCGACCTGCAGCAGCGCCAGCACCAGCGAGGTGAACTCGTGGCCGAGCGGCAGGCCCGCGAAGCGCACGCGGCCGGGCTCGCCCGGCTGGCCGAGCGAGAACGAGGGCACGCGGGCGTCCGCGTCCCGACGCTCGACGAGCGAGAGCATCGGATGCAGCGGCACGATGTCCTGCAGCAGCGCGCGCATCTGACGCGACGACTCGCCGTCGTCGAGCGCGGCGACGATCTCCACCGGGCGGCGCAGCCGCTCCAGGTAGGCCTGCAGTTGGGTCTTCAGCGTGGCGTCGAGCATGTCGGGCTCCCTGCGGTTCGAGGAGGAGGTTCGGTGCGGCGGGGCTCAATGCCGCTGCGGGACCGGGCGCGACGCGATCGCCGCGCCCGGTCGGACAGCGGAACTGTCCGGTGCGACGGCCCGCGCGGGGCGGGCCGGTGCGCGGTCGTCAGATCTTGCCGACCAGCTCGAGCGACGGGGTCAGCGTCGCCGCGCCCTCGTTCCACTTGGCCGGGCAGACCTGGCCCGGGTTCTTGGCGACGAACTGCGCGGCCTTCAGCTTGCGCAGCGTCTCCTTGACGTCGCGGGCGATCGCGTTGTCGTGGATCTCGGCGGTCTTGATCACGCCTTCCGGATTGATGATGAAGGTGCCGCGCAGCGCGAGGCCCTCTTCCGGGATGTGCACGCCGAACGCGTTGGTCAGCACGTGGGTCGGGTCGCCGACCAGCGGGAACTTCGCCTTGCCGACGGCCGGCGAGGTCTCGTGCCACACCTTGTGCGAGAAGTGCGTGTCGGTCGTGACGATGTAGACCTCGGCGCCGACCTTCTGGAACTCGGCGTAGTTGTCGGCCGCGTCCTCGACCTCGGTCGGGCAGTTGAAGGTGAACGCCGCCGGCATGAAGATCAGGACGGACCACTTGCCCTTGAACGTCTCCTCGCTGACCGGGACGAACTTGCCGTCGTGGTAGGCGGTGGTCTTGAAGGCCGGGACCTGGCTGTTGATGATGGACATGCGGAGCTCCTTGGAGGTGGACGGAAAACGCTGGAGACGATCGGGAACCTTCGCGAGACCGCCCAGTGTGGCCTTGGCCCCCGGATCGATCCAACGGATAATACCGATATGATCGATCGGAGCAACCGATGAGTGCCCTGCCCTCGATGCGCCAGCTGTCGTACCTGGTGAAGCTGTCCGAGAAGCTCAACTTCACGCAGGCCGCCGAGGCCTCGTTCGTCACGCAGTCGACGCTCTCGGGCGGCATCCAGGAGCTCGAGCGGCAGCTCGGCGCGCAGCTCGTCGAGCGCGACCGCCAGCACGTGCGGATGACGCCGATCGGCGAGGAGGTGGTGGCGCGCGCGCGGGTGCTGCTGTCGATGGCCGCCGACCTGGTCGCGCACGCCTCGCGCGCCGCCGAGCCGATGACCGGGCTGGTGCGCCTGGGCGCGATCCCGACGATCGCCCCGTTCATGCTGCCCCAGCTGGTGCGCGCGGTCCGCGAGCGGCACCCGAAGCTGAGCGTCGCGCTGCGCGAGGACACGACCGCGCGCGTGCTCGCGCAGGTGCGCGACGGCTCGCTCGACTTCGCGGTGATCGCGCTGCCCTACGACACGACCGGGCTGCGGGTGCGCGAGCTGTTCGACGACGAGCTGTGGCTGATCGCCGCCGAGGGCGACCCGGCGGCGAAGCCCGCGCGCCCGTCGGTCGCGCAGCTCGACGCGCAGCGGCTGCTGCTGCTCGAGGAGGGCCACTGCCTGCGCAGCCACACGCTGGAGGGCTGCGGCCTCGCCGAGCGGGCCAACGCGACCGGCATCGAGGCGAGCAGCGTCACGACGCTGGTCCAGATGGTCGAGGAGGGGCTGGGCATCGCGCTGCTGCCGGAGATGGCGCTGCGGGCCAACCTGCTGGTCGGCACCTCGGTGATCGCCCGGCCGATCGGCGCGCCGGCGCCGCGGCGCGGCATCGCGCTGGTCGCCCGCGGCAGCACCGCGCGCGCGGCCGAGTTCGAGGCGCTGGCGGAGATCGCCGCGCGGCTCGGCAAGGAGCCGCGCCGCCGGCGCCCGCGGACCGCCGCGCCGGTCGCCGCCGGGGCCGACGCCTGATCCGCGCCGCCCGGGATCAGCGCGCGCGTCGGGCCGCCGCCAGCGTGGCCGCGGCGCCGAGCGCGACGAGCGCGAACCAGCCGCCGCCCCACACCTCGAAGGGCAGCCCGAGCAGCGTCGCCCGCGAGGCGTCGGCGCAGGTGGCGCCCACCCGGAACAGCCCCGGCGCCCAGGCGTCGAGCTGCAGCGCCATCAGCGTGCGGTCGGCCCAGGTGAACGCGCAGGAGAACTGCTTCGCCGCGACGGTGTGCTGGTACCAGGCGGCGGTCGCGCCGCCCGCGGCCAGCGCGAGCAGCAGCGCGCCCGCGCCGAGCCCCGCGGCGCGCGGCGCCGGGCGCGCGGCGGCGGCGCCGGCGAGCGCGACCGCGGCGACCGCGATCAGCACGATGCGCTGGATCACGCACCACGGGCAGGGCTGGATGTCGAAGCCGTGCTGGGCGACGAGCGCGACGGCGAGCGCGGCGAGGCTGCCGACGCCGATCGCGACCAGCGGCACGGCGGGCGAGACGGCGGACCGCGACGCGACGGCCCGCCTCCGGAGGGACGCGGAGGACATGGTCGCGATCATAGCCCGGGCGCCGGGCGCGCCCGATCGGACGAGGCGCGGCCTAGCCCGCGATCCAGGCGACGACCTGATGGCCGATCAGCAGCGCGCCGGCCACGTCGATGGCCGCGCCCAGCCACCGGCGGGCGGCGAGCCGGGGTCGATGCGGGAGGACGGGTCGATCCATGCGGGGCTCCGGGGCCGGTGCCGGCGGGCGGAGGCCCGACCGGCCCGCCCGCACATGCATCTTCCGGACCCGGCCGGACGCCGACGGCTCGTGCCGGGCCGCCCGGCCGGCGGGTCGGTGGCGCACCGGGTGAGCCACGAGCGGCGTAGGCTGTGGCCTTTCGACCGGGCCGCGCGCCGCGGCCGGTCGTCCCCGAGGAGCCCGAGTCCATGAAGCGCGATCCCGCCCCCGCCGTCGAGCGTCCGCTGCCCGGGCTCGCCCCCCAGGACGTCTCGCTCGAGGTGCTGCTCGAGAAGTACGCCAAGGACGGCGAGCGCGACGCGGGCGAGGTGCTCGAGCGCGTCGCGCGCGGCCTCGCGCGCGACGACGGGCAGGCGGCGCGCTTCGCGCGGGCGCTGCGCGAGGGCTTCGTGCCGGGCGGGCGGATCGCCTCGGCCGCCGGCACCGGGCTGCGCGCCACGCTGATCAACTGCTTCGTGCAGCCGGTCGGCGACTTCATGGCCGGCGAGCACGAGGGGCGGCCCGGCATCATGCGCGCGCTCGAGCAGGCCGCCGAGACGATGCGGCGCGGCGGCGGCGTCGGTTACGACTTCTCCCCGATCCGGCCGTCGGGCGCGCGGGTCCGCGGCACGAACTCGCGCGCCTCGGGTCCGGTCAGCTACATGCGCGTGTTCGACGCGATGTGCAAGACCGTCGAGAGCGCGGGCGCGCGGCGCGGCGCGCAGATGGGAGTGCTGCGCTGCGACCATCCCGACGTGCTCGAGTTCGTCGAGGCCAAGCGCACGCCCGGCGAGCTCACGCAGTTCAACGTGAGCGTCGCGGTCACCGACGCGCTGATGCGCGCGGTCGAGGCCGACGACGGGTTCGAGCTCGTCCACGAGGCCGAGCCCTCCGAGGAGGTGCCCGGCGCCGCGCGCCGCGCCGACGGCCTGTGGGTCTACCGCCGGCTGCGCGCGCGCGAGCTGTGGGACGCGATCATGCGGTCGGCGCACGCGTTCGCCGAGCCCGGCGTGCTGTTCATCGACACGATCAACGCGCGCAACAACCTGTCGTATTGCGAGACGCTGGCGGCGACGAACCCGTGCGGCGAGCAGCTGCTGCCGCCGTACGGCTGCTGCGACCTCGGCTCGGTCGACCTGACGCGCGTCGTGCGCCGGCCGTTCCGCCCCGACGCCGACGTCGACTGGGAGCGCCTGGGCGCGCTCGTGCGCACCGGCGTCGAGCTGCTCGACCGCGTGCTCGACGTCACGCTGTGGCCGCTGCCGCAGCAGGACGCGGAGTCGCGCGACAAGCGTCGCATCGGCCTCGGCTTCCTCGGGCTCGGCGACGCGCTGGTGATGCTCGGGCAGCGCTACGACTCGGACGAGGGCCGCGCGACGGCCGCCCGCATCGCCGAGTTCATGTGCCACGAGGCGTACCGCGCGTCGGTCGAGCTCGCGAAGGCGCTCGGGCCGTTCCCGCTGTTCGACGCGGCCCGCTACCTCGAGGCGCCGCGCTTCGCGTCGACGCTGCCCGACGACCTGAAGGCCGAGATCGCGCGGCACGGCGTGCGCAACTCGCACCTGCTGTCGATCGCGCCGACCGGCACGATCTCGATCGCGTTCGCCGACAACGCCTCCAACGGCATCGAGCCGCCCTTCTCGTGGGCGTACACGCGGATGAAGCGCATGCCCGACGGCAGCCGCAAGCCGTTCCGCGTGTTCGACCACGCGTTCCGGCTGTGGCGCTCGATGCAGCCCGACGAGGCGGCGTTCGACGCCGCGTTCGACGCGGGCACGCTCGAGCTGCCGCCCGCCTTCGTGTCGGCGCTGGAGATGTCGGCGCAGGACCACCTGAGGATGGTGGCGGCGGTCGCGCCCTTCGTCGACGCGGCGATCTCCAAGACGGTGAACGTGCCGGTCGACACGCCGCTCGAGGCCACCGCGTCGCTGTACCTCGACGCCTGGCGGCTCGGCCTGAAGGGCATCACCATCTACCGCCCCAACGACGTGACCGGCGCGGTGCTGTCGCTCGACCCGCCGGCGGGCGCCGGCGCGGTGCCGCCCGCCGACGCCGCGCGGCTGGCGCCGCACGACCTGCAGCAGTCCGACGCCGACCGCCGGATCGCGCTGAAGGCGATCCCGGCGCCGGCGCTCGCGTCGCTGCGCTGGCCCGACCGGCCGCGCCTGCCCGCGGGCAACCCGTCGTGGACGCTGCTCGTCGAGCATCCGGCGGGCGACTTCGCGGTGGTCGTCGGCCACGTCGAGCAGGCGGGCCGCGGCCGGCCGTTCGAGGTCTGGGTGACCGGCAACGAGCAGCCGCGCGGGCTCGCCGCGATCGCCAAGACGCTGTCGATGGACCTGCGCTGCGACGATCCGGCCTGGGTCGCGAAGAAGCTCGACTCGCTCGCCTCCACCGCCGGCCAGGACGGCTTCGAGCTCGAGCTCGAGCCGGGGCGGCCGCAGCGCGTGCCCTCGCTGGTCGCGGGGCTCGCGCGGATCGTGCGGCACCGCTGCGAGGCGCTCGGGCTCTTCGCCGAGCCGCCCGGCTCGACGCCGATGCTCGATGCGCTGATCTCGCGCAAGGAGCCCAAGACCGGCACCGACGGCACGATGTCCTGGTCGGTCGACGTGTCCAATCCGGCGACCGGCGACGACATCCACATGATCGTCAAGGAGCTGACGCTGCCCGACGGCAGCCGGCGGCCCTACTCGGTGTGGCTCGCCGGCGCGTACCCGCGGACCTTCGACGGGCTGACCAAGCTGCTGTCGATCGACATGCGGATCGTCGATCCCGCGTGGATCGGCCGCAAGCTCGCCAAGCTCGTCGACTTCGCCGAGCCCCGCGGCGACTTCCGGGCCCCGTCGCCCGGCGAGGACCGCAGCCGGCTGTGGCCCTCGACGATCGCCTACCTCGCGCGGCTGCTGCTGCACCGCTACCGGATGCTCGGGATCCTCGACGAGCGCGGCCGGCCGCTCGACCCGATGCGGGCCTTCGCGCCGGCGACGGGCCCGGCCCTCGCCGAGGCCGCGGGTCCGGCGCCCGCGGTGACCGGCCGCCCGTGCCCGGAGTGCGGCGCGCCGACGCTCGCGAAGGTCGACGGCTGCGACCGCTGCGGGACCTGCGGCTGGGTCGGCACCTGCGGCTGACGGGATCCGCGGCCGACGCGATCCACGGCTCACGCGGCCCGCGGTCGCCGCGAGCCGCAGTCGAGGCGAACGGCGGCTGAGGTCAGCGGCCGCTGAGGGGAACCGCGGCTGGCGCGAACCGCGGCCGACGCGAACGGCGGCCGACGCGGACGGCGGCGGAGGCGAACGGCGACGAGGGCGACCCGCGGCGCCGCCCGCCGCGGGCCGCACGCGGCGCTCCACCCTGACCGTTGGGCACGAATCTTGGCTGCAAGCGCGGTGGACAGGGTCCGTCGACCCGGGAAGGAGCCAGATCATGAAACGGGACATCCACGTGGTGCCGCGCGAGACCGGCTGGGCGGTGATGCGCGAGGGCGCGCGGCGGGCGAGCAGCCTGCATCCGACCAAGCGCGAGGCCGAGCTCGCCGGCCGCGCGATGGCGAAGGCCGCGTCGGTCGAGATGGTCAGCCACCGGCGCGACGGCCGGATCTCCGACAGCGACAGCTACGGCAACGATCCGTCGCCGCCGCGCGATCGCAAGCGCTGAGCGCCGCGTCCCCCGTCGGGACCGTCCCTTGCATGCGGGTCCCCCTCCAGTGATGGGCCGTCGGACACCTCAGGAGGGCGACCGGCACGACCGCGGGGCCTGGGTCGTGATGGTGGTCGCGATCGCGCTCGCGCTGCTCAGCTGGCGGCTCGCGCTCGAGCAGGACCGGCGGCAGGCGGAGCTGCGCTTTCGCGTGGCCGTCGACGACATGGTCGAGACGGTCTCGGCGCGGATGCAGGGCTACGAGTTCGCGCTGCGCGCGGCCGGGGCGCTGTTCGAGACGTCCGAGCGCGTCGACCGGGGCGAGTGGAAGCGCTTCGTCGACTCGCTGCGGCTGCACGACGCGATGCCGGGGGTGCAGGGCCTCGGCTTCGCGCGCGCCCTGCCGCCCGGCGACACGAGCGGCTTCCGCGACCGGGTCCGCGCCGAGGGCGTCGAGGGCTTCGAGATCCGGCCGCCGCCGCAGGGCGCGTCCGGCCCGGTCGAGATGATCGAGCCGCTCGACTCGCGCAACCGTCGCGCGCTCGGCTTCGACATGTACTCGGACGCGGTGCGCCGCGCGGCGATGGACCTCGCCCGCGACACCGGGCAGCCGGCCGTCAGCGGCCCGGTGCGCCTGGTCCAGGAGATCGACGCGGACGTGCAGCCGGGCTTCCTGATGTACGTGGCGGTCTACCGCGGCGGCCGGCCGCCCTCGCCCGCGCAGCGCGCGTCGAGCCTGATCGGTTGGGTGTTCAGCCCGTTCCGCAGCGGCGACCTGCTGCGCGGGCTCGTGCCGCGCGACACGCCGGGCGTGTCGTTCGAGGTCTTCGACGGCTCCGAGCCCGAGCCCGCCGCGCGGCTGTTCGCGAGCGCGGCCGAGGGCGACGCGGTCCACCGCACGACGCGCACCGTGGACCTGCCGGGGCGGCGCTGGCTGCTGCGGATCTCGGCGTCCGACGAGTTCGACCGCGTCGCGCGCAGCAACCAGCCGTGGCTGGTCGCCGGCGTCGGCGCCCTGATGAACCTCGCGCTGCTCCTCTACGTGCGCAGCGAGGCGCGCGAGCGGCACCGGGCGACGCGCGAGGCGCAGCGCCTCGCCGCCGAGGTCGAGGGCCGGCGCGAGGCCGAGCAGGCGATGCGCGCGAGCGAGCGGCGCTTCCGCGAGGTCGTCGAGGCCTCGCCCACCGGGCTCGTGATGGCCGATCCCGACGGCCGCATCCTGCTCGCCAATCCGCAGGCCGAGCGGCTCTTCGGCTACGGGAGCGGCGAGCTGCTGAACCGCTCGATCGAGGAGCTGGTCCCGGAAGGCATGCGCGAGGCGCACGGCGAGCATCGCGACCGCTTCCGCCAGACGCCCGGACGGATGACGATCGCGAGCGTGCAGGGCCGCGACCTCCTCGGGCGCCGCCGCGACGGGACCGAGTTCCCGGTCGAGGTCGGCCTGAGCCCGATCGAGCACGGCGGCGAGGCGACCGTGCTCGCCTCGATCGTCGACCTGAGCGCGCGCCAGGCGGCGCAGGACCTGCTCGCCTCGGCGCTGCGGGAGAAGACGGTGCTGCTCGACGAGGTCCACCATCGCGTGAAGAACAATCTCCAGGTGATCACCAGCCTGCTGTCGCTGCAGGCCCGCGGCGCGCCGCCCGAGGCGCAGTCCGCGCTGACCGAGTGCCGCAACCGCGTGCACGCGATGGCGCTGACCCACCAGCTGCTGCACGAGAACAGCGACGTCACCCGGCTGCAGGTGGGCGAGTACCTGAAGCGGCTCGCGCGGCTGCTCGGCGACAGCCACCGCGGCGCGGCGCCCGGGGTCGTGCTGCGCGTGGAGGGGACCGACGTGCCGCTCACGCTCGACCTGCCGCGCGCGATCCCCTGCGGGCTGCTCGTCAACGAGCTGATCACCAACGCGTACAAGCACGCGTTCCCCGGCGGCGGACGCGGCGAGATCGTGGTCGGCATCGCGCTCGAGGGGGAGACCGGCGAGACCGCGGTGCTCTCGGTCACCGACGACGGCGTCGGGCTGCCCGACGATCCGGACGCCGGGCGCGCCGGCTCGCTCGGCTTCCAGCTCGTGCCGCTGCTGGTCGACCAGCTCGGCGCCGAGATGGTCCGCGTGATCGGCGAGGGGACCCGCTTCGAGGTCCGCTTCCCGGCGAGGCCGGTCGAGCCGCGCCGCCGGGCCGAGCCCCGGGAGGAGGCGGCATGAGCGCCACGCTCGCTCCGCGATCGTCGCCGGCGATGCAGGTCGCCTCGATCGTCATCGTCGAGGACGAGCGCATCGTCGCGCTCGACCTGTCGATGCGCCTGTCCGAGATGGGCTACCGGGTGCTGCGCACCGTCGCGCGCGGCGAGGACGCGCTGCAGGCGGTCGACGCGCTGCGGCCCGACCTGGTGCTGATGGACATCAACATCGAGGGCTCGATCGACGGCATCGAGGCGGCCTGCCGGATCCGCGACACCTCGCGCACGCCGGTGGTGTTCATGACCGCCTACGCCGAGGACGAGACGCTCGCCCGCGCCCAGTCGAGCCGCCCCTACGGCTACCTGATCAAGCCGTACGAGACGCGCGAGCTGCACGCGACGCTGCAGGTCGCGCTCGCGCGGCACGCGGCCGACGCGGCGGTCGAGCGCAGCGAGGAGCGGCTGCGGCTCGCGATGGACGCGGCCGACCTGTCGGTGTGGGAGTGGGACGCGGCGTCCGACCGCGTGATCGCGGCCGGCCGCGCGCTGCCGACCCGCTGCGGGGACGCGCCGGCGGCGCCGCGCCCGCCCGCGCGCGCCGGCTCGTCGCCGCAGGGCGCGTCCGCGCGAGGCCTGGCCGGCGCGCGCGACCTCGAGGGGCTGGCCGGGCTGCTGGGCGGGATCGCCGAGCCGTCGCGCGAGGCGATCCGCGCGGCGCTGCTGCGCGGCGAGACGGTCAACGGCGTCTGGCCGGTGCACTGCGGCGGCGAGCCCGGCCGCTGGGTCGAGCTGCACGCGAAGCCGGTCGCGCGCACCCGCGCCGGCGACCGGGGCGACCGCCCCGCCCCGCGGCGCGTGGTCGGCGCGCTGCGCGACGTGACCGAGCGACGCCGCGCCGACGAGCGGCTGCGCCGCGCGGGCATCGTGTTCGAGCGGATCGCCGACGCGATCGTGATGACCGACTCCGCGCGCCGCGTGCTGTCGGTGAACCCGGCCTTCATCGAGCTGACGGGCTGGAGCGCCGAGCAGGCGGCGGGTCGCGACGTCGACGAGCTGCTGCACGAGCCGCCCCACGCCCACACCTTCTGGGCGGCGCTCGCCGAGGCGCCCGACGGCCACTGGCGCGGCGAGGTGTCGTTGCGCCGCGCCGACGGCGAGCGGCTGACGACGCTGCAGAGCGTGAGCCTCGTGCCCTCGCAGGAGGACGACGAGGTCCGCTACGTGATCACGTTCTCCGACCTGACGATCGTGCGCGAGACGCAGGAGCAGCTGAGCTACCTCGCGCACCACGACGTGCTGACCGGCCTGCCCAACCGGGCGCTGCTCGACGAGCGGCTCGACCACGAGCTGCAGCGCGCGCGACGCCACGGCCACGGCGTGGCGCTGATGTTCATCGACCTCGACGGCTTCAAGACGATCAACGACTCGCTCGGCCACGCGGCCGGCGACACGCTGCTGCAGGAGGTCGCGCGGCGGCTGCGCGCGTCGATCCGCGACGCCGACACCGCGGCGCGGCTGGGCGGCGACGAGTTCCTCGTAGTGATGACCGACCTGCAGGAGCCCGAGGACGCGGGCGTGCTCGCCGGCAAGCTGCTCGGGCTGCTCGCCGAGCCGGTGGACCTCGGCGCCGACCGGCGCGTGGCGGTGTCGGCGAGCATCGGCGTCGCGGTCTATCCGCAGGACGGCGCCGACCGCTCGGCGCTGATGATGGCCGCCGACTCGGCGATGTACGCGGCCAAGGGCCGCGGGCGCAACCACGTGTCGTTCTACACGCGCGCGCTGGCCAGCCGGGCGCGCCGCCGGCTCGACGTCGAGCAGGGGCTGCGCCGCTCGCTCGAGCGCGGCGAGCTGTCGCTGCACTACCAGCCGGTGGTCGCGCTCGTCGACGGCCGGATGGTCGCGGCCGAGGCGCTGCTGCGCTGGCAGCGGCGCGACGGCGCGCCGATCGCCCCGCAGCACTTCGTGCCGATCGCCGAGGACAGCGGGCTGATCGAGTCGATCGGCCTGTTCGTGATGGGCTGCGCGTGCGAGCAGCTCGCTTCCTGGCGCGACCAGGGGCTGCGCCCGCCGCGGCTGTGCGTCAACGTGTCGCCGCGCCAGCTCGAGCGCGGCGACTTCGCCGGCGCGCTCGAGGAGACGCTCGACCGCACCGGCGTGCCGCCCGACCAGATCGAGGTCGAGGTCACCGAGACCGCGCTGCGCGCCGGCGCGGCCTCGCTGCGCCAGCTCGACACGATCAAGGGGCTGGGCGTGCATATCGCGATCGACGACTTCGGCACCGGCTACTCGTCGCTGTCGGCGCTCAAGCACCTGCCGCTCGACCGGCTGAAGATCGACCGCAGCTTCGTGCACGACCTGCCCGACGACGCGAGCGCGCTCGCGATCGTCGAGACGATCGTCGCGATGAGCCGCACGCTCGGGCTGCACGTGACCGCCGAGGGCATCGAGAACCCGGCGCAGCTCGCCGCGCTGCGCCGGCTCGGCTGCGAGGACGGCCAGGGCTGGCTGTTCGGCAGCGCGATCGACGCCGGCGCGTTCCGCGACCTGCTCCGCTCGGAGATCGCCCGCTGAGCGGGGTCGACCGGAGGACTCGCGCGGTCCGTGCCGCCCGCCACGGGCGGGGCCGTGCGCGGGCCGTGTGCGGGCCGTGCGCGGTCCGTGCCGCCCGCCGCCGGCGGGGCCGTGCGCGGGCCGGGCGCGGTCCGTACCGTTCGTCGCCGACGCGGCCGTGCGCGGGCCAAGCGCGGTTCGTGCCGTTCGTCGCCGACGCGGCCGGACGCGGCGCCCGCCCCCATCCCCGCCCCGGTCGCCGGAGCCGTCCGCTTCGCGAGTACGTGCTCGCGGCGGCGCCGGCCCGCCGTGTAGACTCGACGTCGTGAAGCACTCCGCCCCCCGCATCCCGCCCGGAGGTCGCGCGTGAGCGGCCGGGCGCAGCCCCGCCCGCCCGCTCCGACCGGCACGCCCCGCATGGACCTGCGCACCCGCGTGCTCGGCAACGGCCTGACGATCGCCTCGGTGCGCCTGCCCGGCTTCCGCACCGCCGCGATCGGCGCGTTCGTGCGCGTCGGCTCGCGCGACGAGCCGGCCGGCCTGAACGGCATCTCGCACTTCCTCGAGCACATGGCGTTCAAGGGCACCGAGACCCGCGACGCCCGCCGGATCTCGCTCGAGATCGAGCGCGTCGGCGCGACGATGAACGCCTACACCGCGAAGGACCACACCGCGTACCACACGGTGCTGCTGGCCGAGCACATGCCGGTCGCGCTCGACGTGCTCGCCGACGTGATCCGCCGCTCGACCTTCCCGCCCGAGGAGATCGAGCGCGAGCGCCAGGTGATCCTGCAGGAGCTCGGCGACGCCGCCGACGACCCGGAGTCGATCGCGCAGGACGAGTTCGACCTGAAGGCGTTCCCCCGCCAGGCGTTCGGTCGCCCGATCCTCGGCAACCCGCGCTTCGTGAAGAGCGTGACCCGCGAGGACTTCCTCGGCTACCTCGGCGCGCACTACGTCGCGGGCAACATGGTGGTCGTCGGCGCCGGCGCGATCGAGCACGACCGCTTCGCCGACGAGGTCGAGCGCCGCTTCGGCGACCTGCGCGCCGGCACCGCCGCCGCGCGCGAGCCGGCGCGCTACGTCGGCGGCTACCGGCACGTCGACGACGACTACGAGCAGACCTCGATCGCGCTCGGCTGGCCGGTGCCGGCCCGCACCGACCCCGCGTACCCGGTCTACGAGCTGCTCGGCGAGCTGCTCGGCGGCGGCATGTCGTCGCCGCTGTTCCAGTCGGTCCGCGAGCAGCGCGGCCTCGCCTACCAGATCGACGCCTGGACCGAGGGGCACGACGACTGCGGGATGCTGCAGGTGACCGCCGGCGTCGCGCCGCGCAACCTGCGGGTGTTCTTCGACGTGGTCTGCGACGAGCTGGCCGGGCTCGGTCGGCGGATCGCGCCCGAGGACCTGGAGCGCACGCACAACCAGCAGGCCACCCACCTCGCCCGCAGCCTCGAGCGGCCGATGGAGCTGGCCGAGACCGTCGCCCGCGACCTGCTCGTCCACGGCCGCGTGCTGTCGCCCGACGAGCGCATCGCGACCGCGATGGCGATCGGCGAGGACGCGCTGGCCGCCGCGGCGCGCGACCTGCTGTCGCGGACGCCGACGCTGGTGCTCGTCGGCCGCGCCGGACGGGGCGACCACCACGAGGCGGTGCGCCGGCGGCTCGCCGGATGACGGGCGGCGTCGGGCGGGCCACCCGCCGACGGAGCGCTTCCTGACCGGGCCGGGCCCGCACCGGCCCGCGCCGGATCGCCCGGCCCGTCCGGACGACGCTCGCGCCGCGCCCGCCGACCGGACACCGTCGCGATCGAGCGTCGACGACGCCGTGCCCGCCGGGCGCGGCGCGAGCGACGCGGACCGGGGGTCCGACGCCCCCGCCCTCGCACCGCGCGTGACGCCCGACCCGGAGGCCGCCGTGGACCTGCGGATCGATCCGTCGACGGTCCCGGTCCTCCACGAGTTCGAGGCGATCTACCGCAGTGCGCCGATCGGGCTCGGGGTCCTCGACCGGGGCCTGCGCTTCGTCCGCGTCAACCAGCGGCTCGCCGAGATCAACGGCGTGCCGGTCGAGGCGCACGTCGGCCGGACGGTGCGCGAGATCGTGCCCGACCTGCTCGCGCAGGCCGAGGCCCTGCTGCGCCGGGTGCTCGAGACCGGCGAGCCGGTCCGCGACGTCGAGGTCGTCGGCGAGACGCCGGCGCATCCCGGCGAGCGGCGCGTCTGGATCGAGCAGTGGCATCCGGTGCGCGACGACGCGGGCACGATCGTCGGCGTGAGCATCGTCGTCGAGGAGGTGACCGCGCTGCGCCAGGCGCGGGCCGCCCTCCGGGAGCGCGAGCGTCGGCTCTACGCGCTGTTCCGCCAGGCGCCCGGCTTCATCGTCGTCCTCGACGGTCCCGAGCATCGCGTGCTGTTCCAGAACGACGCGTACGTGCGGCTGTTCGGCAGGCCGGACGCCGTCGGCCGGCCCATCCGCGAGGTGTTCCCCGACCTCGAGGGCCAGCCGTACTTCGACCTGCTGGACCGGGTGTACCGCAGCGGCGAGGGCTACGCCGCGTACGGGGCGCCGGTGCGGCTCGCGCAGGGCCCGGCCGGCGACTGGACGGAGGTCGTCGTCGACTTCCTCTACGAGCCGATCCGGGACGAGCGCGGCGCGGTGACCGGCATCTTCGTCGAGGGCATCGACGCCACCGAGCGCCAACGGGCCCTGCGGGCGCTCGAGGCGGGCGAGCGCCGGTACCGCGAGCTGTTCGACTCGATCGACGAGGGCTTCTGCATCGTCGAGGTGCTGTTCGACGACGCGGACCGCGCGGTCGACTACCGCTTCGTCGAGGCCAACGCCGCGTTCCGCACCCACACCGGCCTCGCCGACCCGGTCGGCCGGACCGCGCGCGAGCTGGTGCCCGGGCTGGAGCCGGTCTGGTTCGAGACCTACGGGCGGATCGCGCTCGGCGGCGAGTCGATCCGCTTCCAGGAGCGCTCCGCGTCGCTCGCCGGCCGGTACCTCGACGTCTACGCGTTCCGCTCGGGCGACCCGTCGCAGCGCCGCGTGGCGATCCTGTTCTCGGACATCACCGAGCGCGAGCGCCTGCTGTCGGACCTGCGCGAGGCCGACCGTCGCAAGGACGAGTTCCTCGCGATGCTCGCGCACGAGCTGCGCAACCCGCTCGCGCCGCTGCGCAACGGGCTGCACGTGCTGGCCGCCTCCCGGCTCGACGCGCGCTCGCGGGGCGTCGTCGAGCTGTGCGTGCGCCAGACGCGGCTGATGACCCGCCTGGTCGACGACCTGCTCGAGGTGTCGCGGATCAGCCGCGGCCTGATCGAGCTGCGGCCCGAGCCGCTGCAGCCGGCGCAGGCGATCGGCGCCGTCGTCGAGTCGCTCGCCGACGTGCTCGACGCGCGGCGCCAGCGGGTCGAGATCGACCTGCCGTCCGAGGCGCCGCGGCTCGAGGCCGATCCGGTGCGCTTCGCGCAGATGCTCGGCAACCTGATCGGCAACGCGTCGAAGTACTCGCCGCCGGGCGCCGGGATCGTCGTGCGCGTCCGCGCCGCGGGCGACGACGTCGAGATCGACGTGATCGACGTGGGCATCGGCCTCGCGCCCGAGAACCTCGAGCGCGTGTTCGAGATGTTCATCCAGGTCGACGCGACGCTCGAGCGTTCGGAAGGCGGGCTGGGGATCGGGCTCGGCCTGGTGCGCAAGCTCGCGCAGGCCCACGGCGGACGCGTGTCGGTGCGCAGCCCCGGGCTCGGCCGCGGCTCGACGTTCACGCTGGTGCTGCCGGCGACCGCGGCCGGCGGCGCGGGGCCGCCGGCGGGCGCCGACCGGGGCGACGCGGGGCCGCCCTGAATGAGAAAAGGCCCGGGTGGATCACCCGAGCCTTTTCCGTGTACTTGGTGGACCGAAGGAGGATCGAACTCCCGACCTCCGCATTGCGAACGCGGCGCTCTCCCAGCTGAGCTATCGGCCCGTCGAGCCAAAAACTATATCACAACCTTTTCCGCGCGCGAAGCGGCCCGACGCGCGGTCAGAGCCCCAGCGTCTTCGGCAGCCACAGCGTGATGACCGGGAACGCGATCAGCAGCGCGAGGCGCAGGATGTCGGCGTACAGGAACGGCATCACGCCCTTCCAGATCTGCCCGGTGGGCACGTCGGGCAGCACGCTGCGCAGCACGAAGACGTTCATGCCGACCGGCGGGCTGATCATGCCGATCTCGACGACGCAGACGATCAGCACGCCGAACCAGATCGGGTCGAAGCCGAGGTGCAGCACCAGCGGGAAGAAGATCGGCACCGTCAGCAGGATCATCGACAGCTCCTCCATCGCGGTGCCCAGCAGCACGTACACCGCGCAGATCGCGACGATGACCATCAGCGGATGCACCTGGAACTGCTCGACGAAGTCCTTCAGGTCCTGCGGCATCGTCGTGAAGTTCGCGAAGTTCGCGAAGATCGACGCGCCGATCAGGATCGTGAACAGCATCGCGGTGGTGCGCGCCGACTGCACGAGGATGTCGACCGTGACGGCCACGGTGAGCCGGCCGCGCAGCAGCGCGAACAGGAAGCCCCCCGTCGCGCCGATGCCGGCGGCCTCGGTCGGCGTGAACCAGCCGCCGTACATGCCGCCCATCACGATCGCGAACAGCACGACGACGCCCCAGATCGAGCGCAGCGCGGCGAGCCGCTGCGCGCCGCTCGCGCGCTCGCCGGGCGGGCCGAGCTCGGGGTTGCGGGCGGTGACGACCGAGGCCGCCGCCATGTACAGCACGGTGGCGAGCAGGCCCGGGATCACGCCCGCGGCGAACAGCGCGCCGATGCTCTGCTCGGTCATGATCGCGTAGAGCACCATGATCACCGAGGGCGGGATCAGGATGCCGAGCGTGCCGCCCGCGGCGATCGAGCCGGCGGCGAACGAGTCGCGGTAGCCGAAGCGGCGCATCTCCGGCATCGCCACGCGCGCCATCGTGGCGGTCGTGGCGATCGACGAGCCGCAGATCGCGCCGAAGCCGGCGCAGGCCGCGACGGTCGACATCGCGAGCCCGCCGCGGCGGTGCCCGAAGAACGAGTACGCGGCCGCGTACAGCTCGCGCGACATGCCGGCGCGCGTCACGAAGTTGCCCATCAGCACGAACAGCGGCACGACGCTGAGCGTGTACTTGGCGATGTCGAGGATCTCGGTCGTCGTGGAGGCGAGCGCGGCCGGCCACGAGCGCATCAGGCCGATGCCGACCAGGCCGACGAGGCCCATCGCGAACGCGATCGGCACGCGCAGCGTCATCAGCGCGAACATCGCGGCGAACCCGAGCAGGGTCTCGATCATTCGATGGCCTTCGGGGTCAGACCGCGCCGGCGGTCGGGTCGTCGGGTGCGTCGACCGGCGGACGGAACGCGAGCCACAGGTGCATCACCGCCGTCAGCGCGAGCATCGCCCCGGCCGCGTACTGGTACGGCGCGATCGAGAGCTGCAGCTGCGCGGTGATGTCGCCCTGCTCCGCCGAGCGCGCCGCGCGTCCGAACACCAGCCACGCGGCGCCGCCCGCGATCGCGACGCAGATCAGGTTGGAGAGCGCGCCCTGCACGCGCCGCAGCGCCTCGGGCAGCAGGTGGTCGAGCAGGTCGAACAGCACGTGCTCGCCGCGCAGCGAGGTGAGCGGCAGCCCGGCGAAGATCACGCCGAACATCAGCAGCTCGGTGAGCTCGAGGCTGCCCGGCAGCGAGCGGTCCAGCAGCTTGCGGCCGAGGACGTCGACGAAGGTCAGCGCCATCATGCCGAACAGGCTCGCGCCGGCGAGCCAGCCGAGCGAGCGTTCGATCGTTCGGATCACGTCGGGAGGCGAGGAGGAAGGGATCGGCGCGGGCCGCCGCGCCGCGGTCGCGGCGGGCGGCCTCGCGGCAAGGGGATCAGAGCTTCTGGATCTCGGCGCGGAATTCCTTCAGCACCGCCTCGGGGTTCGCGACGCCCTTGCCCTTCGCGTCGGCGACCCACTTCTGCTCGAGCGCGGTGGTCCGGCCGCGGACCTCCTCGACGAACTTGCGGTCGGCCTGCGTGGCGACGACGCCCGCCGACTGCATGAACGCGTTCGCGCGACGGTCGACCGCGTCCCAGCCGCGGCCGAACAGCCGCGCCGCGTGCTCGCCCGACAGCTTCGTGATCGCGTCCTGGTCGGCCTTCGAGATCTTGTTCCAGGTGCCCTCGTTCATCACGAACGCGAAGCTCGTGTTGTACAGGCCGCCCGGGAAGGTCGTCTTGTGCTTGATGACCTTGTCGATCTTGAACGACTCGACCGACTCGGCCGGGAACCAGGTGCCGTCCATCACGCCGGAGGTCAGCAGCTCGTACGACTCGGGCGCGGGCTTCAGCGTCACGTTCGCGCCGAGCGCCTTGCCGACCTCGTTGACCATGCCGCCGCCGACGCGGAACTTCAGGCCCTGCAGGTCGGCGAGGCTGGTGATCGGCTTCTTGGTGTTGAAGACGATGCCGGGGCCGTGGGTGAACACCGCGATCACCTTCAGGCCCTTCATCTCGTTGGCCCGGGCGAAGTGCTTGTCCCAGATCCGCTGGTAGGCGACCGAGGTGGCCTCCGCGGAGTCGCCGAGGAACGGCAGCTCGGCCATCTGCGTGAGCACGTAGCGGCCCGGCGTGTAGCCGTGCACGCTGTACGACAGGTCGGCGAGCCCGTCGCGGACCGCGTCGAACGTGCCCGGGGGCGCGACCACCGCCTTCGGCAGGATGTTGCAGCGCACGCGGTTCGAGGTCGCGGCGCTCACCTCCTCGCACCACTTCGCCTGGCTCGTCGACAGCGTGTGGGTGGGCGGCAGCCAGCTCGAGGCGGTCAGCACCACCTGCGCCGACGCCCCGCCCGCGCTCATCAGGCCCGCGCCGAGCACCGCGGCGCCGATCGTGATCCGTTTCATGTCTCCGACTCCGATGAAGTGGTGGCGGCCGCGCGCGTGCCCGACCGATGAATAAGCAATTGTTTAGGTTTCAAGGATTCTACACAAGGCCCCGGCGGTCGCAACCGCCGGCCCGGGCGCGCGGGACGGTATCACAGCCGAGCCCCGGGCAGGAACAGCTCGACGAAGGCGGTCGCGAAGCCGCGCAGGAAGGCGTCGCGGCGCAGCGCGAGGCGCACGCGGTTCATGCCGAACAGCGCGCCCGCCGGCATCGTGCGCAGGCCGGCGTCGCGCACCGGGTCCCAGGCCATCTCGGCCATGATCCCGACGCCCATCCCGATCGCGACGTAGGTCTTGATCACGTCGGAGTCGATCGCGGCCAGCACGACGTCCGGCCGCAGCCCCGCCTGCTCGAACGCCCGGTCGATCCGGCGCCGCCCGGCGAACTCCTCGACGTAGGTGATCAGCGGGTGGCGCGCGAGCGCCTCGAGCGTGGGCGCGCGCCCGAGCAGCGGATGGCCGTCGGGCACGACCACCACGTGCTGCCACTCGAAGCCCTCGAGCGTGCGCAGCTCGGGCCGCTCGCCGGCGACCTCGGTGGCGATCGCGAAGTCGACCTCCCGGTCGACCACCATCTGCGTGATCTGCGCGGGCGAGCCCTGCATCAGCGACAGCCGCACCGCCGGGAACCGCCGGCGGAACGCCTCGACCACCGGCGGCAGGACGTAGCGCGCCTGGGTGTGGGTGGTCGCGATCCGCAGCTCGCCCGCGTCGCGCGCGCGCCAGTCGGCGGTCGCGCCCTCGAGCGCCGCGATCTCGGCGAGCACGCGCTCGGCCCGCTCGGCGACCGCCCGGCCGGGCTCGGTGAGCCCGAGGATGCGCTTGCCGTGCCGCACGAACACGTCGACGCCGAGCTCGGCCTCGAGCTCGAGGATCGCGCGCGACAGCGCCGGCTGCGAGGTGCCGAGCGAGCGCGCGGCCTGGGTCAGGTTGAACTCGCGCCGCACGGTCTCCCGCACGCAGCGCAGCTGCTGCAGCGTCACGCCCCGCCCCGCAGCGCCCAGATCGTGATGGCGAGCCAGGCGCCGCCGGCGGCGAGCAGGTGGCCGTCGGTGACGAGGTCGCGGGTCGGGTCGCCGCCCGCGCCGCGCTGGAACACGATGTACAGGTAGCGGAACAGCCCGTAGGCGACGCAGGGCAGCGTCCAGATCAGCAGGTCGGTGCCGTGCGTGCGGACGGTGTCGGCGCTCACCGTGTAGACGCTGTAGGTGACGAGCACCGCGGTCGCGGTGATCGCGAGGAACTGGTCGAGCAGCGGCAGCGAATAGCGCTCGAGCACCGCGCGGTGGCCGGCCGCGTCGTCGCCGAGCGCGGCGAGCTCGGCGCGGCGCTTCGCGAACGCGAGGAACAGCGTGACCGCGAGGCCGCAGACGATCAGCCAGCGCGAGGGCTCGATGCCGATCGCCCAGGTGCCGGCGAGGATCCTCAGCATGAAGCCGAGCGCGATCAGCGCGCAGTCGAGGATGGGCACGCGCTTCAGGCCCAGCGAGTAGCCGACGTTGAGCGCGACGTACAGCCCGAGCAGCGCGAGCAGCCGCCGCCCGCCGTCGGCGCCCGGCACCGCGCCGAGCGCCGGCGCGAGCGTGGCGCCGAGCGCGGCGGCCGCGCAGGCCGCGGCGAGCGCGGCGGCGAGCCCGCCGCCGATCGCGCCGCTCGCGATCGGGCGGTGGCGCTTGCGCGGGTGCAGGCGGTCGCGCTCGCGGTCGAACCAGTCGTTGACGACGTAGACCGCGCTCGCGATCGCGCAGAACGCGCCGAACGCGACCAGCGCCGCCTGCACGCGCAGCGGGTCGGTCCAGGCGTGGCCGAACAGCACCCCGATCAGCACGAAGCCGTTCTTGGCCCACTGCGCGGGCCGCAGCAGCCGCAGCGCGGCCGCGGGCGTGCGGGGCGACGACGGGACGGGGGCGGTGCTCACCGGTGGCAGGCGCGCTCGGGGAAGTAGCGGTCGCAAAAGTAGCACGGCCCCGCCGGCAGCCACGCCGGCACCGCGTACCAGCGCGCCCGCACGTCCTCGAGCACGTCGTCGCGGTAGCGCTCGTAGCGGAACCCGACGCCGCGCACCAGGTGGAAGGTCGCCCCCCGGACCGTCACCTCGTGGCGCTCGGTGCGCTCGAAGTACGGCTCCCAGCGGCCGGGCTGCGGCGGCTGCTTGAGCACCAGCAGCACGTCGCGGCCGTCGATCGCCCGGAAGTCGGTCAGGATGTCGTCGTGCCGCGCGTGGCTCGACGCCGGCCCGAACACGATCACCCGGTCGTCGCGGTTGTTCCGCCGGCCGCGGTCGGCGAAGCCGAGCGTGACCGCCGGCGAGTAGCCGTCGGCGGCCCAGACGTGCCCCGCGCGCCACGGCTCGAGCGCGGCGAGCAGCTCGTCGGCGTGGACGGTCATCACCAGCCCCGGGTACGACTTCCAGCGCGCGAAGCGTTCGGTCGGCACCGCGGCGAGCACGCCGATCGCGATCCAGTGCAGCGCGGCCACGGCCGCGGCGACGCCGATCGCCAGCCGCAGCCGGCGCGCCGCCTCGGCCGGACCGCGCTCGCCGGCGCGCAGCGCGAACAGCCAGGTCGCCGGCGCGACGAAGGCGGCGAGCCAGTGCAGCCCGACCGTCTTGAGCGCCGACAGCGCGGCGAAGAGCCCGTACGGCAGCGCCGTCATCCACGCGAGCGCGCCGTCCCGCGTCCGCCACGCCGGCGTCGCCGCGCGGTCGGCGCGGCCGCGCAGCAGCCCGACGAGCACCGGCACGCCGAGCACGTAGGCGAGCGACGCCGCGTACAGCAGCGGCGTGCGCCACGACCAGCCGGCGTCGCCGTGGCGGTTGACGAGGTTGAACATCAGGTTCGGCCAGCAGTTCGCGGCGTTCCACGGCGCCATCACCGCGACCGACGCGAGGCTGCCGGCCACGAGCAGCGCGAGCCCGCGCCAGCGGCCCGGGCCGCGGGTGAACAGCCGGTGCCCGCCGATCGCGAGCGCGAGCGGCCCGGCGAAGTACTTCGACAGCAGCGCGCCGGCGAGCATCAGCCCCGCGAGCAGGTAGTCGAGCGAGCGGCCGGTGCGCAGCGCGCGCAGGTACAGCGCCATCGTCGCGAACGCGAACGCCATCAGCGGCACGTCGGTGGTGATCGCGACGTTGACCGCGTTCAGCGGGGCGAGCAGCACGAGGCTCGCCGCGCCCCAGGAGATCGCCGGGCCGGCGGAGGCGAGCAGCGCGCGCGTGGCGAGCGCCATCGCGGGCGGCGCGAGCACCGCGGGCAGGCGCAGCACCGCCGGATGCTCGGACACGGCCGACAGCGCGGCGAGCCACCAGCCGACCATCGGCGGATGGTCGTAGAAGCCCCAGTCGGGGTTCTTGCCCCAGTAGTAGAAGTACGCCTCGTCGCCGGTGAACGGCAGCGCGATCGCGAGCGCGACGCGCAGCGCGGTGAGCACGACGAGCAGCACGAGGAAGGCGCGGCGCCAGCTGTCGGGGTCGTCGGCGCGCGGCAGGAACGGAACGGGCATCACGCAGCGGATCGGGAACGGGTCGCGCGCCGCCGGTCCGGCGCAAAAGAAAAGGCGCACGGATCCGTGCGCCCTGAAATGGCAGCATGGCTGCCTCTCCTCCTCCTCGATACCCGGTGTCGGGGGCACTCGAACGGTGCATCTCGCCGACCTGCAGCGGATCCTAGCGAAACTGTCATGGCGCGTCCACCCCCCGCGGCGGCGCGCCGGGCGCCCGCTCGCCGGGCGCGTCCGCGGACGGCGTCGGCTCCGTGGCGAACAGCCCGAGGCAGGCCTCCGCCATCGCCTCGACGACGCCCGGCAGGCTGCCGAGCGCCGGTGCGGTCCGGACCCGCAGCCCGGGGTGGCGCGCGGCCGCCCGGGCGAGCAGATCGGGCAGGTCGCGCAGCACGTGGCCGCCGGCGGCGAGGAAGACCGGGGCGACGACGATCGAGCGCGCGCCGCGGGCGACCAGCCGGTCGACCGCTTCGGAGAGGTCGGGCGACAGGAACTCGAGGAACGCGGCCTCGACCGGCAGGTCGGGCGCGCGCGCGCCGAGCCGCTCGGCGAGCGCGCGGATCGTGTCGGCCCAGCGCGGATCGCGGGCGCCGTGCCCGAAGAGCACCAGCCCGGTGCTCATCGCATGCTCCCGACGCGCGCGAGCATGATCATCGCCACCGCCGCCGCGACCAGCGAGGGCAGGCTCGTCGACAGCCACGCGGGCCAGGTGTTGAGCAGGCCGAGGTGCGAGAACAGCCCGTTCATGAAGTGGAAGGCGATGCCGAGCATGATCCCGGCGAACACCTTGTAGCCGATGCTGCCGGCGCGCACCTGCAGGTAGCCGAACGGCAGCGCGAGCGCCATCATCACGACGACGGCGAGCGGATAGACGACCTTCTTCCAGAGCGCGATCTCGTAGCGCTCGGCGCTCTGGCGGTTCTCCTTCAGGTGGCGCGTGTACTGCACCAGCGCCCACAGCGACATCCGGTCGGGCTCGAGCATCGCGACGCGCACGATGTCGGGCCCGATCTCGGACGGCCACTCGCGCTCGTCGTCGCGGACGATCCGCGACTGCAGCGTCGGCACGTCGTCGGCGGTGCGGCCCGAGATGAAGCGCGTTTCCTCGATGGCGAAGAGCCGCCAGTGCGTGCCGTCGTCGACGAGCGCGCGATCGGCGCGGATCACCGAGCGCAGCGTGAAGTCGGGGTCGAACTCGAAGATCTGCACCCGCTCGAGCGTGCCGTCGGGCTTCAGCGAGCCGATGTTGACGAAGCGCAGCCGCTGCGGCGTGCCGTCGGGCGCGCGCTGCGTGTCCTTGATCCACATGCCCGAGCGGAACTGGCCGGCGACCGCGGCGCCGATCGCCGACAGCCGCACGCTCTGCGCGAGCCGGTCGGCCGGCGGCGCGACCGCCTCGCCGATCAGCGCGGTCATCACCGCGAACGCGGCGCCCGCGGCGACCACGCCGCGCAGCGCGATCTTGCGACCCATGCCGGC
Organism: Burkholderiaceae bacterium; assembly: GCA_035628395.1. Taxonomy (GTDB): domain Bacteria; phylum Pseudomonadota; class Gammaproteobacteria; order Burkholderiales; family Burkholderiaceae_E; genus UBA4615. Next base: position 2,861 of record DASPJX010000066.1, on the reverse strand, counting down.
CGCGCGCATCGCGGTGAACTCCGAGTGCGAGGCGAACTGCGCGAGCGCGTAGACCGCGCCGATCAGCGCGGCGATCGGCATCAGCTCGTAGGTGTGGCTCGGCAGCGTCAGCACCACGTAGGCGATCGCGTGCTGCAGCCGGTAGCCGCCGCGCCCGAGGTCGTCGAGCTCGTTGACCAGGTCGAAGAACGCGAACAGCGCGAGGAAGCCGAACAGCACGAACAGCACGCCGCGCACGATCTCGCGCGCGAGGTAGCGCCCGACGAGCCCGCCGGTCATCGCCCGCCCGCCGCGGCCGGGCGGACGCGGCGCCGCCACGCGGGCAGCAGCCGCCGCATCGACGTGCGCCGCCAGAAGAGCCAGGCCGCGAGCGCGAGCACCGAGACGTGCGTGACCGCGACGCCGAACGCGAAGGGCACGCGCTCCTGCGCGACCCAGGCCTGCATGATCCCGGTCACGTTGTTGTAGACGACGTAGATCAGCACCGCCACGACCAGGTTGATCGACTGCCCGGCCCGCGGGTTGACGAAGGCGAGCGGGATCGCGAGCAGCGCGACCGCGATGCACGACAGCGGCAGCCCGATCCGCCAGACCAGCTCGGCGAGGTTCGCGGGCGTCGGATCCTCGACGAGCTCGACCGTGGTCTTCAGCCGCGTCGACGCGTCGGTCGCGCCCGCGGCCTTCGACTGCAGCCTGACCCCGTAGCGCTCGAACTCCATCAGCCGGTACTCGCTGCCGCCCCACGGGCCGTCCCAGCGCCGGCCGTCCTCGAGCACGAGGAAGCGCGCGCCGTCGGGCTCGACGACGATCCGCCCGCCCGAGGACGCGACGACCGTCAGGTTGCCCTCGCGCACCTGGGTGACGAACACGTTGCGGACCACCGTCTGGTCCTCGCTGATCGACTCGACGAAGAACACGCGGTTCGCGCCCGACGACTCGCGGAACTGCCCGGCCGCGACCTGCGAGACGTCCTCGCGCTGCTCGAAGCGCTGCCGGTACTCGGCCGACTGGCGGTTGGCCCACGGGCCGACGACGAACGCGACCACCGCGACCACGATCGCGAACGGCGCCGCGAAGCCGAGCACCGGCCGCACCCAGGCGGTCAGCCCCTGCCCGCTCGAGAACCAGACGACCATCTCGGAGTCGCGGTAGGCGCGCGACAGCGACATCAGCACCGACACGTAGACGGTGAGGACGAGCAGGATCGGGATGTAGTTGATCGACGCGAACGCGATCAGCGGCAGGACGTCGGAGGTGGCCACCCGGTTGGACGCCGCCCGGCCCAGGATCCGGATCAGCGTGGTGGTCACCATGATCGTGAACAGCGTCGCGAAGACGGCGCCGGCCAGGTTGATCAGGTCGCGACGAAGCGCTCGGGTGAACAGCATCGTCGGCTGGAGTGGTCGCTTATAATCGCCCGGCCCCGCCCGGAACCCCAGGACAAGCCGCGATGCAATTTACCACGAAGACTTCGGCGCCCGAGAAGACGCGGACCGGCTGCGCGATCGTCGCGGTCCGCTCCGGCAAGCCCGGCGCCGCGGCGCGCGCGATCGACGCGCAGGCGGACGGCGCGATCGCCGCGGCGATCGCGCGCGGCGATCTCGCCGCCAAGGCGGGGTCGACGCTGCTCGTCGGCCTGTCGGGGGGCGTCGAGCGCGCGCTGCTGGTGTCGCTCGGCGAGGAGGCCGAGGTCTCCGAGAAGGCGTTCGGCGAGGCGGCGCGCGCCGCGGTGCGCGCGCTCGCCGCGACCGGCGCGAAGGACGCGGTGTCGTGGCTCGGCGAGGTCGAGGTCGGCGCGCGCGACGCGCGCTGGAAGGCCCGCGTGCAGGCGCTCGCCGCGCGCGAGGCCGCCTACCGCTTCGAACGGATGAAGAGCCGGCGCGAGGCCGCGCCGCGCGGGCCGCAGTCGCTCGCGATCGGATGCGACCGGGCGCAGGCCGCGGGCGTCGCCGCCGAGCTGCGCGTCGCCGAGGCGATCGCCGACGGCATGGACTTCGCGAAGGACCTCGGCAACCTGCCGGGCAACGTGTGCACGCCGACCTTCCTCGCCGACGAGGCGAAGCGGCTGGGCAAGGAGTTCAAGCTGAAGGTCGAGGTGCTCGACCGCAAGCAGATGGAGGCGCTGAAGATGGGCGCGCTGCTGGCGGTCGCCCAGGGCTCGGAGGAGCCGCCGAAGATGATCGTCGTCCGCTACGACGGCGCCGGCCCGAAGCAGGCGCCGATCGTGCTCGTCGGCAAGGGGATCACCTTCGACACCGGCGGCATCTCGATCAAGCCCAATGACGGCATGCGCGAGATGAAGACCGACATGGCAGGGGGCGCCGCCGTGCTGGCCGCCGTGGACGCCGCCGCCCGGCTGGAGCTGACGGTCGCGGTCACCGCCGTCGTCCCGGCAGCCGAGAACGCGGTCTCCGGTTCTTCCTACCGACCCGCCGACGTCGTCCGGCACGTCGGCGGCCGGACGACCGAGGTGCTCAACACCGACGCCGAGGGGCGCCTGGTGCTCGCCGACGGACTGGCGTACGCGCGGCTGGAGCTCGGGGCGACCGTGCTGGTCGACGTCGCCACGCTCACCGGCGCGATGAATATCGCGCTCGGCACCAAGACCGCCGGGCTGTACGCGACCACCGACGGGCTCGCCGACGCGCTGCGCACCGCGGCCGCCCACGCCGGCGAACCGGTCTGGCGGATGCCGCTGGCCGAGGAGTACACCGACCTGCTCGACAGCCCGATCGCCGACGCGAACAACGCCCCGGGCAACCCGGGCGGGACCACGGCGGCGCTGTTCCTGAAGCCGTTCGCCGGCGACCTGCCCTGGGCCCACCTCAACGTGGCCGGGCCGGCGCGGGCGGGGTCCGACG
>DASPJX010000065.1:0-33395 GCA_035628395.1 Burkholderiaceae bacterium | reverse complement strand
ACGCGCGGACCGTGCCGACGCTCGCCGCCGCGACGCGCCGGCCGGGCGCGCCGGCCCGCGCCGGCGGCGGCGCCGAACCGGCCGGTCCGCCGGCCGCCGCGGCGGAAGTCACCCCGGTCGACTCGCAGTCGTTCGGACGTCGCTGAGCGCGACCGGCCGCTCGCGACCGGCACGACCACCGGCGACGGGCGAGACGGGCGACGGGCGCCACGGGCGCCACGGGCGCGACACCCCGTCCGCACGACCGCGCCGCGCACCGACCCGGCGGCGAGGACGCGGCCGACGGACGGGTCGTCGCACTCGGGCGACAATCTCGGGTTTTCCCGCACCCGGACGACCCGCCGCCCGCCCCGCGCAGGCCGCCGTCCGGCTACATTCCACGCTCCCGCCGCGCGCCGCTGCGGCGGGACGCGGACACTCCTCCCCGAAGGGCGACCGCCCGCCGCGTCAGACGATCCCCATGCACATGAACGAGCACACCCTGAAGGCCTTCGACACCGACATCGCCGGGCTGCGCCGGGCGGTCACCGAGATGGGGTCGCTCGCCGAGCGGCAGTTCCGCCTGTCGGTGCAGGCGGTCGGATCGGGCGATCCGGGCCTGGTCGCGCAGGTGCTCGCCGACGAGCGCGTGATCAACGCGCTGCACGTGCGGATCGACACGCTGTGCAACACGATCATCGCGCTGCGCCAGCCGATCGCGGTCGACCTGCGCGAGATCATCGGCGTCATCCACACGATCAACGACGTCGAGCGGATCGGGGACGAGGCGAAGAAGATCGCGCTGAAGGCGCGCAACCTCGGCTCGGTCGCCACCGACGACCAGGTCCGCCGGATCCTCGGCATGGCCGAGACCGCGGCCGACATGGTCCGCCGCGCGATCGACGCCTTCGTGCGCCACGACACCGGCATGGCGGTGCAGCTCGGGGCCTGCGACGACACGGTCGACGACCTGCGCGACGAGCTCGTCGCCGAGCTGACCGCGCGCATGACGGGCGAGCCCGACCGCGTCGCGCAGATGCTCGACCTGATCCTGATCGTGCAGTCGATCGAGCGCGTCGCCGATCACGCCGAGAACGTCGCCGAGTACATCGTCCACGTCGTCGACGGCGTGGACATGCGGCACGGCAACCTGCCGGCCTGATCGCCTGATCGGCCGAACGCCGAGCGCCGAGCGCCCGGGCAGGGACCGACCGCGGCCCGGAGAGCGGCCCGGGCGGCTCCGTCCGCACCTCAGGCGGCCCGGGCCGTCCCGTCCTCGCCCTCGTCGGCCGGGACGTCCTCCGCCGGCGCCAGCCTCGCGGACGGGAAGCGCAGCGAGAACGTGCTGCCCGAGCCGACCCGGCTCTCGACGTCGAGCCGCGCCTGGTGGCGCTGCGCGACGTGCTTGACGATCGCCAGGCCGAGCCCGGTGCCGCCGGTCTCGCGCGAGCGGCCGCGGTCGACCCGGTAGAAGCGCTCGGTCAGGCGCGGCAGGTGCTCGCCGGCGATGCCGATGCCGGTGTCGCGCACCGCGATCACGCCCTCGCCCTCGGGCGTGGTCGTCCACGACAGCTCGATGCGCCCGCCCTCGGGCGTGTAGCGCACCGCGTTCGTCATCAGGTTGCGCACCGCGCTGTCGAGCTCGCCCGGGCTCGCGCGCAGCCGCGCGCGCGCGTCGAGCCTGAGCTCGATGCGGTGGCGCCCGCCCGACAGCGCGCGGGTGTCGGTCGCGATCGCCTGCAGCATCGGGCGCAGGTCGACGTCCTCGGTCTCGGCCGCCGGCGCGGTCGCGTCGAGCGTCGCGAGGGTCAGCAGGTCCTCGACGAGGCGCTGCATCGTGTCGGCCTGGCGGCGGACCATCTCCAGGCAGCGGCGCTGCTCGTCGGGCGGCAGGTCCACGTCGAGCAGCGTCTCGACGAAGCCCGCGACGACCGTGAGCGGCGTGCGGATCTCGTGCGAGACGTTCGCGACGAAGTCGCGCCGCATCCGGTCGAGCCGCGTCGCCTCGGTCACGTCGCGGCTCACCAGCAGCCGGTACGCGTCGACGGTGGGCAGGATCCGCAGCGCGAAGCTGCGCCCGGGCGCGCTCGGCAGCGACAGCACGACCGGCTGCGAGAAGTCGCCGCCGCGCAGGTACGCGATGAACTCCGGCTGGCGCACGAAGTGGTCGATCGGTCGGCGCCGGCCGAAGATGCCGTGCAGCCGCTGCGCGGCGCGGTTGCTCCACTGCACGTGGTCGAAGCGGTCGAGCAGCACCAGCCCGTCGGGCAGCAGGTCGACCGCGGCGTGCAGCCGCTCGAGCTCGGCCGCGGTCTCGCCGCGCTCGATCGCGTCCTGGCGCATGTAGCGGCCGATCCGGTCGAACGCGTGGCCCCAGCTGCCGATGCCGAAGGGCAGGTCGCGCTGGCGCGGCAGGCCCGCCCAGTGGTGCAGCCTCGCGAGGTACGCGACGTGGTAGGCGAGCATCGCGACCAGGCCGGCGACGAGCAGCCAGGCGGCGGCGAGGGCGGAGTGGAACGCGCCGAGCGTCGCCGCGGCGACGGCGAGCAGGGCGGCGAACAGCAGGGTACGGACGACGATCAAGGCGAGCGGTTCGCTCTTCCGGGCGCGTCGGTCATTGTGGCAGGAAGCGGTAGCCCCCGCCACGGACGGTCTCGACCAGCCGGTCGTGGCCGGTCGGCTGCAGCGCGAGGCGCAGCCGGCGGATGTGCACGTCGACGGTCCGCTCCTCGATGAAGACGTGGTCGCCCCAGACGCCGTCGAGCAGCTTGGCGCGCGACAGCACCCGGTCGAGGTTGCGCATCAGGTAGTGCAGCAGCCGGAACTCGGTCGGGCCCACCTTCACCGGCTGGCCGTCGGCGAACACGCGGAAGGTCTCGGGCTCGAGCCGCAGGCCGGCGACCTCCACCGGCTCCTCGACCGTCTCGGACGTGCGCCGGCGCAGCAGCGCCCGCACGCGGGCGACCAGTTCGCGCGGCGAGAAGGGCTTGGTCACGTAGTCGTCGGCGCCGGCGTCGAAGCCGCCGAGCTTGTCGCCCTCGGCCGATCGCGCGGTCAGCATGATGATCGGCAGCTCGCGGGTGCGGGCCTCGGCGCGCAGCCCCTTCGCGAGCTCGATGCCCGACTGGTCGGGCAGCATCCAGTCGAGCAGCACCAGGTCGGGCAGCGACTCGCCGATCTGGCGGCGGGCCGAGCCGGCGTCGGACGCCTGCAGCGGCTCGAAGCCCGCGTGCCGCAGGTTCATCGCCAGCAGCTCGCGGATCGCGGGCTCGTCTTCGACGATCAGGACTCGGGCGTTCACGGGCGGCTCGCTGTCGACCTCATCCGGCGAGAATATGACGGCCGCGTGACGCCGGGATGACAACCGCGGCCGGCGCGGGGTCGCCGCGCGGCCGGGCGCGGCGACGCGCGGTCCTCAGCCGGTGCGGCCGTACTTGTCCTCGAAGCGGACGATGTCGTCCTCGCCGAGGTAGTCGCCGCACTGCACCTCGATCATCACCAGGTCGAGCACGCCGGGGTTCTCGAGCCGGTGCTTCGTCCCGATCGGGATGTAGGTGGACTCGTTCGCGGCGACCAGGTGGACCTTGTCGTCGCAGGTCACGCGCGCGGTGCCCGAGACGACGATCCAGTGCTCGCTGCGGTGGTGGTGCATCTGCAGCGACAGCGTCTGCCCCGGCTTCACCTCGATGCGCTTGATCTTGAAGCGCGAGCCCTCCTGCAGCACGGTGTAGGTGCCCCAGGGCCGCGCGACCGTGCGGTGCAGCCGCGCCGCCTCGTGGCCGCGCTCCTTCAGCCGCGCGACGATCGCCTTGACCTGCTGGCTCGCCTCCTTGGTCGAGACGAGCAGCGCGTCGGGCGTGTCGACGATCAGCAGGTCGTCGACGCCGACCGCCGCGACCAGCCGGTCCTCGCTCTGCACGTGGGTGCCGCGCGCGTCGACGAACATCGCGTCGCCGATCGAGGTGTTGCCCTCGGCGTCGGCCGGGAACTGCTCGGCGACCGCCTTCCACGAGCCGATGTCGCTCCAGCCGAAGGTGGCCGGCAGCACGACGACGTCGCGCGCCTTCTCCATCACCGCGTAGTCGATCGAGACGTCGCGGCAGGCCTCGAACGCGGCGGCGTCGAGCGAGACGCGGTCGTCGCTCGCGCCCGCCCGGCTCGCGGCCCAGGCGGCGCGCGCCTGCTCGAGCACGTCGGGCGCGTGCGCGGCGAGCGCCTCGATCAGCGCGCGCGCGGTGAAGCAGAACATCCCGCTGTTCCAGACGAAGGTGCCGGCCTGCAGGAACTCGAGCGCGCGCGCCGCGTCGGGCTTCTCGACGAAGCGCCGGACCCGGCGGGCCGCGCCGTCGTCGACCGGCTCGCCGGTCTCGATGTAGCCGAAGCCGGTCTCGGGCGCGGTCGGGCGGATGCCGAACAGCACGAGCGAGCCGCGCGCGGCGATCGCCGCCGCGTCGCGCGCGACCGCCTGGAAGGCGGACTCGTCGGGAATCAGGTGATCGGCCGGCAGCACGAGCAGCGTCGCGCCGGGCGCGGTCTCCTCCGCCCACAGCGCGGCGATCGCGATCGCCGGCGCGGTGTTGCGGCCCACCGGCTCGAGCAGCTGCGTGCAGGCCACGCCGCGCGAGGCCGGCAGCTTCGCCACCTCCTCGCGGGTCTTGAACAGGTATTCCTTGTTCGTGACGATCGCGACCCGCTTGCCGTCGGCGAGCGGCAGGCAGCGCGACAGCGTGCGCTGCAGCAGGCTGAGGTCGCCGCCCAGCTTCATGAAGGGCTTGGGGAACGCCTCGCGGGACACCGGCCAGAGCCGGGTGCCGGAGCCGCCCGACAGGATCACGGGAATCAGCATGGCGGAGACCTGGATGCGTAGGAGTGCGGTAGGAGTGCGCGGAATTCTACGCGGCGGCCCGCGGCCGCGTGGGAACATGGTCACCCTTTCACGATCGGAGGACCCATGGGCGGCAGGATCCTGGTGACCGGCGGTGCGGGCTACATCGGCTCGCATACCGTGGTCGAGCTGCTGCAGGCCGGGCACGAGGTGGTCGTGCTCGACAACCTCGCGAACGCGAGTCCGGAGGCGCTCAGGCGCGTCGAGGCGATCACCGGCCGGCCGGCGCCGCTCGTCGTCGGCGACCTGCGCGACGAGGCGCTGCTGTCGCGGCTGCTCGCCGAGCACCGGTTCGACGCGACCATCCACTTCGCCGGCCTGAAGGCCGTCGGCGAGTCGGTCGCCAAGCCGCTCGAGTACTACGACTGCAACGTCGCCGGCACGGTCACGCTGCTGCGCTGCCTCGACGCGGCCGGCGTGCGGCGCCTGGTGTTCAGCTCGTCGGCCACGGTCTACGGCGACCCGAGCTCGGTGCCGATCCGCGAGGACGCGGCGACCGGACCGACCAATCCGTACGGCCGCACCAAGTGGATGATCGAGTTCATCCTGCAGGACCTCGCCGCGGCCGATCCGCGCTGGTCGGTCGGCAACCTGCGCTACTTCAACCCGGTGGGCGCGCATCCGAGCGGGCGCATCGGCGAGGATCCGCAGGGCGTCCCCAACAACCTGATGCCCTTCGTCGCCCAGGTCGCGGTCGGCCGGCGCGAGAAGCTCAGCGTCTTCGGCGGCGACTGGCCGACGCCCGACGGCACCGGCGTGCGCGACTACATCCACGTGGTCGACCTCGCGCAGGGCCACCTCGCCGCGCTGCGCCGCTGCGAGCGCGAGAGCGGCTACTGGACGGTCAACCTCGGCACCGGCACCGGCTACTCGGTGCTCGACATGGTCCGCGCGTTCGAGCGGGCCAGCGGCCGGCCGGTGCCGTACGAGATCGTCGCGCGCCGGCCCGGCGACATCGCCTCGTGCTACGCCGACCCGGCGCAGGCCGAGCGGCTGCTCGGCTGGCGGGCGCGGCTCGGCATCGACGAGATGTGCGCCGACGGCTGGCGCTGGCAGAGCGGCAACCCGCAGGGCTATCGCGGCTGAGGCCGGCGGGCCGCGGCGGCCTCGCGCCCCGCGGCCCTCAGCGCCCGAGGTTGAAGAACTCCCTGCGGCCGCGCATCTCGATCGCGTGGCGCACCAGCAGCTCGAGGTCCTCGTCGCGCTCGACCGGATTCAGGCGCTCGGTGTTGACGATCAGCACCGGGGCCGCGTCGAACTGGTGGAAGAAGCGGCTGTACGCGTCGGCGAGCGAGCGCAGGTAGTCCTCGGACAGCGTCGACTCGGCGGGCACGCCGCGCCGTCGCACGCGCTCGACCAGCGCGTCCGGCGGCGCCTGCAGGTAGATCACCAGGTCGGGCACCGGCGCCTGCGGGCGCAGCGTGTCGTAGATCCGGCGGTAGAGCGCGAGCTCCTCGTCGGACAGCGTGAGCCGCGCGAACAGCGGGTCCTTCTCGAGCAGGAAGTCGCCGACGACCGTGCGGTCGAACAGGTCGCGCTGCGCGATGCCGCGCAGCTGCTCGACGCGCTGGAACAGGAAGAACAGCTGCGTGGGCAGCGCGTAGCGCGCGCTGTCGCGGTAGAAGCGCTCGAGGAACGGATTGGCGTACGGCTCCTCGAGCACCGCCTGGGCGCCGAAGCGCTCGGACAGGCGGCGCGCGAGCGTCGTCTTGCCGGCGCCGATCGGCCCCTCGACGACGACGTGACGCCAGCGCTCGAACGGGTTCGGCGACATCGCGACCTCACGAGCGGAAGATGAAGTACACCGCGCCGAGCAGGCACAGCGCGGCCCACAGGTAGTCGAGCTTCAGGGGCTGCCCCATGTAGAGCAGCGCGAACGGCACGAACACCGCCAGCGTGACGACCTCCTGCAGGATCTTCAGCTGGGCCAGGCCGAACGTGCCGTAGCCGATCCGGTTGGCCGGCACCTGCAGCAGGTACTCGAACAGCGCGATGCCCCAGCTGACCAGCGCGGCGATCCACCACGGCCGGCCCGACAGGTTCTTCAGGTGGCCGTACCACGCGAAGGTCATGAACACGTTCGACAGCACCAGCAGCCCGATCGTCTGGACCGGCACCGGCAGCTGCGACAGCGCGGCGATCACCGTGCGCTCCAGGGCACGCAGCGCTGCGCGGCGACCGCGGGCAGCAGCTCGCGCACCCGGCCGCGCCCGGGCACGAGCAGGTCGGGGTCGAGCTCGGCGAGCGGGCGCAGCACGAACGCGCGCGCCGCGATCCGCGGGTGCGGCAGCGTCAGCGACGGCCCGTCGATCGTCGCGTCGCCGTGCAGCAGCAGGTCGAGATCGAGCGTGCGCGGCGCGTTGCGGTGCGGCCGCTCGCGGCCGGCCCGCGCCTCGATCGCGTGCAGCGCGGCGAGCAGCTCGTCGGCGGCGAGCCCGGTGTCGAGACGCGCGACCGCGTTCAGGTAGTCGGGGCCGTCGGCGTCGAGCGGCGGGCTCGCCCACAGCCGCGAGCGCGCGAGCAGCCGCGTGCGCGGCAGCAGCCGCAGCGCGTCGAGCGCCGATCCGATCGCCGCGCGGCGGTCGCCGAGGTTGGCCCCGAGGCCGATCCAGGCGTCCACGGCGCGCGCCTCAGCCCGGCGGCTCCCGGTCGCGCGGCGGAACGCCGGCCGGGCCCGCGGAGGCGTCGGATGCGTCGCCCGACGGCGCGCGCCGCGGGGCGGCGGGCTCGCCGAGCTCGTTGCCCTCGGCGTCGCGCGTGAAGCGCACGTCGACCTCGGCGGTCGCGTCGCCGGCGTCGCCCGCCTCGCCCGGCTCGCCGCCGGTACGGCGCCGGCCGCCGCGGCGGCGGCGCTTGCGGGCCGCGCCGAGGCCGGTTCCGGTGCCGGCGCCCGGGCCGCGCCCGTCGTCGGGGCGCGTCTCGAGCAGCCGCTCGCGCGTCGCCGCGTCGCCCTCGACGAACTCGGTCCACCAGCGGCCGAGCGACTCGGGCAGCTCGCCGGCCTGCACGCGCAGCAGCAGGAAGTCGTAGCCGGCGCGGAAGCGCAGGTGCTCGAGCACGCGCAGCGCGCCGCGCCCGCCCTTCTCGAGCCGGGGCTGCAGCCCCCAGATCTCGCGCATGTCGGCGATGAAGCGGCGCTGGATCGCGAGCTTGGACGCCTGCTCGTCGAGCACCGAGTCCATCGCCGCGGTCAGCGCCGGGATCGAGTGCTCGCCCGCCGCCTTGCGCTGCTGCCAGCGGTCGGCGACCAGCTGCCACAGCAGCGTCGCGAACAGGAAGCCGGGCGACACCGACTTGCCCGCGCGCACCCGCTCGTCGGTGTTGCCGAGGGCCACCTCGATGAAGCGCTCGCCGTGCGGCTGCTCGAGGATCACGTCGAGCAGCGGCAGCAGCCCGTGGTGCAGCCCCTCGGCGCGCAGCCGTCGCACGCAGGCGAGCGCGTGGCCCGACTCGAGCAGCTTCAGCATCTCGTCGAACAGGCGCGCCGACGGCACGTTGTCGATCAGGTCGGCGAGCTCGCCGATCGGCGCGAGCGTCGCGGCGTCGACGTGGAAGTCGAGCTTCGCGGCGAAGCGCACGGTGCGCAGCATCCGCACCGGATCCTCGCGGTAGCGGGTGGCCGGGTCGCCGATCATCCGCAGCGTGCGCGCCTTCAGGTCGTCGACGCCGCCGAGCCAGTCGTGCACGCGATCGGCGATCGGGTCGTAGTACAGCGCGTTGACGGTGAAGTCGCGCCGCAGCGCGTCCTCCTGCTGGGTGCCGTAGACGTTGTCGCGCAGCACCCGGCCGTGCTCGTCGGTCTCGGCGTCGGCCTGGATCGCGCGGAACGTCGAGGTCTCGATCGTCTCGCGGCCGAACATCACGTGGACGATCTTGAAGCGCCGCCCGATGATCCGCGCGCGGCGGAAGAGCACCTGCACCTGCTCGGGCGTCGCGTCGGTGGCGACGTCGAAGTCCTTGGGCACCAGGCCGAGCAGCGAGTCGCGCACGCCGCCGCCGACCACGTAGGCCTGGAAGCCGCCGCGCTGCAGCGTCTCGCAGGTGCGGATCGCGGCCTGCGAGATCTGCTCGCGGCGGATGCCGAGCTCGGCGCCGGAGTAGGACCGCAGCACCGGCCCTGCCGGCGCGCGGGCGGGCGCCGGCGAGCCGGCGCGAGACGCGCCCGCGCCGGCGCGCGGCGCGCCTCCGAAGAGCCTGCGGATCAGCGAGACGATCATGCGGCCTCGAACAGCCGGAGCACCGGCCAGCCGCGCTCGAGCGCCGCCGCGTGCAGCACCGCGTCGGGGTTCGTGGCGACGGGGTCGGTGACGCGCTCGAGCAGCGGCAGGTCGTTGCGCGAGTCGCTGTAGAAGAACGAGCGGTCGAAGTCGTCGAGCGAGCGCCCGAGCGAGGCGAGCCACTCGGCGGTGCGCACCACCTTGCCCTCGCGGAACGAGGGCGTGCCCTCGGGGCGGCCGGTGAACGAGCCGTCGGGGCGCCGCTCGACGTCGGTGGCGACCAGGTGCCCGATGCCAAACGCGCGCGCGATCGGCGCGGTCACGAACGCGTTGGTGGCGGTGACCAGCGCGACCAGGTCGCCGCGCGCGAGGTGCCGGTCGACGAGCGCCCGGGCGGCCGGCAGCAGCCGCGGCTCGATCACCTCGGCCATGTAGCGCCGGTGCCAGCCGTCGAGCGTCTCGCGCGGGTGGGCGGCGAGCGGCGCGAGCTGGAAGCGCAGGAACTCGGCGATGTCGAGGGTGCCCGACTGGTACTGGCGGAAGAAGCGGTCGTTCTCGCGCTCGTACGCCTCGCCGTCGAGCACGCCGATCCGAACGAGGAACCGCGACCATTCGTAGTCGCTGTCGACGGGCAGGAGGGTGTGGTCGAGATCGAAGAGGGCCAGGTCCATGGCGGGGCGCATTCTACGGCAAGTCCCCGCCGGCTCCGCCGATGGCCCCGGCGGGCGGCGCGTCGCCGCCGAGCGGGCGGCCGGCCAGCGCGAACTCGCGCACCAGGGGCACGGTGATCGCCCGCTTGCGCGCGAGCGCGTACGCGTCGAGCGCGTCGACCAGCGCGCGCAGGCGGCCGAGGTCGCGCGGCGCGTGCGTCATCAGCCACGGCACCAGGTCGGCGCTGGCGGCGATCCCGCGCTCGGCGAGCGTGACCGACAGCGCCCGCGCGGTGTCCTCGTCGGACAGCCGGTGCAGCTGCAGCACCAGCCCCCAGCCGAGCCGCGTCGCGAGCTCGGGCATCACCGGCAGGGCCGCGGGCGGGCGGTCGCCCGCGGCGGCGAGCGCGGCGCCGGTGTCGGCGGCCACCGCGTTGAACAGGTGGAAGGCCGCCGCCTGGCGCGCGGCGTCGAGCCGGTCGCAGTCGTCGAGCAGCCACAGCCGCACGCCGGGGTCGTGGACGAAGTCGGCGGCCGGCGCGTCCGGCCCGAGCCGTCGGACGGTGCCCGCGGACGCCGCCTGCGACAGCGCGCCCAGCAGGTGGCTGCGGCCGGAGGAGGCGGGACCCCACAGGTAGAGGAAGCGCGAGGCCGCGCGCGCCGGCTCGAGCAGCGCGCGAGCGGCGGCGATCGCCTCGAGGTTGTCCCCGGCGACGAAGTTGTCGAAGGTCGGCGGCGGAGGCGGGCCGAGGTCGAGGACGAGCTGGGTCACGGGGGAGGGCGGGCCGGTACAATCCGGCGTCGCCGCCATTGTATCGGCCCCGTCGTCCGGGCCGGCCTCCGCCATGAGCTCCTCCCCCGCCGCCCCCCTCACGTACCGCGACGCCGGCGTCGACATCGATGCGGGCGACGCGCTGGTCGAGCGGATCAAGCCGCTCGCCCGCCGGACGATGCGCGAGGGCGTGCTCGCCGGCATCGGGGGCTTCGGCGCGCTGTTCGAGGTGCCCAGGAAGTATCGCGAGCCGGTGCTGGTCTCGGGCACCGACGGCGTCGGCACCAAGCTGCGCCTCGCGTTCGCGCTCGACCGTCACGACACCGTCGGCATCGACCTGGTCGCGATGAGCGTCAACGACATCCTCGTGCAGGGCGCCGAGCCGCTGTTCTTCCTCGACTACTTCGCCTGCGGCCGGCTCGACGTCGACACCGCGGCGCGCGTCGTCGGCGGCATCGCCACCGGCTGCGAGCAGGCCGGCTGCGCGCTGATCGGCGGCGAGACCGCCGAGATGCCCGACATGTATCCCGACGGCGAGTACGACCTCGCCGGCTTCGCGGTCGGCGTCGTCGAGAAGTCGGCCACGATCGACGGCCGCTCGATCGAGCCGGGCGACGCGGTGATCGGCCTGCCCTCGAGCGGCGCCCACTCCAACGGCTACTCGCTGGTGCGCCGCGTGATCGAGCGCGCGCACGGCGCGATCGACTCGCCGCGGATGCGCGACGACTTCCACGGCGCGAGCTTCGCCGACGCGGTGATGGCGCCGACCCGGATCTACGTGAAGCCGGTGCTGTCGCTGATCGCGCAGATGCCGGTCAAGGGCATCGCCCACGTCACCGGCGGCGGGCTGGTCGAGAACGTGCCGCGCGTGCTGCCCGACGGCTGCGCGGCCGTGCTGCGGCGCGACGCGTGGACGATGCCGCCGCTGTTCTCGTGGCTGCAGCGCGAGGGCGGCATCGCCGACGCCGAGATGCACCGGGTGTTCAACTGCGGGATCGGGATGGTGATCGTCGTCGCGGCCGCCGGGGCCGACGCGGCGATCGCCGCGCTGCGCGCCGCCGGCGAGCCCGCGGTGCGCATCGGCGAGATCGTCGAGCGCGGCGCCGCCGCCGCCCCGACCGTGGTCGCCTGACGTCGCCGTCCGGCGCCGTCGGAGGCCGGTGACTCCGCAGCCGCGCCGAACCGGGCGCGCGGCGCGTGCCGCCGCGTCGGCCGCCTGGCTCGCGGCGGCGCTCGCGTCGACGGGCGTGGCGGCGCGGGACGCGGCGCCGCGCGCCGAGCCCGCGCCGGCGGTGGAGACCGTGCCGGGCTCCGAGCCCGCGCTTGCTTCCGAGCCTGTCCCCGCTCCGCAGGCCGCGCCGGGCTCCGGACTCGTGCCCTCGTCCGGGACCGCGCCGACCTCCGAGCCCGCTCCCGTCTCCGAGACCGCTCCCGCTTCCGGGACCGCTCCCGCTTCCGGGACCGCGCCGGGCTCCGAACCCGCGCCCGCCGCCGCTCCGGCCCACGGGACCGCCCCGGCGCCCGGGATCGCCGCGGCCGCGCCGGACGCCGAACGGCCCGGCGGCCTGCGCGGATTCCTCGGCCGGCTGCCGTTCGTGGGCGGCTTCTTCGCCGATCCCGAGGCGCCGAGCGCCGACGGCACCCGCGTCGCGCCGCACTACGCGCTCGAGGTCGAGGCGCCCGAGCCGATCGCCCGCCAGATCCGCGAGTTCACGCTGCTCGGCCGCTGGCGGCGGCGGCCGGACTTCGACCGCTCGCAGCTGCCGCTGTTCGTGCGCCGCGCGCCCGCGGAGGTCCGCGAGCTGCTGGCGGCCGAGGGCTGGTTCGCGCCGGCCGTCGCGGTCGAGACCTTCGAGGGCGGCGTGCGGATCCGCGTCGAGACCGGCCCGCGCACGCTCGTCGACGAGGTCGACCTGCGCCTGGGCGGCCCGGTGGCCGACGGCGGCCACGAGCCGCTGCTCGAGCGCGCCCGGCGCGAATGGCCGCTGCCCGCGGGCTCGGCGTTCCGCTCGCCCGACTGGGAGCGCGCCAAGCGCGGCGTGCTGCAGTCGCTGCAGGACGGCGGCTTCCTGCGCGCGCGCGTCGTCGACAGCGACGCGATCGTCGACGCCGAGCGCCACCGGGCGTCGGTCGCGGTCGAGGTCGACTCGGGCCCGAGGCTGCGGTTCGGCGAGACGGAGGTGGGCGGCCTGCAGCGCTACCCCGAGGTCGTGGTCCAGGGGCTGCGGCCCTTCGAGCCCGGCGAGCCGTACGAGGCGCGCGGCATCGTCGAGTTCCAGCGCCGGCTGAACGGCGCCGGCTGGTTCACCACCGCGAACGTGCGTCCCGACACCGCGGCGCTCGAGCGCGATCCCGATCTCGAGGCCGTGCCGGTGCGCGTCGACGTCGTCGAGCGCGAGACCAAGCGCTGGACGCTCGGCGGCGGCTACGACACCGACCGCGGCTTCAGCGTGCTGACCGCCTGGGACCACCGCGACGTCGCCGGCCTCGGGATCCAGAGCTTCAACGGCGTCGAGCTCGACCTGCAGCGCCAGCTCGCGTACTCGACCTGGGAGACGCCGCAGGGGCTCGACGGCGGGCGCTGGCAGGCCGGCGTGCGCGCCGAGCACCGCGACGTGCGCAACGACATCGTCGACGCCGCCTCGGTGTTCGGCTCGCGGCTGCGCCGGCGCGACGACATCGAGACCGCGGTGTCGCTGCAGTGGCAGGGCGAGCGCCAGAGCATCGTGTTCGCGCCGGGCGACGAGCGCCGCTTCGACGCGCGCGCGCTGGTGCTCGGCTGGACCTGGACGCAGCGCCGGCTCGACTCGCCGATCTTCCCGACCCGGGGCTGGGTCGCGTCGGTGCAGCTGTCGGGCGCGAGCGAGGCGATCGCCTCCGAGCGCTCGTTCGGCCGGGCGTACGGCTACGGCTTCGCGACGATGCCGCTCGCGACCGAGCGGCGCGGCGAGTTCGGCCGGCTGGTCGTGCGCGGCGAGATCGGCGGCGTGGCCGCCGGCGGGCGCGACGGCATCCCGTCGGCCAACCTGTTCCGCACCGGCGGCACGCGCTCGGTGCGCGGCTACGGCGCGCAGGCGATCGGCGTGCCGATCGGCGAGGCCGTCGTCGCCGGCCGCTACCTGCTGGTCGGCAGCCTCGAGTACCAGCACCTGATCACGCGCGAGATCGCGCTCGCGGCCTTCGTCGACCGCGGCGGCGCGAGCGACGAGCGGCGCGCGCTGCGGCCGGTGTCGGGCTGGGGCGCCGGCGTGCGCCTGCGCACGCCGGTCGGGCCGCTGCACTTCGACGTGGCGCGCGGCGAGGCGGCCGGCGGCTGGCGCGTGCACTTCTCGATCGGAGTGGTGTTCTGATGACGCCGCCCGTCGACGAGCCGGTCGCGGGTCCGATCGCGCGCCGCGCCCGCCGCGGCCGTCGGCTGCGGATCGCGGCGGCGGCGCTCGCGGTCGCGGGCCTCGCGGCGGGCGGGGGCGTCGCGCTGCTCGGCAGCGAGGCCGCGCTGCGCTGGGGCGTCGAGCGCGCGGTCGACGCGAGCGCCGGGCGACTGACGATCGAGCGGCCCGAGGGCGCGATCGGCGGACCGATCCGGGCGGCGCGCGTCGTCTGGCACGACCGGGGAGTGACGGTGTCGGTCGAGCGGCCGTCGCTCGAGCCCTCGCTCGCGGCGCTGCTGCGCGGACGGCTGTCGCTCGGCGAGGTGTCGGCCGCGCACGTCGAGGTGGTCACCGAGACGGTCGACCCCCCGCCCGCGCCGCCCGGCCTGCCCGCGACGCTGCGCCTGCCGGTGGCGCTCGACGCGAGCGTGGCGATCGAGCGGCTCGTCGTGCGCCGCGCCGGCTCCGACGCGCCGCTACGGCTCGACGCGCTGCGCGCCGCGATCGGTCACGACCGCGACCGCTGGCGGATCGACGACGCGTCGGTCTCGGGCGCGTTCGGCCGGCTCGTCGCCTCGGCGACCGTCGGCGCCGACGCGCCGTTCCCGGTGTCGGCGAGCGCGCGCCTCGAGACCACGCTGCTCGACGGGCCGACGACGATCGAGGCGAGCGCGGCGGGCCGGCTCGAGGCGCTCGACGTGCAGGCGCGCGGCGCGCTGCGCGGCGCGAGCGCGAGCGCCTCCGGCCGCATCGAGCCGTTCGCCGCCGCGCCGCTCGCGACGCTGTCGGCGACGCTCGCCGACCTCGACCTCGCCGCGTTCCGCGAGGGCGCGCCGTCGACGGCGCTGTCGATCTCGCTCGACGCCGAGCGCCCGCCGGCCGCGCGCGACGCGCCCCGGGCCCCCGCCGGCGACGCGCGAGCGCCGGCGCTGCCGCCGCTGCGGGGCACGCTGCGGCTGGCCAACGCGCGGCCCGGTCCGATCGACGCCGGGCGCCTGCCGCTCGAGTCCGCCGAGTCGGGCGTCGAGCTCGCGGGCGACCGCGTCGCGTTCGACGGTGCCGCGCTCGCCGGCCCGCCGGGCCGCGTCACCGGGCGGGCGACCGTCCGGCTGCCGGCCGACGGCGGGATCCCGCGCGACTTCGAGCTCGCGCTCTCGACCGACGGGCTCGACCTGCGGCGCGCGGTGACGACGCTGCGGCCGACCGCGCTGCGCGGCAGCGCGCGGATCCGGCCCGCCGACGGCGGGCTCGCGTTCGAGGCCGCGCTGTCGGACGGCGAGCTGTCGGTCGACGCCGACGCGCGGCTCGTCGGGCGCGTGCTCGAGCTCGCGCGCGCCCGGGTCCGCCTGCGCGACGGCGTCGCCGATCTGGCCGGGCGCGTCGGGCTCGACGCGGCGCGGCGCGTCGAGCTCGCGGGCCGGCTCGCGGGCGTCGATCCCGCGCGCTTCGCCGAGCTGCCCGCCGGCGCGCTGAACGGCGAGTGGCGCGTGAGCGGCAGCGCCGGCGACCGGCCCGACCTGCGGATCGACGCGCGGCTCGTCGACAGCCGCCTGCGCGGGCTGCCGCTGTCGGGCGCGGCGGCGTTGCGCTGGACGCCGCGGCGCGTCGCCGACGTCGACGTCGCGCTGCGGCTCGGCGCCGGCGGCGCCACCGCACGCGGCGCGCTCGGGCAGCCGGGCGACCGGCTCGCGCTCGCGATCGACGCGCCGCGGCTGCAGGAGCTCGAGCCCTCGCTGCGCGGCGCCGCGAACGCGAGCGTCGAGCTGCGCGACGCGCTCGACGACCCGGGCGCGACGCTCGTCGCCTCGGCGCGCGAGTTGCGGGTCGGCGAGCGGTTCGCGGCGCGGGGCGCGCAGCTGCGGCTCGAGCTCGCGACGCTCGACGCGCTGCGCGAGGCGCTCGCCCGCGCGGGCCTCGCCGAGGCCCGACCGGCGTCGCGCGACGCGCCGAGGCGCGGTGCCCCGGGCGCGCGGGCCGCCGCGGGCGCGTCGCCCGCGCGCGACGCCGCGGCGATCGAGGCCTCGCTCGCCCTCGAGGCGCCGCGGCTCGACGAGCGTCGCCTCGACGCGCTGCGCGCGACGCTGTCGGGCGACGCGGGCCGTCATGCGGTCGCGCTCGCCGCGAAGGGCCGCGAACCCGTCCTCGACGCCGCGCTGCGCGTCGAGGGCGGCTTCGCGCCGGGCGCGGCCGGGCGCTGGGCGGGCCGGATCGTCGAGGCGACGAACGCGACCGCCCCGACCCTGCGCCTGCTCGAGCCCGCGACCCTCTCGTTCGATCTCGATCCGCCCGGCGCGTCGATCGCCGGGCTCGCGCTGCAGGTCGACGGCGACGGCGGCGCGCGCGCGCGCGTCGAGTCCGCCAGCTGGCGCGACGGGCGGCTGCTCGCGCGCGGCGCCGTCTCGGGCGTGCCGCTGCGCTGGCTGGGCGCCGCCGCCGTCGAGCGCGGCCTGCGGATCGACGCGCCCGACGCGCTGCGGCTCGGCGCGCGGATCGACGTCGCCGGGCCGCCCGACCGGCTCGAGGGCCGGGTCGACGTGTTCCGCGAGTCGGGCGACCTCGCGCTGGAGGCGCCGACCGCCGAGGGCGGCACCGAGCTGCTGCGCGCGGGGCTGCAGGCGCTGCAGGCGAGCGTCGCGTTCGGCGGCGGCCGCGCCCGCGCCGAGCTCGAGCTGCGCGGCGCCACCGTCGGGACCGTGCGGGCGCAGGCGCAGGCGCCGCTGCGGTTCGGCGACGCCGGGCTCGACACCGGCGCGGCGCTCGCCGGCCGCGTCGAGATCGACGTGCCCTCGCTCGCGTTCGCGCGCGCGCTCGTCGGCGAGACCTGGCGGCTCGACGGCGCGCTGCGGGCGCGCCTCGAGCTCGCGGGCACGCTCGGCGCGCCGCGCGCGAGCGGCCGCGTGACCGGCACCCGCCTGGTCGCCGAGCAGCGCGAGCTCGGCATGCGGCTGGTCGACGGCGAGCTCGACGCGACGCTCGCGGGCGACGCGCTCGAGATCGGCACGCTGCGCTTCTCGAGCGGGCAGGGCAGCGTGCGCATGAGCGGCGCGCTGCGCGCCGACGAGCGCAGCGAGGCGGTGCTCGTGCTCGATCGCATGCCGATCCCGCTCGGCGCGGGCCAGCGCCTGTCGCTGTCGGGCGAGGCCCGCGCGACGCTGCGCGCGGGCGTGCTCGCGGTGCGCGGCGCGCTGCGGGCCGACGAGGGCGTGATCGAGCTCACCGGCGACGACGCGCCGCGGCTGTCGCGCGACGTGGTCGTGGTCCGCGATCCGGCCGAGGCCGCGCGGCTGCGCGAGCGCCGCCTGCGCGACGGCCCCGCGCGCCGCGCGGCGGAGGCGGCCGCCGACGGCGAGGCGCGCGGCCGCGACGACGCCGGACCCGACGAGGCGGGCAAGGGGTTCCGGATCGTCAGCGACCTGCAGATCGATCTCGGCGAGCGGTTCCGCGTGTTCGGCTCCGGCGTCGACGCGCGGCTCGCCGGGCGGCTGGTGCTGCGCGGCCGGCTGCCCGACGCGCCGCGTCTCGTCGGCACCGTGCGGATCGTGCAGGGCACCTACGTCGGGTTCGGGCAGAAGCTCGAGATCGAGCGCGGCACGCTGGTCTTCAGCGGCCCGGTCGACAACCCGGCGATCGACATCGTCGCGCTGCGCCGCTACCTGCCGGTCGAGGCGGGCGTGCAGCTGACCGGCACCGCGCGCGTGCCGAAGCTCACCCTCGTGTCGCGGCCCGACGTGCCCGAGCCCGACAAGCTGTCGTGGCTGGTGCTCGGCGTGCCCTCGGAGACCGCGCGCGGCGGGGGCCAGACCGCGGCGCTGCAGACCGCGGCCGCGGCGCTGCTCGCGACCCGCAACCCGGGGACGGCGGGTCCGGGCATCGCGTCGACCTTCGGGCTCGACGTGCTGTCGATCCGCAGCGGGCAGGCGGGCGCCACCGGCGGCGAGGGCGTGTCGGCGGCGGCCTCCGCGCAGGACAGCATCGTCACGCTCGGCAAGCGGCTGTCGCAGCGGCTCTTCGTCAGCTACGAGCAGAGCCTGCGCGGGCTGCAGAACCTGGTGCGGCTGCAGTACGAGATCACCGAGCGGCTGTCGGTGCGCACGCGGCTCGGCACGCAGAACGGGCTCGACCTGCTCTGGACCTACCGCTACGACTGAGCGCCGCCCGCCGCGGCGCGGCGCGCGCTCACCCGCGGGGCGCGCCCTCGCCGAGCCCGCGCAGCGCCGCCTCGACGACCGCCTCGACGTCGCCCGACACGTCGACGGTCACCGCCTCGCGCGGCGGCTCGAGCGCCTCGAACTGGCTGCGCAGCAGGCTCGCCGGCATGTAGCGGTGGCGCCGCGCGGCGAGCCGCGACGCGATCAGCTCGAAGGAGCCGGACAGGTGCACCACGCGCAGGCCCGGCACGCCCTCGGCGAGCGCGTCGCGGTACCGCCGCCGCAGCGCCGAGCAGGCGAGCACGACCGGGCGCCGCGCCGCGGCCTCGTCGCGCAGCAGCGCGTTCAGCGTCGCGAGCCACGGCGCGCGGTCGGCGTCGTCGAGCGGGACGCCGGCGCGCATCTTCTCGACGTTGGCCGGCGGATGGAAGTCGTCGGCGTCGACGAAGCGCGCGCCGAGCCGGCGCGCGAGCGCCTCGCCGACGGCGGTCTTGCCGCAGCCCGAGACGCCCATCACGACGACCGCGGACGGCGCGGGCGCGCTCACTTCGTCTTCACCGCGTGGCCGCCGAAGCCCCGGCGCATCAGCGACAGCAGCCGGTTGCCGGTGTCGGCGCCGCCCTGCGACGCGAAGCGGCTCATCAGCGCGAGCGCGATCGCGGGCGCGGGCGTGCCCTGGCGCACCGCCTCGTCGACGGTCCAGCGGCCCTCGCCCGAGTCGGCGACGAAGGGCTCGACCGACGCGAGCGCGTCCGGGTCGCGCAGCGCCTCGACGGTCAGGTCGAGCAGCCACGAGCGGATCACCGAGCCGTGGCGCCAGAGCTCGCCGATCGCCGCGAGGTCGAGGTCCATGTCGGCCCGGCCCTCGAGCAGCGCGAAGCCCTCGGCGTACGCCTGCATCGCGCCGTACTCGATGCCGTTGTGGATCATCTTCACGAAGTGCCCGGCGCCCGGCGGGCCGCAGTGCAGCCAGCCGCGATCGGGCGCGGGCGCGAGCCGCCGCGCGAGCGGCTCGAGCCGCGCGGCCGCCTCGGGCGCGGCGCCGAACATCAGGCAGTAGCCGTTCGCGAGGCCCCAGACGCCGCCCGAGACGCCGCAGTCGGCGAACGCGATGCCGTGCCCGGCGAGCTCGCGCGCGCGGCGCTGCGAGTCGAGGTAGTTCGCGTTCGCGCCGTCGACGACGAGGTCGCCGGGCGCGAGGCGCGTCGCGAGCTCGGCGAGCGCCGCCTCGCTCGGCGCGCCCGCCGGCAGCATCAGCCAGACGGTCCGGGGCGCGGGGAGCGCGGCGAGCGCGTCGACGAGCGTCGCGTGGACCGCGACGCCGGGCTCGTCGGCGAGCGCCTCGCGCGCCTGGGGCTGCGCGTCGAAGCCGTGCACGCGCGCGCCGCCGCGGGCGAGCCGCCGGGCCATGTTCGCGCCCATCCGGCCGAGGCCGACCATCGCCAGCACCGGCGCGGGATCAGGGGTGGCATCCATGGGCGGCGATGATAGCCGACACCCTGTCCGCGGCGTCGGGCGCGAGGCAGTCGACGACGTGCCGCGCCGGCATCGCGCGCAGCCAGGTCAGCTGCCGCTTCGCGAGCTGGCGCGTCGCGGCGACGCCCTCGTCGACGAGCCGCCGGCGACGCGCCTGGCCGCGGTCGCCGGCCTCGAGGTCGTCGAGGTAGCGCCACGCCTGCCGGTAGCCGACGCAGCGCATCGAGGGCATCGACGGATCGAGGTCGCCGCGCGCGCGCAGCGCGCGGACCTCGTCGAGCAGGCCCGCCTCGAGCATCGCCTCGAAGCGCGCGGCGATCCGCGCGTGCAGCACCGCCCGGTCCGAGGGCTCGAGCGCGACCGTCAGCAGCGCGGGCGGCGGCGGCCCGGCGTCGCGCACGGCGAGCAGCGACGACATCGGCGAGCCGGTCAGCGCGTGCACCTCGAGCGCGCGCTGGATCCGCTGCGCGTCGCCGGGCTCGAGCCGGGCGGCGGTCACCGGATCGACCGCGGCGAGCCGCGCGTGCATCGCCGGCCAGCCGAGCGCGGCGGCCTCGGCCTCGAGCGCGGCGCGCACCGCGGCGTCGGCCGACGGCAGCGCGGACAGGCCCTCGGCGAGGGCCTTCGCGTAGAGCATCGTGCCGCCGACCAGCAGCGGCAGCCGGCCGCGCCCGCGGACGTCGGCGATCAGCCGGTGCGCGTCGCGCACGAAGGCCGCGGCCGAGTACGCCTGCGCCGGGTCGAGCACGTCGATCAGGTGGTGCGGCACTGCGGCCCGCTCGGCGGGCGTCGGCTTCGCGGTGCCGACGTCCATGCCGCGGTAGACGAGCGCCGAGTCGACGCTGACGATCTCGACGGGCAGGCGCGCGGCGAGCGCCATCGACACCGCGGTCTTGCCCGAGGCGGTCGGCCCGAGCAGCATCACCGCGTCGGGCCGGGCGCCGCCGGGCGCGGCGTCCGCGGTCACGCCGGACCCCGGCGCGACGCCGTCGCGGGCGCGGCGCGGTCGACGTCGCCGTGCCGGCGCACGAGCGTGCGCGCCACCACCATCGCCGCGAGGCCGCCCGCCGCGACCATCGCGGCCATCGGCACGACCGTGCCGTCGTGCAGCCGGCCGACGATCAGCCCCGAGCCGACCGCGAGCGCGTTCTGCACGAAGCCGGTGAGCGCGGCCGCGGCGCCCGCCTGCCGCGGGAACGGCGCGACCGCGCCGGCCTGCCACGACGACTGCGACAGGCCGTGCGCGAACACGAACAGGCACTGCGGCACGAGCACCGCCGCGACGTGCGAGACGCCGGCGAGCGCGAGCGCGAGCATCGCCAGCGCCGCGCCGACCGCCACCACGGTCGCCGAGCCGAGCATCCGCTGCACGCCGAGCCGCGGCAGCAGCCGGCGGGCGGCGAGCGTGCCGAGCAGGAAGCCCGAGGTGATCGTCGAGACGGCGAGCCCGATCGCCGGCGGCGACATCCCGTGGACCCGGCCGAACACGAACGCCGACTCGGACAGGAACGCGAACAGGCCCCAGTACATCGCGGCGCCGTACAGCGCGAAGCCCGCCCAGGCCGGCGAGCGCAGCACCTCGAGGTAGTTGGCCGCCATCGGGCCGGGGCGCATCGCGGCCGGATCGGGATCGCGGTGCGACTCGCGCAGCCCCGTCGCGCACGCGACGAGCGCGATCGCGCCGAACGCGGCCATCGTCCAGAACGTGCCGCGCCAGCCGGTCCAGCCCTCGATCGCGCCGCCGAGCACCGGCGCGCCGATCGGCATCAGCGCGACCCAGCTCATCGCGTGCGCGAGCCGGCGCGCCCCCTCGGTCGGCGCGAAGCGGTCGCGCACGATCGCGCGCGCGCAGACGACGGTGCAGCAGGTGCCGACCGCCTGCAGCGCGCGGCCGGCCAGCAGCGTCTCGAGCGAGCCCGCGAGCGCGCCGAGCGCGGAGCCGGCGACGTAGGCCGCGACGCCCGCCAGCACCACCGGCCGGCGACCGAAGCGGTCCGACAGCGGACCCGCGAGCAGCTGCGTGACCGCGAACGCGCCGATGAACACCGACAGCGTCGCCTGCACGGTCGCCGCGCCCACGTCGAAATGGCGGGCGAGCCCCGGCAGCGACGCGATCACCAGGTCGGTCGACAGCGGCTGGAACGCGATCAGCACGGCGAGCAGCCCGACGATCGCGCGATCGGATCGTCGCGACGGCGCGTCGCGGTCGGGGGCTGCGGTCGTCACGGCACGGGCGGCACGGCTCAGCGGCCGCGCAGGAACCACCGGTCGAGCTCGCCCATCGGCAGCTGCACCCAGGTCGGCCGGCCGTGGTTGCACTGGTCGGCGCCGGCGGTGGACTCCATGTCGCGCAGCAGCGCGTCCATCTGCGCGAGCGTGAGCCGCTGGTTCGCGCGCACCGCCGCGTGGCAGGCCATCGTCGCGAGCAGGGCGTCGCGCCGCTCGGCGAGCACGCGGCTCGCGCCGTGCTCGGCGAGCTCGGCGAGCACCGAGCGCGCGAGCGCCACCGGATCGCCGTCGGCGAGCGCGGCCGGCACCGCCTGCACGGCGAGCTCGCCGGGGCCGGTGTGGGCGAGGTCGAGGCCGAGCGTCCGCAGCCCGTCGCGCTCGGCGAGCGCGGTCTCGAGCTCGATCGCGTCGGCGGCGAACGCGGCCGGGATCAGCAGCGGCTGCGACGGCACCGCGCGCGCGTCGAGCGCGGCCTTCAGCCGCTCGTAGACGATCCGCTCGTGGGCCGCGTGCATGTCGACGACCACCAGCCCTTCGGCGTTCTGCGCGAGCACGTACACGCCGTGCAGCTGCCCGACGGCGAAGCCGAGCGGCGGGATGCCGCGATCGCCGTCGGCCGGCGGCGCGGCGCGCGGCGCGTCGACCGCCGGCGCGGCGGAGCCGACGTCCCCGGAGGCGAACGCCCGGACCGGAACGGCCGCCGGATCGGCGGCGACGAGCCCCGGCCGCATCGCGCGCGGGGCGGACCACGCGTCTTCACCGGGCGCGCGACCCTCGGGCGCGACGGACGGGGTCCGCGCGAGCGTCGATCCGTCGGGCGCGAGGAAGCGCATCAGCGCCGGCAGCGACGACGCCGCGGCCGGCGCGCCGAGCGGCAGCGACGACTGCCGGCGCGGCGCCGCCGCGTCGCCGGCGAAGCGGTCGACGCCGTCCGGGGACGGGCGCACCGACGCGACGGCGCCGGGTGCCGCCGCGGCCGTGCCGGCGCCGGGCGCCGCGC
The DNA here is from genome assembly GCA_035628395.1 of Burkholderiaceae bacterium. GTDB lineage: Bacteria > Pseudomonadota > Gammaproteobacteria > Burkholderiales > Burkholderiaceae_E > UBA4615. Next base: position 10,668 of record DASPJX010000065.1, on the reverse strand, counting down.
CGCGCACCACCGCCGCGACGCCGTCGGCGGCCGCGCCGACCCGCAGCGCCTCGCGCAGCGCGTGGAAGACGAACGAGTGGATCGCGCGCGCGTCGCGGAATCGCACCTCGATCTTCGCCGGGTGCACGTTGACGTCGACCTCGACCGGGTCGATCCACAGGAACAGGCACCACGCCGGGTGGCGGTCGCCGTGCAGCACGTCGGCGTAGGCCTGGCGGACCGCGTGCGCGAGCAGCCGGTCGCGCACGAAGCGACCGTTGACGTAGAAGAACTGGCGGTCGGCGCGCGCGCGGCTCGCGGTGGGCACGCCGGCCAGGCCGAGCAGCCGCAGGCGGCCGGCCTCGCGCTCGATCGCGCGCGTCGCGATGTCCTCGCCGAGCGCGCCGCCGGCGCGGGCGTGCCACGGCGCCGCGGGCCAGTGCTCGACGCGCCGGCCGTCGACGTGGCACGTGAACGCGACGTCGGGGTGCGCGATCGCCACGCGGCGGAACGCGTCGAGCGCGTGCGCGGTCTCGGTGCCCTGGGCCTTCAGGAACTTGCGCCGCGCCGGGGTCCGCGAGTAGAGGTCGAGGACCTCGACCGTCGTGCCGGGCGGATGCGCGGCCGGCGCGAGGCCGTCCGCGTCGGTGTCGACGACGCTCGCCGTCGGCGCGTCGGCGGTGCGGCTCGTGATCCGCACGCGCGAGACCGACGCGATCGCGGCGAGCGCCTCGCCGCGGAACCCGAGCGTGCCGACCCGCTCGAGCTCGTCGAGCGACGCGATCTTGCTGGTCGCGTGCCGGGTGAGCGCGAGCCCGAGCTCGTCGGCCGCGATCCCGCAGCCGTCGTCGGTGACCGACACGCGGCGCACGCCGCCTTCCTCGAGCCGCAGCGCGATCTCGCGGGCGCCGGCGTCGATCGCGTTCTCGAGCAGCTCCTTGACGACCGAGGCGGGCCGTTCGACGACCTCGCCGGCGGCGATCTGGCTGACGAGATGATCGGGCAGCGGCGCGATCGGACGGCGCGCACGGTCGATGCCGGCGGGCGCCGCGGAGGCGCCCGTGGAGGGGCCGGTCGGCATGTCGTCCTTCACGGCGCCATTATAGGCGGCGTGTATCATCCGCCCCGCCATGGATCTCGCCACCGCCGTCGACGTCTTCCTGCATCTCGACAAGCATCTCGAGGCCGTGGTCGCCCAGTACGGCACGTGGGTCTACGCGATCCTCTTCGCGATCATCTTCGTCGAGACCGGGCTGGTGGTGATGCCGTTCCTGCCCGGCGACTCGCTGCTCTTCGTGTGCGGCGCGATCGCCGCGATCGGCGGGCTGTCGCTGCCGGTGCTGATCGTGCTGCTGATCGTGGCCGCGGTGCTCGGCGACGCGGTCAACTACTCGGTCGGGCACTGGTTCGGGCCGAAGGTCTGGGGCTGGGAGCAGTCGCGGTTCTTCAACCGCGCGGCCTTCGACCGCACGCACGCGTTCTACGAGCGGCACGGCGCGATCACGATCATCGTCGCGCGCTTCCTGCCGTTCGTGCGCACCTTCGCGCCGTTCGTCGCCGGCGTCGCCGCGATGACCTACCCGAAGTTCGCGCTCTTCAACGTGGTGGGCGCGGTGCTGTGGGTGGGCAGCCTGACGGTGCTCGGCTACTTCGTCGGCAACCTGCCGTGGGTGCGCGAGAACTTCTCGCTGGTCGCGCTCGCGCTCGTGATCGTGCCGGGCCTGCCCGCGGTCTGGGAAGTGCTCCGGCACACGCTGTTCAAGCGCCTGCGCCGCACGGCCTGAGCGCCGCGGCTCAGGCGGTCGCGCCGCGCGGGCCGGGCGGGTTGCGCCGGAAGTAGCGCAGGATGCCCGCGTGCATCGCGTCGGCGAGCTTCGCCTGCCAGCGCGGGTTGCGCAGCTTGCGCTCCTCGTCCGGGTTGCTGATGAACGCGGTCTCGACGAGGATCGACGGGATGTCGGGCGCGCGCAGCACCGCGAACGCGGCCTGCTCGATCGACACCTTGTGCAGGTCCCCCACCGAGCGCAGCTCGCCGAGCACCGCGCCGCCGAAGCGCCGGCTCTCGCGGATCTGCGCGGTCGTCGACAGCTCGAGCAGCAGCTTCGCCACCTCGCGGTTGCGCACCGGCAGGCCGACGCCGCCGATCAGGTCGGCGCGGTTCTCGCGGCTCGCGAGCCAGCGCGCGCCGACGCTGCTCGCGCTGCGCTCGGACAGCACGAACACCGAGGAGCCGCGCGCCTGCGGCAGCACGAACGCGTCGGCGTGCACCGACACGAACAGGTCGGCCCGCACCGCGCGCGCCTTCGCGACGCGGGTGGCGAGCGGCACGAAGAAGTCCGACTCGCGGGTCATGTACGCGCGCATGCCGGGCGTCGCGTCGATCCGGTCGCGCAGCTTCAGCGCGATCGCGAGCACCACGTCCTTCTCGAGCGTGCCGTGCTTGCCGATCGCGCCGGGATCCTCGCCGCCGTGGCCCGGATCGATCGCGACGGTCACCAGCCGGTCGAACGTCGGGCGCGCGTCGCGCGCGGCGACCGGCACCGCGGCCTCGCGCTCGCGGATCAGGTCGGCGAGCGGGTCGTCGCCGTCGCGGGCCCGGGCGATCGCCGGGGCGTCGCGCGCGACCGCCGGAGCGGCCACGGACGGCGTCACCGCGGGCGGGAGCGCCGTCCTGGACGCCGCAGCCGCGGCCGGCGCGCCCGCCGGGAGCGCCGGCGTCGGCGTCGCGCCCGGTGCGGCGTCCGGCGGCTCCGATCGGCCCGGAGCGCCCGGCCGCGCCGCGTCGCCGCGCCCGGCGCCGCGCGCGATCAGCTCGGCGAGCGGGTCGGGGGGCTGCACCGGATGCAGGTCGAGCACCAGACGGTGCCGGTACGCGGCGACCGGCGCGACGGTGAACACCTGCGGCTCGACCGGCGCCTTCAGGTCGAACACGAGCCGCGCGACGCGCGGGCGGTTCTGCCCGACCCGCACCGACGCGATGTACGGGTCGTCGGCCTTCACCTTGGCGACGATCTCGCGCAGCGGCGCGTCGAGCTCGATGCCCTCCAGGTCGACCACCAGCCGCGGCGGGTCGGACACGGTGAAGTGCGAGGTCTTCAGCGGCTCGTCGAGCTCGAGCGTGACGCGCGTGTAGTCGCGCGCCGGCCAGACCCGCACGCCGACCAGCGTGCCGCCGCGGGCGTCGGCGAGCTCGAGCGCGAGCAGCGTGCCGGGGACCGCCTTCAGGAAGCGGCGGCGGCCTCGCTCAGGCATCGCCGCCCCGCGTCGCCGTGCGCGTCGAGCCGGACGGTGCGCCCGGCGATCGCGGCCGGGTCGTCGCCCTCGGCGACGGGCCGCCCGCCCGGAAACCCGAGCGTGATCCGCAGGTCGGGCGCGGGCAGCGACGGCCCCGCCATCTCGGGCCATTCGACCAGGCAGGCGCCGTCACCGCGGAAGTACTCGTCGAAGCCTGCATCCCGCCACTCGTCCGCCGAAGAGAATCTATAGAAATCAAAGTGATACACGGGGAACTTCGGCAGATTATAAGGTTCGAGCAGCGTGAACGTGGGACTTCTGACCCGGCCGGCGTGTCCGAGCGACGAAAGGAGGCCGCGCACGAAGGTCGTCTTGCCGACGCCCAGCCCGCCCGACAGCCAGACCACCGTCCCGGGCCCGAGCGCGCGCGCCACGCGGGCCGCGAGCGCGGCGGTGGCGGCCTCGTCGGCGAGCGCGAGCTCGAGCGTGGACGACGGCGCGGCGGGAGCGGTCACGGGCGGGCCCTACACTAGGCGGATGGACGGACGGGCGGACACCGACTGGGTCGGTCGGCTGAGGGCGTGGGCGGCGGAGCTGGGCTTCGCCTCGCTCGGCGTGGCCGACGTCGACCTGTCCGATGCCGAGCCGGGTCTCGCGGCCTGGCTCGAGGCGGGCTTCCACGGCGAGATGGATTATATGGCCCGCCACGGTGCGCGCCGGGCCCGGCCGGCCGAGCTCGTGCCCGGCACGGTGCGGGCGGTGATGGTCTCGATCGACTACGCGCCCGACGATCCCGCGTGGGTCGACGCGGCCTGGCGCACGCTGTCCGACGGCGAGCGCGCGTACGTGTCGCGCTACGCGCTCGGCCGCGACTACCACAAGGTCGTGCGGCAGCGGCTCGCCCGGCTCGCCGAGCGGCTGCAGGCCGAGGTGGGGCCGTTCGGATGGCGGGCGTTCTGCGACTCCGCGCCGGTGATGGAGGTCGAGCTCGCGCGGCGGGCGGGCCTCGGCTGGCGCGGCAAGCACACGCTGCTGCTGTCGCGCGACGGCGGCTCGACGCGCTTCCTCGGCACGCTGTACACCGACCTGCCGCTGCCGGTCGACGCGCCGGTCGACGAGCACTGCGGGCGCTGCAGCGCGTGCCTCGACGCCTGCCCGACGGGCGCGATCGTCGCGCCGTACCGGCTCGACGCGCGGCGCTGCATCTCGTACCTGACGATCGAGTCGGCCGGCCCGATCCCGCCGGAGTTCCGCGAGGCGATCGGCAACCGCGTCTACGGCTGCGACGACTGCCAGCTCGCGTGCCCGTGGATCAAGTGGGCCCGGCGCGCCGCGCTGCCCGACTTCGCGCCGCGCCACGGCCTCGACGCGGCCTCGCTCGTCGAGCTGTTCGCCTGGGACCGGGCGACCTTCGAGGCCCGCACCGAGGGCTCGGCGATCCGGCGGATCGGCCACGAGCGCTGGCTGCGCAACCTCGCGGTCGGGCTCGGCAACGCGCCGCGCGGCGAGGCGGTGGTCGCCGCGCTGCGCGCGCGCGAGCGCGACGCCTCGCCGCTGGTCGCCGAGCACGTGCGCTGGGCGCTCGCCCGGCACGGCGAGGCGCCGCGCCCGGCGCCCGACGACGCGACGCTCAGCGCACCCAGCTGAGCCAGAACGGGATCGCCGCGGCCGACGCCAGCGTCGTCGTCGTGATCAGGCGCGCGACGTACGGGCCGTCGCCCCCCATCCGGGCCGCGAGGATGTAGCAGGCCGACGCGCTCGGCATCGCCGCGAACAGCACGAGCACCTGCGCGGCGAGCGCGGGCAGCGCCATCGCGTGCGCGATCGCGAGGGCCGCCGCCGGCATCGCGACGAGCTTCACCGCGATCGCGTGCGCGGCGAACGGCGCGTCGCCGGTGGCGGGCGAGGGGCGCAGGCCCGCGCCGACGGCGATCAGCCCGAGCGCGATCGCCGCCGAGCCCATCCGCGACAGGTAGCCGTCGACCGGCTGCGGGATCGACGCGCCGGCGAGGTTCGCCGCGAGGCCGGCGACCGTCGCGAGGATCAGCGGGTTGCGCACGAGCTCGCGGCCCACGCCCGCGCCGCTGTGGCGGGCGAGGTGCCAGACCGCCGCGAGGTTGCCGATCGGCACCGCGACCGCGACGACGATCGCGCACAGCGCGACGCCGGCGTCGCCGCCCAGCCGCTGCGCGAGCGCGAGCGCGACGTACGAGTTGAATCGGAACGCGCACTGCACCGCGCTCGCGAAGCGGCGCTCGTCGACGCCCCACCAGCGTCCCGCGCGCCCGAGCGCGATGCCGAGCGCGAGCACCGCGAGCACCGCGGCGGCGAACGGCGCGGCCGCCTGCGGGTCGATCCGGTTGCGCGCGACCGCCGCGAACAGCAGCGCGGGGAACAGCACCAGGTAGACGAGCTTCTCGAGCCCGGCCCAGAAGTCGTCGGACCAGGGGCCCGCGCGATAGAGCAGCGCGCCGGTCGCGATCAGCGCGAGATCGGGCAGCAGCAGGAGCAGGGTGTCCATGGGGGGCGGGGCCCGCGCGGCGCGCCGACGCGTTCGGCTATAGTCGGGCGCCGCAACGATAGCAGAGGACGCACGGTGCCCCGGGAACCCGATGCCGCGAGGCGCGCGGTCGCGTCGCCGGCGAAGCGCGCCCGCGCGGCGCGCGCGCTCGGCCCCGACCGTCCCGGCGAGGCGGCCGCCGCGCCCCCCGACGCCGCCGACCGCGAGGCGCTGGTCGCGTTCTGCGAGGCGCTGTGGCTCGAGGACGGGCTGTCGCGCAACACGCTCGCCGCCTACCGGCGCGACCTGTCGATGCTCGCCGAGTGGCTGGCGGAGCGCGGCGTCACGCTCGCGGCGGCCGGCGAGGCCGACCTGCAGGCCTACGTCGCCGCGCGTCACGCGGGCTCGAAGGCGACCAGCGGCAACCGACGGCTGACGGTGTTCCGGCGCTGGTACCGCTGGCTGCTGCGCGAGGGACGCCGGCGCGACGATCCGACGCTGCGCATCGCCGCGGCGCGCCAGGCGCCGCGCTTCCCGAAGACGCTGTCCGAGGCGCAGGTCGAGGCGCTGCTCGCCGCGCCGCGCGTCGACGCGCCGCTCGGGCTGCGCGACCGCGCGATGCTCGAGACGCTGTACGCGACCGGGCTGCGGGTGTCCGAGCTGGTCGGGCTGCGCACCGTCGAGGTCGGGCTCGTCGACGGCGTGATCCGCGTGATCGGCAAGGGCGACAAGGAGCGGCTGGTGCCGCTCGGCGAGGAGGCGCGCCGCTGGATCGAGCGCTGGATCGCCGAGGGCCGGCCGGTGCTGCTGTCGGGGCGCCCGAGCGACGCGCTGTTCGTCACCGCGCGCGCCGCGCCGATGACGCGCCAGATGTTCTGGACGCTGGTCAGGCGCCACGCGCGCGCGGCCGGCATCGCGGCGCCGCTGTCGCCGCACGTGCTGCGCCACGCGTTCGCGACCCACCTGCTGAACCACGGCGCCGACCTGCGCGTGGTGCAGATGCTGCTCGGGCACGCCGACATCTCGACGACGCAGATCTACACGCACGTCGCGCGCGAGCGGCTGAAGTCGCTGCACGCGCGTCACCACCCGCGCGGCTGAGCGCGGCCGAGCGCGGCCGGGCGCGCCCGACCGGCCGCCGCGGCCGCCCGGGTCGGCCGCTGTGGCACGATCGCGGGATCGTCCCGGAGCGCACTCCCATGAAGATCTGCATCGTCGGCCTCGGCGCCATCGGCGGCTTCGTCGCCCACCGCCTCGTCGAGGGCGGCCACGCGGTGTCCGCGCTCGCGCGCGGCGCGACGCTCGAGGCGGTGCGCCGGCGCGGCCTCGTGCTGCGCGACGCGGCCGATCCCGACGGACGGGCGGTGCCGCTCGAGGCGAGCGACTCGGCCGCCGCGCTCGGGCCGCAGGACCTCGTCGTGATCGCGACCAAGACCACCGCGCTGCCGTCGGTCGCCCCGGTCGTCGGTCCGCTGCTCGGGCCCGGCACCGCCGTGCTGTCGGCGATGAACGGCGTGCCTTGGTGGTTCTTCCACGGGCTCGGCGAGCGCTGGCGCGGCACGCGCCTCGACGCGACCGACCCCGACGGCGCGCTCGCCGAGGCGATCCCGCCGTCGCGGGTGATCGGCTGCGTCGTCCACATGGCGGCCTCGTGCCCCGAGCCCGGCGTGGTCCGCCACGCGTTCGGCGAGCGCTTCATCGTCGGCGAGCCCGGCGGCGCGTCGACGCCCCGGCTCGCCGCCGCGGCCGACGCGCTGCGCGCCGCCCGGCTGCAGGTCGAGACGACCGCGCGCATCGAGCTCGAGGTGTGGCTCAAGCTCTGGGGCAACATGACGATGAACCCGGTGTCGGCGCTGACCGGCGCGACGCTGGACCGGATCCTCGACGATCCGCTCGTGCGCCGGTTCGTGTCGGACGCGATGCGCGAGGGCGCGGCGATCGGCGACGCGCTCGGCCTGCCGATCTCGATGACCCCGGAGGAGCGCCACGCGGTCACCCGCAAGCTCGGCGCGGTCCGCACCTCGATGCTGCAGGACGTCGAGGCCGGCCGCCCGCTCGAGCTCGACGCGCTGGTCGGGGCGGTGTCCGAGATCGGGCGGCGCGTCGGCATCGACACGCCGAACGTCGACGCGCTGCTCGGCCTGACGCGCCTCCTCGGGCGCGTGCGCGGGCTGGTGCCGCCCGGCTGAGCGCGCCGCGCCGTCGCGCCGGCGCCGCGCGCGGTCCCGACCGGCGCCGCGGCGCCGCTATCATTCGCGGATGCCCGCCCGACACGTGTCCGAGACCCCGGCGACCGCGCTGCTGCGCGGCCGCGGCGTCGCCTTCACCGAGCATCCGTACGACTACGTCGAGCACGGCGGCACCGCCGAGTCGGCCCGCCAGCTCGGGCTCGACGAGCACGCGGTCGTCAAGACGCTGGTCATGCAGGACGAGGCGGGCAGGCCGCTGATCGTGCTGATGCACGGCGACCGCAAGGTCTCGACGAAGAACCTCGCGCGCCAGGCGGGCCGCAAGTCGATCGCCCCCTGCGAGCCGGAGGTCGCCGGCCGGCACTCCGGCTACCTCGTCGGCGGCACCTCGCCGTTCGGCACGCGCAAGCGGATGCCGACGTACGTCGAGCGCACGGTGCTCGAGCTGCCGCGCATCTGGATCAACGGCGGGCGGCGCGGCTACCTCGTGGGCCTCGAGCCGCGCGTGCTCGTCGAGCTGCTCGACGCGACGCCGGTCGACTGCGCGCTCGCCGACTGACCCCCGTTCCCCGCACCGACCGACCCGGAGACCCCATGGAACCGTTCGCCGCGATCGTCGCGATCGCGCTCGCCTACCTGCTCGGATCGATCTCCTTCGCCGTCGTCGTCAGCCGCGCGATGGGCCTCGCCGACCCGCGCACCTACGGCTCGGGCAACCCGGGCGCGACCAACGTGCTGCGCACCGGCCACAAGGGCGCCGCGGTCCTCGTGCTGCTCGGCGACGCGGCCAAGGGCGCCGTCGCGGTGCTGCTCGCGAAGTCGTTCGCGCAGCGCTACGGCTTCTCCGACTTCACGCTCGCGATGGTCGGGCTCGCCGCGTTCGTCGGTCACCTGTTCCCGGTGTTCCACGGCTTCAAGGGCGGCAAGGGCGTCGCCACCGCCGCGGGCGTGCTGCTCGCGCTGTCGGCCTGGCTCGGGCTCGCGACGCTCGCCACCTGGATCGTCGTCGCGGTGTTCTTCCGCTACTCGTCGCTCGCGGCGCTCGTCTCGGCGGTGTTCGCCCCGGCCTACTACCTGCTGCTCGCCGGCGGCGACCGGGTGTTGCTGCCGCTGTTCGCGATGAGCGCGCTGCTGATCTGGCGGCACGCGCGGAACATCTCGAACCTGCTCGCCGGCAAGGAGAGCCGGATCGGGCAGAAGAAGGCGGGCTGAGCCGGGCGACCGGGCCGCGGGAGGACGCGATGACGATCGAGGGATTCGAGATCCGCGAGGACGACCTGGAGGGCGCGCCCGTGCGCGAGCTGCTGCGCCTGCACCTGGCGGGCATGCACGCGGCGTCGCCGCCGGGCACGGTGTTCGCGCTCGACCTGTCGGGGCTGAAGGCGCCGGGCGTGACGGTGTGGAGCGCGTGGGCGGGCGAGCGGATCGCCGGCATCGGGGCGCTGCGGGCGCTCGGCGACGGGGTCGGCGAGGTGAAGTCGATGCGCACCCATCCCGACTTCCTGCGCCGCGGGGTCGGCGCGCGGCTGCTCGAGCACGCGATCGCCGTCGCGCGCTCCCGCGGCCTGTCGCGCCTCAGCCTCGAGACCGGCAGCGGCCCGGCGTTCGAGCCGGCGCTCGCGCTGTACCGCCGTCGCGGCTTCGTCGAGGGCGCGCCGTTCGGCGACTACGTCGCCGGGCCGTTCAACCGGTTCTTCCACCTGGACCTGTAGCGGGCGGGAGTGCCAGGGACCCGCAGCGGCCCGAGGTGTCTCGGGATCCGCAGCGAGCCGGGGTGTCTCGCGATCCGCGGCGGCCCGGGGCCTCAGGACGCGGCGGCGAGCGGCACGACGCGACGCGCCGGCGGCGCCGAGCGCGCGCGCAGCTGCCCGCAGCCGGCGTCGACGTCCTGGCCGGCCGACTGCCGGATCGCGGCGAGCACGCCGCCCGCGCGCAGCGCGCGGACCATCTCCGGCGCGCGCCGCGGATCGGGCCGCCCGAAGGGCAGGCCGTCGACGCGGTTCCACGGGATCAGGTTGACGATCGCGTTCCGGCCCCCGAAGAGCCGCAGCAGCCCCTCGATCTCGTCGTCGCCGTCGTTGACGCCGGCCAGCAGCGTCCACTGGACCTGGACCGGGTAGGTGGTCGAGCGCGAGTAGGCGTCGGCGAGCGAGGCGAGCCGCTCGGGGTCGATCCGCGGCGCGCGCGGCAGCAGCTCGGCGCGCAGCGCCGCCTTCGTCGTGTGCAGCGACAGCGCGAGCGCGGGCCGCACCGGCCCGCGCGGCAGCCGCTCGAAGACCCGCTCGTCGCCGACCGTCGAGAACACGATCTGCTTGTGCGCGAGGCCGCCCTCGGTGCCGAGCGCCTCGATCGCCTCCATCGAGGCCTCGAGGTTGTGGGCCGGCTCGCCCATGCCCATGAACACCACCTTGCGCACGGCGCGCAGGGAGCGCGCCAGCGCCACCTGGGCGACGATCTCGGCGCTGCCGATCTGGCGCAGCAGGCCATCGCGGCCGGTCATGCAGAACCTGCAGCCGACGGCGCACCCGACCTGCGTGGACACGCACAGGCCGCCGCGCGGCAGCAGCACGGCTTCGCAGGTCTGTCCGTCGGCCAGCCCCACGAGCAGGCGCTCGAACACGCGCGGGTCGCCGACGGTGGAGAACACCAGGTTCTTGTGGCCGATGCCGCCGGCGGTGCCCAGCAGCTCGATGGCCTCCATCACGTTGTCCAGGTTGTGCGCGGGCTCACCCATGCCCATGAACACGACCTTCTTCACCGGCCGCA
>DASPJX010000064.1:0-5261 GCA_035628395.1 Burkholderiaceae bacterium | reverse complement strand
GCTCACCAACATCCACAAGTACGCCGAGGCCCGCTGGATCAGGGTGAGCCTGCGGCGCGCCCGCGGCCGGATCGAGCTCGAGATCGCCGACGACGGCCGCGGCTTCGACGTCGACGGCGTCGGCGCGGGCCATCACGGTCTGGCCGGCATGCGGCACCGGATGCTCGCGGTCGAGGGCAGCTTCGAGGTCGCCTCGGCGCCCGGCGAGGGCACGCTCGTGCGGGCGGTGCTGCCGCTGCAGCGCCGCGCGGCGGCCGAGCCCCGCCCGGCCGCGACGACCGCGCCCGCCGCCCGGCTCGTCGGCGCGCTGCCGCGTCCGCGCGGCGCCCGTCGGGCCGATGCGACCCCTCTCCATTCCTGACCCCCGGCGGCCACCATCATGATCCAGAGCGGCACCCCTTCCCCGACCGGCCCCGGCGAGCGCGACGGCAACGGCTCGATCGGCGCGCCCGGCCACGGCGCGGCGCCCGGCATCGGCTCGGGCTCGCACGCCGAGCGCGAGGAGGCGATCGGCACCGGCGGCCCGACCGGGCCCGGCACGATGATCGACCTGCCGCCCCGGGGCGCGACCCGCGACTGGGGCCATTCGCCGACGCACGAGCGCCAGGGCTCCGAGTTCGGCGCCTTCCTGGACGACCTGTCGGAGCTCGCCCGCGACCAGCCCGACGACCTGCGGGGCGAGCTCGAGCGCCGCGTGTCGGCGGCGCGCGACCGCTTCGGCGGCGCCTTCGATTCGAGCCTCGAGATGAGCGCCCGCGCCCGCGAGCGGGTGCTGCGCGGTCTCGACCACTCCCGAGACGCCGTCGTCGAACGTCCGCTGTCGGCGCTCGCCGTCGCGGCGATCGGCGGTCTGCTGATCGGTCTGCTGATGTCCCGACGGTCCTGACGCACGACGTGACGCCCGGATTCAACCCACCCCCGACGACGGAGGATCTCATGAAGAACGTTTCCCTCACCCCGATGCTCGACACCCGCTGGACCGCCAGCGCCCGCCGGATCGCGCTGGTCGCCGTGCTCGGCGTCTCGCTCGGTGCCTGCTCGGTGATGCGCGGCCAGCAGACGGTCGGCACGTACGTCGACGACGCGAAGATCACCGCGGAGATCAAGTCGAAGATGGCCGCCGACAAGGAGGTCGCCGCGACCGCGATCAGCGTCGAGACGCTGAACGGCGTGACCCAGCTCTCCGGGTTCGCGAAGACGCAGGCCGAGAAGGAGCGGGCCGCCTCGATCGCGCGTCAGGCCTCGGGCGTGAAGAGCGTCCGCAACGACATCGTGGTGCGCCCCTGACCGGGGGCGGCGTCCGGATGGTTCGGTCGCCGCCTCTCGACGCCCCGCGCCGCGGGGCGTCCCCGATCCGCTCAGCGGACGGGGGTCCGGCGCAGCGCGCCGTCCGGCAGCGGCCGGCCTCGGAAGGACTCGAGGTCGAACCGCCCGGCGAGCGTCATGAAGGGGTCGCGGAGCAGCCGTCCGCATCCCACGCGCAGCGAGCCGCGCAGCCATAACCAGCGGGCCGCACAGATGTCTGACAGGACCCACAGGCTCGCGCGTCGCAACATCGACATCTCCCTGGCCGGCACGGATGGCGGCGTCGAGCGAGGCAAGGAGAGTGCCCGCCGAGCTGCACGCTCACCCAAGTGGGCGAGGCGACTCGGGCGTGCCGGCGACCGGCTGCAGGCCGTGCCCGAGCGCTGGGCCCGCGGCGCGACCCGCGGCGCCGCATGGCTCGCGCTCGCCGTCTCCCTCGGCCTCACGTTCGCCGCCTGGCGCTTCGCGGACGCGCACGAGCGCGACGTCGCGCGCGCGGCGCTGAACGAGCGCGCGAACCAGCTCGCGGCGCGCCTGTCGGCGCGGATGCTGGCCTACGAGCAGCTGCTGCGCGGCGCCGCGGGCCTGTTCTCGATCGGCCAGCCGGTCGGGCGCGACGAGTGGCGGACCTTCGTCGGCACGATCGGCCTGTCGACGCTGCCCGGCATCGAGGGCATGGGCTGGGCGCAGCGCGTGCCGGCCGCGGAGCTCGGCGCGCACGTCGAGGCGATGCGCCGCCAGGGCCTCGCCGACTACCGGATCCATCCGCCCGCACGGGCCGACGTCCACGGTCCGGTCACCTTCCTGGAGCCCGCGAGCGAGCGCAATCGGCGCGCGATGGGCTTCGACATGTTCGGCGAGCCGGTGCGCCGCGCCGCGATGCAGGCCGCGCGCGACTCCGGCCGTCCGAGCCTCACCGCCCGCGTCGTGCTCGTGCAGGACGGCGACGCGGCGCGCCGGCCGGGCTTCCTCGCGTACCTGCCGATCTACCGGCCCGGCGCGCCGACCGACGACGTCGAGGCGCGGCGCGCGGCGCTCGTCGGGTGGGTGTACGCCGCGTTCCTCGCGCAGGACTTCGTCGAGGGCGCGCTCGGCGGCGGCTGGGGCGACCTCGGCTTCGAGCTGCGCGACGCGCGCGAGGGCGGCGAGCCGATCGCGGCCGCCGGCGCCGCGCCGCGTCCGGAGTCCGAGACGCTGCGCACGACGCTGCGCATGGTCGACCGCGACTGGGAGCTCGTCGCGTGGCCCGCGAGCGGTCCGGACGCCGCCGCCCGGCGCGGCTCGTCGTGGGTGGCCCTGGGCGGCATCGTCGGCAGCCTGCTGATCTTCGGCATCGTGCGCACGCTCGGCTCGACGCGGGGCCGCGCGGTCGCGATCGCCGATCGCATGACGGTGGCGCTGCGCCAGGCGAACGAGTCGCTCGAGGCCCGCGTGCGCGAGCGCACCGCGTCGCTGCGCGACACCAACGACCGGCTCGCGACCGTCAACGAGAAGCTGCGCTCGGTCAACGCGGCGTTCGGCGTGATCGGCGCGCCCGGCCCGATCGGCGACCGGCTCGCGGCGGTCGCCGGGCGGCTGCGCTCGATCGTGCCGGCGGGCATCGCGCTCGCGGTCGCGTTCCGCGCCGAGTCCGCGGGCGCGCCGGCGATCGGCGTCGACGCCGACGCGTCGGTCCATCGCGACGAGCTCGAGCGCTGGCGCGCCGCGGCGCTCGAGTCCGACCGCTCGGGCGAGGCGCCGAATCCCGTCGGCGGGCCGTTCGAGTGCCGGCTCGAGGCGCCGCTGCTCGACGCGCACGGCCGCACGCGCGGCTTCCTGCTCCTCGGACGCACGAGCGGCGCGTTCCAGTCGGAGGACGCGCTGGTGCTGTCGCAGTTCGCGCTGCTCGTCGGCAGCTCGCTGTCGCTGCACGAGACGCTCGCGCGCGAGCGCCATGCGCGCGCCGAGGCCGAACGCGCCGACCGCGCGAAGGAGGAGATGCTCGCGGTGGTGTCGCACGAGCTGCGCACCCCGCTCAACGCGATCCAGGGCTGGCTGCACGTGCTGCACCGCCGGCGCGCCGACGACGACCGCGTGCTGCTCGAGCGCGCGATCGAGGTGATCCAGCGCAACCTCGACACGCAGGTCCAGCTCGTCGACGACCTGCTCGACACCGCCCGGATCGTCAGCGGCAAGCTGCGGCTCGTGCTGCGCCCGCTCGACCTCGTGCCGGTGGTGGCGGCGGCGACGGAGACGGTGCGGCCGCTCGCCGAGGCGCGGCGCATCGCGCTGTCGGTGTCGATCGCGAACGAGGCGTTCGACACGGTGGGCGACGCGTCTCGCCTCGAGCAGGTCGTGTGGAACCTGCTGACGAACGCGGTGAAGTTCACGCCGCCGGGCGGCTCGATCGCGGTGCGCCTCGAGCGGATCGGCTGGCTCGCGCAGCTCGAGGTCGAGGACGACGGCCAGGGCATCGATCCCTCGTTCCTGCCGCACGTGTTCGACCGGTTCCGGCAGGCCGACAGCTCGAGCACGCGCGCCGCGGGCGGGCTCGGGCTCGGGCTCGCGCTGGTCCAGCACATCGTGCACGCGCACGGCGGGCAGGTGATGGTGCGCAGCGAGGGCTCGGGCCGCGGCACGTGCTTCACCGTGTCGCTGCCGCTCGGGATGGCGGGCGGCTCCGACTGGCATCCTGCACCGGGCACCGCGTCCGGCGCGCCGCCCGGCGGCTCCGCGGAGACGGACGTCCCGTCCGGCGAGGGCGCCGCCGTCGTCGACGTCGCCGGTCCGCTCGACGGCATGACGGTGCTCGTGGTCGAGGACCACGACGACTCGCGCGACCTGCTGTCCGCGTTCCTCGAGCAGCAGGGCGCGCGCGTCGAGCAGGCGGCCAACTCGCACGAGGCGATGGCGCGCGTGCGCGCGCTGCCGGCCGCGCCCGACGAGGCGCCGGTGCTGCTGTGCGACATCGCGCTGCCGGGCGAGAACGGCTACGCGCTGCTCGAGCGGATCCGGCGCTTCGAGCAGGAGTCGGCGCGGGCGCCGCAGGCACGGCTCGTCGCGCTCGCGATCAGCGCCTTCACCCGCGCCGAGGATCGCGAGCGCAGCCGGCAGGCGGGATTCGTCGATCACCTGTCGAAGCCGCTCGCCCAGGCCGACCTCGTCGCGCGGCTGCGGCGGCTGCGCGCGCGCGCGGACGCCGTGCGCTCCGGTCCGCGCTGACGCGCGGCGCCGTCCAGTCGCGGGCACGCCGTTCGCTCATCCAGGGCATGGTCCCGATCGACGACATCCTCGCCCCCGGCCGCGCGCTCGAAGCGCTCGCGCGCCGCGCCGCGCGAGGACAGCGCCCCGCCATGCGGGTGCTGATCGCCCACCTGCCCGCCGTCCTCGAGGCCGAGGACCGCTGGCTGTTCCCCGCGCTGCTGCGGCGTCGGCCCGGCGGCGCGCGGCGCGCGTGGCAGATGTCGTTCGACGCCGAGCACGAGCACCTGCTCGATCTGCTCGCCAGGCTCGCGCACGTGGCGCAGCAGCAGCGTGCGCGAGGTGTTGCCGATCGATGGCGAGCGCGGGGCGCGGGGCGAGCCACTCCCGGACGCGACGGCGCTCGACCGACCGCTGTCCGAGTCCCTCGACGAGTACGAGCGCGTGCTGATCATGCGCGCGCTCTCGGTGGCTGGTGGAAACGTCGCCGAGGCCGCCCGGCGGCTGAAGACCGATCGGCCGAACCTCTATCGGCGGATGCGCCGGCTGGGGATCGGCGGTGGGGATTGACTCGAAGCGACACAGGGGCGCGCTCGCGCCGGTGGACACCGGGGCCGGACCTTGCGTCGGGTCGCCCGTGGCAAGATGTTGTCAGACAATGAGTTCGCAGCACGGTGGCGACTTCGGGCGGCCGCGGTACGGCCGCTGCTTTCCGCAGCGCCGTCCAATCATGGTGAGAGTGGCTATGCGCAAGCTGATCGGCGTGTGCGTGCTGG
>DASPJX010000063.1:0-2265 GCA_035628395.1 Burkholderiaceae bacterium | reverse complement strand
CCTACGGGAGCATCGCGATACGGTGGGTCCAAGCGCACCGTTCCGTCCGTTCGAGTCGCATCCGCTCGACGTCACGAACGGCACGGTCCGGAGCCTGTCGTCGATCCGCGGCGCGCGGTGCCGACCGATGCGCACGCCCTCGAGTCAGAACGCCTTGGGGTCGCCGCGGACCACCATCAGCACCGTCATCGCGACGATCCGAAGGTCGAACCACACGCTCCAGCCGCGCAGGTACTCGAGGTCGTATTCGATCCGCTTGCGCATCGAGTCGATGTCGTCGCCGCCGCGGTAGCCGTTGACCTGCGCCCAGCCGGTGATGCCCGGCTTGACCTTGTGACGCATCATGTAGCCGGGGATCATCCGACGGTACTGCTCGTTGACGGCCACCGCGTGCGGCCGGGGCCCGACCAGGCTCATCGATCCGCCCAGCACGTTGAACAGCTGCGGCAACTCGTCGATCGACGTCTTTCGGATCAGTCGACCGATCGGCGTGACCCGGTCGTCGCCCCTCACGACCTGACGGTACGTGGACGCGCCGTCCTCCTGCACCCTCATCGAGCGGAACTTCCAGACCACGATCTCCTCGCCGCCGAGACCGTAGCGGCGCTGCCGGAAGATCGCCGGCCCCGGCGAGGTCAGCCGGATCGCGAGGGCCACCACGGCCATCACCGGCAGCACGAGCGGCAGCGCGAGCGTCACGCAGACCACGTCGAACGCGCGCTTCGCGGCGGCGGACGTGCCGTGGAAGGGCGTCTCGCAGATCGCCAGCACCGGGACGCCGGCCACCGCGTCGACCCGCGCGTGGATCAGGTCGACCGCGAACACGTCGGGCACGAAGCGGATCGACGCGGTCGTGTCGCGCAGCGCGTCGAGCAGCCTCATCACGCGGGGCTGCGCGGTCAGCGGCAGCGCGGTGTAGACCAGGTCGATCCGCCGGTCGTTGACGAAGGCCGCGACGTCGTCGATGCGGCCTTCGAGCGGCACGCCCCGCAGGTCCGGCAGGCGCTCGGCGCGGCGGTCGTCGAAGTACGCGACGATCTGCTGTCCCGGTCCGTGCTCGCGCGCCATCGCGTCCGCGATCCGCCGGCTCGCCTCGGTCGCGCCGACGATGACCGCCCGCGGCCGCGGTCCCTGGAACTGGGTCAGCGTGCCCGCGAAGCGCGCGGTCAGGATGTGCACCGCGGTCATCACGAACGGCGTGGCGATCAGCCACTGGAGCAGCGTGTTGGTGTGGATCGAGCCGAACGCGCGCATCACGAGCGTGGCGGGCAGCAGCGCGAACGCGATCAGCGCCCAGCCGCCGAAGATCTCGGCGACGAAGCCCGGGGTGAGGCGTCGGAACGGGATCCGGCCGGGGTAGGCCAGGCCGAACGCGATCACGGCGAGCGTGACCTCGGACGCGGTGAAGCTGCGCCCGTTGGCCACCATCAGCACGGCGTAGGTGGCCACCGCGGCGAGCGGATCGCCGAGCGCGCGTCCGAGCGCGGGGCGGGTGGTCGGGCGTCGTTCGACGCGGAAGGTCCGACGCGCCCGCATCAGCCCGCTCGCGAGAGGAGCGGGACGGAACGGCGGCGGCTCGGCGGATCCTGCATCGGCGGTGCGGGCGGCCCGCCGGGCCGTAAGGATGGGCGGCCGGGCGGAGTTCACCCCTGTGGATTGGACTGGAACGCTGGCCTAGCAGCCGGCATGCCCACGGCGCGACCGTGGCGTCCGCCCGACGGCGCCTCGCGGGGCGCGACCGACCGCGTCGGGTCCCGGGTGTACGATCGGCGGCCCGTCCGGTCACGGCCCGGCTCGCTCCGATCCGCCCGGCCGACGCGCCCGCTCCCATGACCGCCCACGCCTCCGGCCGCTCCTCCCCGCTGGTCCTCGCCGCGCTCGGCGTCGTCTTCGGCGACATCGGCACGAGCCCGCTCTACGCGTTCAAGGAAGCCTTCGCGCAGCCCGACGGGCTGCCGCCGACGCCCGAGCGGATCTTTCCGGTGCTGTCGATGATCTTCTGGGCGGTCTCGACGATCGTCTCGCTGAAGTACGTGACGGTCATGCTGCGCTTCGACCATCGGGGCGAGGGCGGGGTGCTCGCGCTGCTGTCGAACGTGCTCGGCCTCGTCCGCGATCGGCCCCGGCTCGCGTGGGCGACGAGCGTGCTCGGCATCTTCGCGGCGTCGCTGTTCTACGGCGACGCGGTCATCACGCCGGCGATCTCCGTGCCGTCGGCGGTGGAGGGCATCGCGGTGGCCGCGCCGGGGCTGGCCTCGTACGTAG
>DASPJX010000062.1:0-3810 GCA_035628395.1 Burkholderiaceae bacterium | reverse complement strand
GTGCCGGATGCAGCATGCGACGCATTCGTCCATCACCCGAGCGTCGGCCGACGAAGTCGGCTGCGAGTCGCTTGTAGCCGCGGAAGGGAGAGGGCTGTTCCGGTTGAACGGCGGAGGCCGTCGTGGAGATCCTAGAGAACCGACCGGTCCGGGATCGGCCGAATACGACTGACTGCGAAGCCTACAGCCTCGCCACCCTCACCACATCCCCCATCTTCCGCACCTGCCTGAACATCTGCGCCAGGTGATGCCGCGACTTCACCTGCAGGGTGAAGCGGATGGTGGCCACGCGGTCCGGCTCGTCGTCCATCGTCACGTTGACGATGTTCGCCTCGCTCGCCGCGATCTCGGCGGCGACGCGCCCGAGCGCGCCGCGGTCGTCGCGGATCTGGACCTCGACGACGGTGCGGAACAGCCCGCGCACCTCGTCGCTCCACTCGACGTCGATCCAGCGCTCGGCGTCCTTCTGGCGCTGCCGGCGCGCCGACTCGCAGTCGTCGCGATGCACGATCAGGCCGTGGCCGCCGCGCATGTGGCCGACCACCGCGTCGCCCGGCAGCGGCAGGCAGCAGTTCGAGCACTGCACGGCCATGCCCTCGGTGCCGTGGATGACGATCGGCAGCGGGCGCGGCGCGAACGCGGCGGCCGCGGCGGCGGGGCGCGCGCTCGCCTCGAGCGCGATCGTGCGCGCGACGACCGGGGCGAGCCGGCGGCCGAGCCCGATGTCGGCGTGCAGCTCCTCGAGCGTCTTGGCCCCGGCGTCGCGGGCGATCTTGTCGAGCAGCGCCGGCGCCAGCGAGCTGGGCTCGATCCGCAGCGCGGCGAGCGACTGGTCGAGCAGCCGCCGGCCCAGACCGACCGACTCCTCGAACTTCATCGTCCGCAGGAAGTGCCGGATCTCGGAGCGCGCCTTGCCGGTGCGCACGAAGCCGAGCCACGCGGGGTTGGCGCGCGAGTCGGGGTCGGTGACCACCTCGACGACGTCGCCGTTCTGCAGCTCGGTGCGCAGCGGCACCGGCTGGCCGTTGACCTTCGCGGCGACGCACTGGTTGCCGACGTCGGTGTGCACGCTGTAGGCGAAGTCGATGCAGGTCGCGCCGCGCGGCAGCGCCCGGATCTGGCCCTTCGGCGTGAAGACGTAGACGGCGTCGGGGAAGAGGTCGACCTTGACGTGCTCGATGAACTCGAGCGAGTCGCCGGTCTGGTTCTGGATGTCGAGCAGCGACTGCAGCCACTGGTGGGTGCGCCGCTGCAGGTCGCCGAAGCTCTCCTTGTCGGCCTTGTACAGCCAGTGCGCGGCGACGCCCGCCTCGGCGACGCGGTGCATCTCGCGCGTGCGGATCTGGAACTCGACCGGCGTGCCGTACGGCCCGACGACGGTGGTGTGCAGCGACTGGTAGCCGTTGACCTTCGGGATCGCGACGTAGTCCTTGAAGCGGCCCGGGATCGGCTTGAAGGTCTTGTGCAGCGCGCCCAGCGCCAGGTAGCACTCGGGCATCGTCTCGACGACCAGCCGGATGCCGAAGACGTCCATCACCTGCGAGAACGACAGGTGCTTCTCGTGCATCTTGCTGTAGATCGACCACAGCGCCTTCTCGCGCGCCCGCAGCTCGGCCTGCACGCCCATCTCGGGCAGCGCCTTCTGGATCGCCTCGAGGATCTTGCCCAGGCCCTCGCGGCGCATGCCGCGCGCGGCCTGCACGGCCTTCTTCAGCGTCCGGTACCGGAACGGATGCAGGTAGCGGAACGACAGGTCGAGCAGCTCGCGGTAGAGCTCGTTCAGGCCCAGCCGGTTGGCGATGGGCGCGTAGATGTCGAGCGTCTCGGCGGCGACGCGGCGCTGCTTGGCCGGCGGCACCGGACCGAGCGTGCGCATGTTGTGCAGCCGGTCGGCGAGCTTGATCAGGATGACGCGCACGTCGCGCGCCATCGCGAGCAGCATCTTGCGGAAGCTCTCGGCCTGCGCCTGCTCGCGGCTCGCGAACTCGACCTTGTCGAGCTTGGACAGCCCGTCGACGAGCTCGGCGACCTGCGTGCCGAACTTCTCGACCATCTGCTGCTTGGTGACGCCGGAGTCCTCCATGACGTCGTGCAGCAGCGCCGCCATCAGCGCGTCGGCGTCGAGCTTCCAGCCGACGCAGATCTCGGCGACCGCGATCGGATGCGAGATGTACGGCTCGCCGCTGGTGCGGAACTGGCCGAGGTGGGAGCTGTCGGAGAAGCGGTAGGCCTCGCGCACCCGCTTCAGGTCGTCCTCGCCGAGGTACGACGAGGCGGCCTGCGTGAGGCCGGCGAGCGAGACGATGCGGCGCTCGTCGACCGGCGCGGCGAAGCCTTCGGCGGCGAGCGAGCCGTCGGGATCGGGCGACGTGCCGGGCGGCACGCGCGGGGGCCGGCCCCTTCGGCCGGCGGTGGCGACGGAACCGTCGTGCTTCATCGGTTCGCGGACGCCGGAGCGTCCGTCAGGTCGGGACCCGTCGCAGCATCTCCTTGCCGACCTTCGCCGCCGCGATCTCGCGCAGCGCGGTCACCGTGGGCTTGTCCTTGCTGTCGACCTTGGGGGAATGGCCCTGGGCCAGCATCCGCGCGCGGTAGGTCGCGGCGAGCGTGAGCTCGAAGCGGTTGGGGATGTGGCGAAGACAGTCTTCGACGGTGATGCGGGCCATGGCGGTGTCCTGGTTCGATGCGTCGGTGCGGCTCGTCCGCGGCGGCTCAGGCCTGCGGCGCCTGCGCGGACCCGGGCGTCATGCCCAGCTCCGCGAACAGGCCCGGATGGCGCTGCCACTGCTGCGGGAAGCGGCTGCGGGCCGCGTCGGCGATGCCGACGAGGGTGTCGCAGGCCGCTGCAAAGTCTTGATTGATAATAACATATTGGCACTCCCACGCGTGCTCGAGCTCGCTCTTCGCGGCGGCCATCCGGCGCTCGATCACCTCGGGGGCGTCCTGGCCGCGGGCGGTCAGCCGCTCGCGCAGCACCTGCATCGACGGCGGCGCCACGAACACCGACACCGCGTCCGGGAACAGCCGCCGGATCTGGGCGGCGCCCTGCCAGTCGATCTCCAGCACGATGTCGGTGCCGGCGGCCATCTGCTCGACGATCCAGGCGCGCGAGGTCGCGTAATGGTTGCCGTGGACCAGCGCCCATTCGAGGAACTCGCCGCGGTCGCGCCGCGCGGCGAAGTCTTCGGGCGTCACGAAGAAGTAGTCGGCGCCGTCGCGCTCGCCGGGGCGCGGCGAGCGGGTCGTGAACGAGATCGACAGCCGCATCCCCTCCCGGCGCTCGAGCAACCTTCTCACGAGCGAGGTCTTTCCGGCCCCCGACGGGGCGACGACGATCAGCAGGCTGCCGCGGTAGGCGGGGTTCGACATCGAGGAACGGGGGCGGGCGGGGGACGAACGGCATTCTCGCAGGTTTGCCGCCGCCGACCTCGCGGCGGACCCGCCGCTCGACCCCTCGGCGTCGACCGCAGGGAAGTGCCGCCGCGGCAAGCGGCAGGACGCGGCGGACATCAGCGACGGCGCGTCGAGCAGGGCGCTCGACGAGCTCGTCGCCGCGCTCGAAGCCGACCGTGTTCAACTTCGACGGCGGGCGGCGCGCGGCCGAGAACGCCGCGTCGACCTACCGCGGCGCGATCGTCGCGACGCTGTCGCTGGTCGGCGCCGCGCTCGTGCTCGGCTCGCTGGTCGCGTGGTCGATCACCCGCTCGCTGCTGCGCCGGCTGGGCGGCGAGCCGGCGACCGCCGCCGCGGTCGCGCAGGCGATGGCCGCCGGCGACCTCGCGGGCGACATCCCGCTGCGGCGCGGCGACA
>DASPJX010000061.1:0-2358 GCA_035628395.1 Burkholderiaceae bacterium | reverse complement strand
CTGTCGGGTGGATGCGGAGGGCCGGATCGACCGGCAGCACGAGTATGAACTCCGAGCCGCGGCCCGGCTCGCTGCGTATCTCGATGGTGCCGCCGTGCGCGAGGACGAGGCGGTGCGCGAGCCAGAGGCCCAGGCCGAAGCCCTCGACGCCCGCGCGCCCCGCCCAGAGGCGCTCGAAGCGCTCGAAGATCCGTCGCCGGTCGCCCGCCGTGATCCCCGGACCGCCGTCGCGCACGCGGATGCGCACCCGGTCGGGCGCCGGCGACTCCGCCTCGAGCTCGACCGGCCGGCCCGCGCCGTACTTGATCGCGTTCGACAGCAGGTTGTTCAGCACCTGGTCGATCGCGCCCCGGTCCCATCGGCCCCGGAGCGACCGGTCCACGCGCACGCGCAGCTCCACGCCGTGGTGGCGCGCGGCGTCGTCGTGCAGCTCGACCGCCTCGTCGACCAGCGCGCCGAGCTCGACCGTCTCGAGCTCCGGGCGGTGCACGCCGCGATTGATCCGGTCGACGTCGAGCAGCATCGTCGCGCGCCGCGCGAAGAGCCGCACGGTGCGCCGCGTCCGCTCGGCGAGGCGGGCGAGCTCCTCCGAGCCGTCGCGCTCGGCGATACGCGCGAGCGCGGCCAGCTGGAGCGACAGCGACTGCAGCGGATTGCGGAGCTCGTGCGCGGCGATCGACAGGAAGTCGTCGCGCGCCTGCACCGCCTCGCGACTCGCCGCGAGCTCGCGCAGCGCCTCCGCGAGGCGGTCCGCCTCGACGACCTCCGGAAGGGGATCGTCGACGGCACGAGCCGAGCGCGAGGTTTCGCCGTCCACGCGGGAGTCCATGAGCGAGGGGTGCGGCGGATTATCGGCCTCGGTTCCGCCGGTGTCGACCGCAGGGACTTCGGGCGCCGCGCGGCGCCCGGGCGGGCGGCCGCCGGCCCGCCCGGCCCCGCGGACGGTCAGCCGGCCCGGCGGATCCGCAGCGCCCGCACCCCGAGCAGCGCCCCCAGGCCGAGCGCCGTCAGCCCGATCGAGGCGGGCGCGGGCACGCGCCCGGTCGTCAGCAGGTCCTGGCGGTCGGCCGAGCGCGGGTCGCTGACCAGCACGACCAGATCGTCGGCGCGAGGGCCGGTGCCGTCGAGCGCGTCGATCCAGCCCTGCGCGCGCGTGCGCACGGCGGCGCTCGTCGAGGCGAGCCGGAACGCGCCGGTGTCGAGGTTCCGGTCGGTCTCGCGGTACGCGAGCTCCCACAGCGCCACCTGGAACGCGGCCGCGCTCGCGTCGTCGACGACGCTCGCGCGAAAGCGCCCCCAGAGCTCGGAGACCAGCCCCGAGGCGTCGAACCGCGAGCCCGCGAGCGAGGTGGCGAGGTACGGATTGGAGAAGGGCACGAGGAACACCTCGGGCTGCAGGCAGAACGCGTCGAGCGTCGACCACGGCCCGGCCGTGCCGAAGCCGGCGCGATCGAGCACGAAGAGGCCCGCGCTCACCCCCTGCGTCGCGCCGTCGACCCGGATCGTCAGGTCGGTGTACCACCCGTTCGAGTCGCCCCCCGCCGGGGTCGGGGTGAAGACGCCGCCCTCCCGGTTCTCGATCCGGTACAGCGACCCGGTCTCGATCGGCGCCGCGCCCGCGGGCGCGGCGAGCGGGGCGGCGGACAGCAGCGCGGCGAGGAGGGCGAGGCGCATCGGGGACATCCGTGGACGAAGGCGGAACCGGATCGTGGCGCCGCCGCACCGCCCGGTCGGTGACCGACCGCACGCCGCGGCGGCATCCGGGACGGCCGCGCCGGCGCCGGGGCGCCGCCTGCCGCCGTGCGCGGACCGGTGCCGGGGACCCGCGGGCGAGGCGCCGACGGACGCCCGCGACCGCGGCACGCCGATCCGCGCGCCGTCCGGCCCCGCCCGAGCGAGCCCGGCGACGACGTCGAATCCCGGCGTCCGGTTCCGGATCCGCGTCGCCGACGCGTCGCGCGCGAAGCGCTCCCGCGGGACGGCGCGCGCCGCCTCGACGACGCCGCCCGGAAACCCGACCGGCGTGTCCGGGACGCGGGCCGTCCCGATGTCGCGGGATGCGGCCGGCCCGGGCGGCGCGCGCATCCGGACGGCCGGCGTCCCGTCCGGAGGCGGCGGCGCGCCGGCCCGCGTCGCGTGCGGGGACCGCGCGGTCGAGGCCGGTCGTGCGGCGACCGCCGGCGGCCGCGTCGAGCGGCCGACCTTCCCGCCCGGCCCGTTCGGCCACGCCGCGCCGGTCGTCGACGCCGGGGCGACGCGATCGGGCCGCATTCGACGGCCCGATCCGGGAACGCGTCGGCCGACCTTGCCGCGCCGACCGCGAGACCCGATCATCGGCGCCTGCATGACCGTGCCGGC
>DASPJX010000060.1:0-5051 GCA_035628395.1 Burkholderiaceae bacterium | reverse complement strand
CGGCTGATCGGCGCGGCGCGGTTGAACGGCGCGCGGTCGAGCAACGGCGCGCGGTCGAGCGACGGAGCGAACGGGCGGTCGAGCGAGTGGCGCTCGAGCGAACCAGCAGTCGAGCGAACAGCAGTCGAGCCAACCAGCAGTCGAGCCAACCAGCAGTCGAGCCAACTAGCAGCCGGGCGAAGGGGCAGTCGAGCAAACCGGCAGTCGAGCGAACCAGCAGCTGATCGAACTAACGGTCGATCGAACCAGCAGGCGGGCGATCCGGCGGCCGAGCGATCCGGCGGCCGAGCGAACCAGCGGCCGAGCGAACCAGCGGCTGAGCGGCCGCTGCGACGAACGCGGACCCGCGCCGTGGCCCCGCGGAGCCGCCCGCTCCCGGGTCGGGCGCCGTACCACCGAGCCGCCCCGATCGACCGCCCGTCCGCCCGGCTTTCGGTCCGAACCGTCCGACCCGCCGTCTATACTCGACGCCCCGCTTCCGTCCCGTCGCCGAGCCCCGCCATGACCTCTCCCGTCCTGCTGATGACGCCGCTGCACGCACCGACGCAGCGCGAGCTCGAATCGACCCGCGAGGTCCATCGCCACTGGTCCGCGCCCGACCGCGACGCGCTCGTCGCGTCGCTGGCCGACCGATGCGAGGTGGTCGTCACCAGCGGCGGGCGGGGACTCGAGGCGGCGATGATGCGCGCGCTGCCGAAGCTGAAGCTCGTCGCCTGCTTCGGCGTGGGCGTCGACGCGATCGACGTCGAGCACGCCCGCGCGCACGGCATCGCGGTGACCAACACGCCGGACGTGCTGACCGACGACGTCGCCGACCTCGCGGTCGCGCTGATGCTCGCGTCGCTGCGGCAGGTGGTGAGCGCCGACCGGTGGGTCCGCGAGGGGCGGTGGGTCTCGCAGGGCGCGATGCCGCTCGCGACCGCGGTCGCGCGGCGCAAGGTCGGCATCGTCGGTCTCGGGCGGATCGGCGCCGCGATCGCGACGCGCTGCGAGGCCTTCGGCACCGAGGTCGCCTGGCACGGCCCGCGGCGCAAGGACGTGAAGTGGGCCTACTTCGACGATCCGGTCGCGCTCGCGCGCTGGGCCGACGTGCTGATCGCCGCGTGCCCCGGCGGACCCGCGACGAAGGGCATCGTCTCGCGCGCGGTGCTCGAGGCGCTCGGGCCGCGGGGCCACTTCGTCAACATCGCCCGCGGCTCGGTGGTCGACCAGCCGGCGATGGTCGAGCTGCTGAAGTCGGGCGCGCTCGGCGGCGCCGGCCTCGACGTGTTCGACGACGAGCCGAACGTGCCGGCCGACCTGATCGCGCTGCCCCACGTCGTGCTGCAGCCGCACCAGGCGAGCGCGACCGACGACACGCGCGGCGCGATGGGCCGGCTGGTGCTCGACAACGTGGCGGCCTGGTTCGACGGCCGCCCGCTGGTCACCCCGGTCTGACGACGGACGCGGCGGATCGCGGCGTCCCGGCCCCGGTCCGCGCACGGCCGCGCTCCGGGGCGGCGAGCCGGCCGCGCCCGGATGGCTTCCGATCGGTCCCGCTCAGGACTCGATCGACGGCGCCCCGCCCGCGGGCGTCGCGGCCGCGTCCTTGCGCGGCGACGGTTCGGCCGCGTCCGCCTCGGTCGCCTCGCCGTTCTCGCGCCGCTGCCCCTCGCGCGGCGAGCGCTGGCGGACGTGCTGGCGCAGGTAGCGCGACGGTTCCGGCCGTCCGAACAGGTAGCGCGACAGCTCGGTGAGCGCCTGCTCGTAGACGCCGCGCTTGAACTCGATGACGCTCTCGAGCGGGATCCAGTAGTCGTGCCAGCGCCAGGCGTCGAACTCCGGATGCTCGGTCGCGCGCAGCGACACGTCGTTGTCCTTGCCGACCATCCGCAGCAGGAACCAGATCTGCTTCTGGCCGCGGTAGTGGCCGCGCCACTCGCGTCGGACCCAGTTCTGCGGCACCTCGTATCGCAGCCAGTCGCGCGTGCGGCCGATGATCCGCACGTGCTCCGGCATCAGCCCGACCTCCTCGTGCAGCTCGCGGTACATCGCCTGCTCGGGCGTCTCGCCGCGCTTGATCCCGCCCTGCGGGAACTGCCACGAGTGCTCGCGGATGCGCTTGCCCCAGAAGACCTCGTTGCGTTGGTTGACCAGGATGATGCCGACGTTGGGGCGATAGCCGTCCTTGTCCAGCATGGGCTACCCCTCGATCACATAGAATTGGCACGATTGTAGCGAACGTGCGCGGGAGCCCGCGCGGCCGACCCGGACGCCATGAAAGCCTCTCGATTCCTCGTCTCCACGCTCAAGGAAGCACCCGCCGACGCCGAGGTGGTCAGCCACCGGCTGATGACCCGCGCGGGCATGATCAAACGCCTCGCCGGCGGTATCTACACCTACATGCCGATGGGCCTGCGCACGATCCGCAAGGTGGAGACCATCATCCGCGAGGAGATGAACCGCGCCGGCGCGATCGAGCTGCTGATGCCGGTGATCCAGCCCGCCGAGCTCTGGCAGGAGTCGGGCCGCTGGGAGCAGTACGGCCCCGAGCTGATGCGCATCCGGGACCGGCACGAGCGCGACTTCATCGTGCAGCCGACCTCGGAGGAGGTCATCACCGACGTCGCGCGCCAGGAGATCCGCAGCTACCGGCAGATGCCGAGGAACCTGTACCACATCCAGACGAAGTTCCGCGACGAGCGGCGCCCGCGGTTCGGCGTGATGCGGGGTCGCGAGTTCACCATGAAGGATGCGTACTCGTTCGACCGCTCGCCCGAGGCCGCGCTCGCGAGCTACCGGGCGATGTTCGACGCGTACGTGCGGATCTTCGAGCGGATGGGCCTGGAGTTCCGCGCGGTCGCGGCCGACACCGGCGCGATCGGCGGCTCCGCGTCGCACGAGTTCCAGGTCATCGCCGACACCGGCGAGGACGCGATCGCCTGGTGCCCCGACTCGGGCTACGCCGCGAACGTCGAGCTCGCCGAGGCGCTGCCGCTGATCGCGTCGCGCGCGGCGCCCGCGCAGGCGCTCGAGAAGACGCCCACGCCCGGCAAGGCGCGCTGCGAGGACGTCGCCGAGCTGCTCGGGCTGCCGCTCGAGCGCACCGTGAAGTCGCTGGTGCTCGCGGTCGACGAGCTCGAGCCCGCGCGCGAGGGCGAGGCCGCCGACGCGCCGCGGCGCGTGACCGGCACGTCGGTGTGGCTGCTGCTGGTGCGCGGCGACCACGAGCTCAACGAGATCAAGGCCGGCAAGGTGCCGGGGCTCGCGGGCTTCCGGTTCGCGACCGAGGCCGAGATCGTCGCGCACTTCGGCTGCCGCCCGGGCTATCTCGGCCCGATCGGCACCGCGCGGGCGGTGCGCCTGGTCGTCGACCGGACGGTCGCGAACATGAGCGACTTCGTCTGCGGCGCCAACGCCGAGGGCTTCCACTTCACCGGCGTCAACTGGGGCCGCGACCTGCCGCTGCCCGGCGGCGACGAGGTGCGGGTCGCCGACCTGCGCAACGTCGTCGACGGCGACCCGTCGCCCGACGGCGCGGGACGGCTGTCGATCCAGCGCGGCATCGAGGTCGGCCACGTGTTCTATCTGGGGACCAAGTACTCGGCGGCGATGAACGCGGTCTTCGTCGACGAGGACGGCAAGTCGAAGCCGATCGAGATGGGCTGCTACGGGATCGGCGTGACCCGGCTGCCGGCCGCCGCGATCGAGCAGAACCACGACGAGAAGGGCATCGTCTGGCCGCGCCCGATCGCGCCGTTCGACGTCGTGGTTACGCCGCTCGGCTATTCGCGCTCGGAGGCGGTGCGCACGGCGGCGGACGCGCTGTACGATCGGCTGCTGGAGGCGGGCATCGACGTCGTCCTGGACGATCGCGACGAGCGTCCGGGCGCGATGTTCGCCGATTGGGAGCTGATCGGCGTGCCGCTTCGCGTCACCGTCGGCGACCGGGGGCTGAAGGAGGGCAAGGTCGAACTCACCGTTCGGCGCGGCCTCGTCACCACCCTCGTGCCGCTCGAGGGCGCGTTCGAGGCGGTGAAGGACACCCTGGACGCGTGCTGACCCCCGGCGAGCCGCATTCCCCCCGCGCGACCCCGCGATGCCGACCGATCGCGACGCGACCGACCCGCCTGCGCGCGGCGGCGGCCGCGTCGCTCGTCGCGCTGGCGGTCGCGGCGGCGTGGTCCGCCCCGGCGCTCGCGGGCGCGCAGCGCTACGAGCCGATGTCGGACGCGGTGCGCGCGGCGCTCGCCGCGGCGGTGCTCGACCGATCGCCGCCCGAGCCGCGCTTCGCGTCGCTGCACGAGAAGGTCGACTGGCTCGCCGAGATGTCGTGGCGGCTGCCCGCGCGCCACAAGCCGACGCACCGCGAGCGCATCGAGTTCCTGCAGATGGTCCGCTACGAGGCGCAGCGCGCGGGGCTCGACCCGCAGCTGGTGCTCGGCCTGATCCAGGTCGAGAGCGGCTTCCGGCGCCACGCGATCTCGTCGGCCGGCGCGCGGGGCTACATGCAGGTGATGCCGTTCTGGACGCAGGTGATCGGCGACGGCGATCCGTCGACGCTGTTCGACGCGCGGACCAACCTGCGCTTCGGCTGCGCGATCCTGCGCCACTACCTGGACATCGAGCGCGGCGACCTGTTCCGCGCGCTCGGCCGCTACAACGGCAGCCTCGGGCGGCCCGAGTATCCGAACGCGGTGCTCGCCGCGTGGAAGCGCTGGTCGTACGAGGGACGGGTCGAGCCGGTGCGCCAGGTCGAGGCGCCGGCGCGTCCGGCCGTCGCGCTGCCGCCGTACGAGCCGCCGCGGGCGGCGCTCGCGGGCGTGCGCTGACCGGGGTCCGCGCGCGCCGGTCCGCGATCGCCGTTCGTTTCAAGTTCGCCGTTCGTTTCAAGTTCGCCGTCCGATCCGCGTTCGCCGTCCGTTTCACGTCCGCCGTCCGTTTCACGTCCGCCGTCCCTTCCGCGTCCACCGTCCGAGCTTCGTCCGCCGTCCGAACTTCGTCCGCCTTCCGATCCGCGGTCGTCGAGCCCGTCGCCGCCGCCCCGCGGTTCGTCCCCGGCCGCATCGGCG
>DASPJX010000059.1:0-14440 GCA_035628395.1 Burkholderiaceae bacterium | reverse complement strand
GGTGCGGGGCTCGGACAGGCGTCCGAGGAAGAGGTCGAGGTCGGCCATCGGCCCAGTATCGCGACCGCGGGCCCCGGCACCGCGTCGCGCCCGCGGCGGCGGCGCGACGCCGCCGTGGGACGGCGCCGCGAGAGGACGTCGGAACGGCGCGTCCCGGCGCGAGGCCGCGCGGCCGACGCGCGCTCAGGGAACGAGCAGCAGCGAGCCGGTGGTGGCGCGCGCCTCGAGCGCGCGGTGCGCCTCGGCCGCGTCGGACAGCGGCCAGCGGCCGCCGACGCGCACCGTCAGCCAGCCGCGCTCGATCGCGTCGAACAGCCGCGCGCTCATCTCGGCGAGCCGGCGCGGATCGGCGGTGTAGTGGAACAGCACCGGGCGCGACAGCGTGATCGAGCGCGCCGCGAGCCGCTGCGGATCGATCGGCGGCAGCGGCCCGGTCGCCTGCCCGTACGCGACCCAGAGCCCGGTGGCGGCGACCGCGCGCAGGTTCTCGTCGACCGCGTCGGCGCCCAGGCCGTCGTAGACGACGTCCGCGCCGCGGCCGGCGGTGAGCTCGAGCACCGCGTCGGCGAAGCGCGGCCGCGGCGCGACGACCGGATGCGCGCAGCCGTGCGCCCGGGCGACGCGCGCCTTGTCCTCGGTCGACACCGTCCCGATCACGGTCGCGCCGAGCCGGCTCGCCCACTGGCACAGCAGCAGCCCGACGCCGCCCGCGGCCGCGTGCACGAGCACGGTGTCGCCCGGCCCGACGCGCCGCAGCCGGTGCAGCAGGTATTCGGCCGACAGCCCCTTCAGCATCGCGGCCGCCGCGGTCTCGTCGTCGATCGACGCGGGCAGCCGGACGAGGTCGGACGCGGGCATCGTGCGCACCGTGCAGTAGCTGCCGGGCGGCGCGCACGCGTACGCGACGCGGTCGCCCGGCGCGAGCCCGGAGACGTCGGGACCGACGTCGACGACGACGCCGGCGGCCTCCATGCCGGGCACCGCCGGCGGCGAGAGCAGCGGGTACAGGCCCTTGCGGACGTACACGTCGATGTAGTTGACGCCGATCGAGGTCTGGCGGATCCGCGCCTCGCCGGGGCCCGGCCGCGGCGCCGACGTCGGGCGCGACGCGAGGACCTCGGGCCCGCCGTGGCGCTCGACGAACACCGCCCGGCCGTGCATCGGGGCGGCGCCGCCGGCCGCCGCGCGCGGTCCCGGGGCGGCGAGCGCCGTCGCGCCGCCGTCGCGCGCGGGGCCCTGCTCGCGGATCGACCAGGGCCGTCCGCCGTTCGCGCGCAGCCAGTCGCGCACCCCCTGGAAGCCGGCCTCGTAGACGCCCCGTCCGACCATGTCGGCGAACTCGCGCTCGCGCCCCCGCGGCACGTCGAAGGTCGACGACCAGTGCCAGAACGTGCGGTCGCCGTCGGTCACGCGCGAGAGCCGCACGGTGGCCACGTAGCGGCGCATCGGCAGCGTCGCGTCGAGGATGCAGTAGGTGCTGACGAAGTCGCGGTCGGACAGCGCGAGCAGCTGCTCGCGGATCCGGTTGCCGTCCTTCAGCGCGAAGTTGCGCACGCAGCCGACCTGGTCGGCCGGCTCGTCGTTCTCGATCCGCGACGGGCCGACCGCCGGATGCCAGGCCCAGTGGCTGTTGAAGTCGCGGACCAGCGACCAGACGACGTCGACCGGCGCGTCGACGATCGCGGAGCGGACGACCCGGATCACCGGCGAAGCAGCTGCTTGAGCGACGTGAACGCCGCTTGGAACACGCCCTGCCCGATCGATTCGGCGAGCTCGGCCTCGCGTCCCGGGGGCGCGTCGAACTCCGCCCACCATTCGGCGAACGTGCGGTTGCCGTCGGTGACCGGCGTGAGCTTCAGCGTCGCGACGTAGTTCTCGACGCCCATCGGGCTCTCGAGGATCGAGTACGTGCACTGGAAGTCGAAGTCGGAGAGCGCGAGCAGCTGCTCGCGGATCGCGCCGCCGTCCTTCAGCACGAAGTTGCGCACGCAGCCGACCTGGTCGGCCGGCAGCCCGCCCTCGATCCGCGAGTCGGCGACGAAGGGCGTCCAGCGCGCCAGCCCG
Source organism: Burkholderiaceae bacterium (assembly GCA_035628395.1). GTDB lineage: Bacteria > Pseudomonadota > Gammaproteobacteria > Burkholderiales > Burkholderiaceae_E > UBA4615. Next base: position 12,376 of record DASPJX010000059.1, on the reverse strand, counting down.
TTGAAGTCGCGGATCTGCGACCAGACCGAGTCGGCGGGCGCGTCGATGACCGACGAGACGTAGACCTTGAGCATCCGCTCAGCGCTCCGCCTGCGGCGGCAGCGCGGGCGAGGCGGCGCCCGTCCCCTGCGCGGCGCCGAGCGCGCCGCCGGCGGCCGCCGCGTGCCCGAGCATGCCGGTCGCGAGGTGCCCGACGTCGCCGCCCTGGATCCCGATCTCGCGCAGCAGCTGGTCGACCAGCGGCGCCTGGGCGCGGTAGCGCAGCGCCGAGTTGACGACGCTGTCGGCGAATCCGCCGCCCGAGCCGCCCATGTCGTAGCCGTTCGAGCCGCCGCCCCCGCCCCCGCCGCCGCCCAGGCCGTCGACGTGCAGGATCTTGATGCCCTCGATCCGCTCCATCGGCTTGACCTGCTCGCGGATGATCGCGTCGAGCTTGTCGATGAGGCGCAGGCGCATCGCCGACATCCGGGCCTCGAGCGTCAGCGTGTTCGCCGCCTCGTTCATCAGCCGCTGGCCCTCGGCCTCGACCTCGTGGCGGATCTTCGCGGCCATCGAGCGGATCCGCTCGGCGTCGGCCTCGGCCTCGGCCTCGGCGCGCACCGCCGCGCCGCGGTCGGCCGCGGCCATGCGCTCGGCCTCGGCCGCGAGCCGCAGCCGCAGCCCCTCGCGCTCGGCCTCCTGGCGGGCACCGATCAGCTCGACCGCCTTGCGCCGCTCGGCCATCTCGGTCTCGCGCACGGTGAACACGCGCTCCTCCTCGGCGACCGCCTGCGCGCGCGCGCGGTCGGCCTCGGCCTGCGCCTCGCTCTGGGCGCGGCTCTGCTCGGCGATCGCGATCGCCCGCTGCTGCTCGGCGATCTCGAGCGCGCGGCGCCGGTCGATCTCGAGCGACTGCAGCTCGCGTTCCTTCGCGATGCGCTCCTCCTCGAGGGCCCGCTCGCTCGCGATGCGGGCGCGCTCGACGGCCTCGCGGGCCGAGATCTGCGCGCGCTCGGACGCCTGCTCGCGCTCGGCGCGCTCGCGCACCAGCTCGGAGCGCTGCACGGCGCGCCGCACCTCGACCTCGCGCTCCTGCTCGAGGCGCGCGCTCTCGAGCTCGCGGTCGATGTCGAGCGCCTGCTTCTCGGTCTCGAGGTTCTTGTTGCGGATCTGGATCATCGTGTCCTGCTCGATGTCGTTCCGGATCTTCTTGCGCCGCTCGATCTGCTCGGTCAGCCGGGTCAGGCCCTCGGCGTCGAACGCGTTCGACGGATTGAAGTACTCCATCGCCGTCTGGTCGAGCTGCGTCAGCGACACCGTCTCGAGCTCGAGGCCGTTCTGCAGCAGGTCGGCGGCCACCACCGAGCGCACCCGGCGGACGTACTCGCCGCGCTTCTCGTGCAGCTCCTCCATCGTCATCTCGGCGGCCACCGTGCGCAGCGCGTCGACGAACTTGCCCTCGACGAGCTCCTTCAGCTGGTCGGGCTGCATCGTGCGCGTGCCGAGCGTCTGGGCGGCCGCGGCGATCGCCTCGGTCGCCGCCTGCACCCTCACGTAGAACTCGGCGACCACGTCGACCCGCATCCGGTCGCGCGTGATCAGCGCCTTGTCGCGCCCGCGCGAGACCTCGAGACGCAGCGTGTTCATGTTCACCGGGATCACGTCGTGGACGATCGGCAGCACCAGCGCGCCGCCGTTCATCACGACCTTCTGGCCCCCGAGCCCGGTGCGCACGAACGCGCGCTCCTTCGAGGAGCGCAGGTACAGCCAGTTGAGCAGCCAGACGACGATCGCGACGACGATCGCGACGACGATCAGGCCCAGGATGAAGCTGCCGAATTGGGCGCCGGTCATGGTGGGTTCTCCTCGATGCTCTGTGTCGGTGTGTCAGGGACGCGCGTCCCGGGCCTCGGCGCCGATCCGCTTGAACCGTCGGGTGGTCTCGGTCAGCGCGACCTCGGTGGGCAGCCGCTCCATGCTCGAGGCGCCGTAGAAGCCGTGGCAGCCGCGGCAGGCCGAGAGGATGCGCTGCGCGTCGTCGGGCGTCGCGATCGGCCCGCCGTGGCACAGCACGATCACCTCGGGATTGACCTCGCGCGCGGCCGCGGCCCAGGCCTCGATCCTCGGCACGCAGTCGTCGAGCGTCAGCGCGGTCTCGGCGCCGATCGCGCCGCCGGTGGTGAGGCCGAGGTGGCAGACGACGACGTCGGCGCCGGCGCCGGCCATCGCCCGCGCGTCGGCCTCGCAGAACACGTAGGGCGTGGTCAGCAGGTCGAGCGCGCGCGCCTCGCGGATCATCTCCACCTCGAGGCCGTAGCCCATCCCGGTCTCCTCGAGGTTGGCCCGGAAGGTGCCGTCGATCAGCCCGACCGTCGGGAAGTTCTGCACGCCGGAGAAGCCGAGGTCGGCGAGCCGGCGCAGGAAGTGCCCGGTGATCATGAACGGGTCGGTGCCGTTGACGCCGGCCAGCACCGGCGTGCGGCGCACCACCGGCAGCACCTCGGCGGCCATCTCGACGACGATCTCGTTCGCGTTGCCGTAGGCCATCAGCCCGGCGAGCGAGCCGCGCCCGGCCATCCGGTAGCGGCCGGAGTTGTAGATGACGATCAGGTCGATGCCGCCGGCCCCCTCGCACTTGGCGGACAGGCCGGTGCCGGCGCCGCCGCCGACGATCGGCTCGCCGCGGGCGATCATGGCGCGGAACTTGGAGAGGATCTCGCTGCGGGCGATGCGCGGCATCGGGAGGGGGCCTCGGTCAGGAGGCGCGACGCGAGGCGTCGCGCGGGACGGCGACCTCGAGGAACGCCGCCACCAGCGCGTCGGCGAACTCGGGGTCGTTCAGGTGGTGCGGCAGCCGGATCAGGCGCCGGTCGGCGCCGGGCCGGAAGTCGGCGGCGATCGCGTCGAACAGCGCGCGGTCGGCCGCCGGGTCGTGGAACGGCTGGCCGGGCGCGTCCAGCGCCGACACGCCGCCCTCCGGGATCAGGAAGCGCACCGGACCGTCCATGCGGTTGAGCTTGCCGGCGACGAAGCGGCCGATCGCGGCGCACTCCTCGGCGGTCGTGCGCATCAGCGTGACGTTCTGGTTGTGCCGGTACAGCGTGCGGCCGCGGTAGCGCGAGGGCACGGTGTCGATCGCCCAGAAGTTCACCATGTCGAGCGCGCCGCAGGAGCCGACGTAGGGCGTGCGCACGCGGGCCATCGCGTCCATCCGTCCCGGCCCCGCCGACATCACCCCGCCCGCGATCTCGTCGCAGATCTCGGTGGTGGTCACGTCGATCACGCCCGCGAGCAGCGCCGAGTCGACGAGCTTCTCCATCGACTGCCCGCCGGTGCCGGTCGCGTGGAACACCAGGCAGTCGAAGCGGTCCTCGAGCGCGCGGCTGACCGCCTGCACGCAGGGCGTCGTCACGCCGAACATCGTGAGCCCGATCGCCGGGCGCGAGGCCGAGGCCCGGTCGTCGCGCGGGCGCCAGGCCATCATGCCGGCGAGCGCGTGCGCGGCGTTCGACAGCACCTGCTCGGAGATCCGGTTGATGCCCGAGACGTCGGTGACCGAGTACATCATGCACAGGTCCGACGGGCCCACGTAGGGCTTCACGTCGCCCGAGGCGACGGTGGAGACCATCACCTTGGGCAGCCCGATCGGCAGCGCCCGCATCGCCGCGGTCGCGAGCGCGGTGCCGCCCGAGCCGCCCGCCGAGACGAGGCCGCCGAGGTCGCGCCGCCGGCGCACGAAGTGCTCGAAGGCGACCGCCATCTCGGCGACGGCGCTGCCGCGGTCGCCGGTGAACACCGCGCGCTCGCCGCGCGGATGGTGCCGCGCGACCTCGCGCGGATGGACCATCGCCGGCGACGGCGCGGGACCGGTCGACAGGTCGACGGTGACGGTGCGCACGCCGAGCTTCTCGAGGCGGTCGCGCAGGAAGAACAGCTCGCGCCCCTTGGTGTCGAAGGTGCCGGCGACGTAGGCCGCGCGGTCGAGGCTCGCCGCGACCGGGAACTCGAGCACCTTCGCCTCGCGCGCGGCCTCCGCCAGCGAGGCGGCCGCGCGCTCGATCGAGGGCGGCTCGGCGGGCGCGTCGGCGCGGGACTCGACGAGCCGGTCGCGCGGCCGCGCCTGCGGGTCCTGCGCGTTCCAGCGCGTCAGGCCGCGCACCGCGCGCGCCTCGCGCAGCGTGTCGCCGAGCGCCGGCCCGGGCGCCGCGCCCGCGTCGTCGCCGTCGTGCGCGCGGCGGATCGTGTAGACGGTCGCCTCGATCGGGCGCTCGTCGGCGAACGGCTCGTCGGGCATGCCCTCGGCGGCCGGCACCTCGGCCGGATCGAGCGTCTCGTGCGCGCCGCGCCCGACGCCGAGCAGCCGCTGCTGCAGCTCGCGGTCGGCCGCGAGCTCGCCGGCCGGCATCGTGCGGGCGACGCGCCCGTTGACCATCACCGCGATCCGGTCGGCGATGTCGATCGCGACGCCGAGGTTCTGCTCGATCAGCAGCACCGAGATCGCGCCTTCGGCCGCGAGCGTCTTCAGCATCTGCGCGACCTGCTCGACGATCACCGGGGCGAGCCCCTCGGTGGGCTCGTCCATCACGAGCAGCTTCGGGTTGAACAGCAGCGCCCGGCCGATCGCGAGCATCTGCTGCTCGCCGCCCGACAGCTGCGCGCCGCCGTTGGACTTGCGCTCGGCGAGCCGCGGGAAGGTCTGGTAGACGCGCGAGACCGTCCACGGCCCCTTGCGGGCGGTCGCCGCCGCGAGCCGCAGGTGCTCGTCGACGGTCAGCGACGGCCACACGCGCCGGCCCTGCGGCACGTAGCCGACGCCGGACTCGGTGATCGCGTTCGGCGCGCGGCCGAGGATCTCGTCCCCGGCGAGGCGCACGCTGCCGGTGGCCGGCACCAGGCCGACGATCGCGTTGCACAGCGTCGTCTTGCCCATGCCGTTGCGGCCCACGACCGCGAGCACGCCCGAGTCGAGCGTCAGCGACACCGACTGCAGCGCGTGCGCGCGGCCGTAGTACACGTCGAGCGACTCGACGACGAGGATCGGTCCGCTGCGGACGTCCTCGGCGCGGCCGCGGCCGAACCAGCGCATCAGTGGTGGCCTCCGCCCATGTAGATCGCCTGCACCTCGGCGTCGCCCTCGATCTGGTCGGGCGTGCCGTGCTTGATCACGCGCCCGTTGTGCATGACGGTGACGCGCTCGACGGTGCGCAGCGCGATGTCGAGATCGTGCTCGATCAGCACGAAGCCCATGTGCGGCGGGAACGCGCCGAGCAGCTGCACCAGCTCGCGGCGCTCGGCCGGCGAGAGCCCGGCGGCCGGCTCGTCGAACAGGATCATCCGCGGCGCGCCGGCGAGCGCCATGCCGATCTCGAGCTGGCGCTGCTGGCCGTGCGACAGGCTCGCGACCGTCGTGTCGGCCAGGTGCGACAGCCGCACCCGGTCGAGCAGGTCGGCGGTGGCGCGGCGCGACGCGCTGCCGGCGCGCGGCCGCAGCCAGCTGAAGCGGCCGCGGCCGACGCCGCGCACCGCGAGGAACAGGTTGTCCCGCACGGTCAGCTCGCGGAACAGCAGGGAGGACTGGTAGGTTCGGCGCAGGCCGCGGCGGATCCGCTCGTACGGCGGCAGCTCGGTCACGTCCTCGCCGAAGAAGGACACGCGCCCCGCGGTCGGCGGGAAGTCGCCGGTGATCGCGTTGAAGAGCGTCGTCTTGCCGGCGCCGTTGGCGCCGAGCACCGCGCGCCGCTCGCCGGCGGCCACGGTGAACGAGACGTCGTCGATCGCGCGCAGCGCGCCGAACTGTCGGGTGACGCCCTCGAGAACGAGGGCGTCACCCGACGCCAGCGGCCGCCCCGGGGGCGCGGCACTCATCGCGGCATCGGCTCCGGGCTCACGGGCACGACGGGTTGTCGCGGGTGCCGAGGCCCATCTTGTCGAACTCGGCCTTGCCCAGACCCAGCGTCTGGTCGACCTTGTCGACCTTGCGCACGACCTTGTTGAAGAACTTGCCGTCCGGACCCTTGGCGACCTCGGTGATGAAGGTCGGCCCGACCGCCTGGCGGTTCGAGTCGAGCGAGATGTCGCCGACGGGCGTCTTCAGCGTCATCTTCGACAGCGCCTCGCGGAACTTCGCCTGGTTGTTCGACAGGTCCCCGTTCACCGCGTCGAGCGCGTCGAGCGCCGCCTTGGTGTTGATGTAGTACAGGAACGCGAACAGCGACGGGCTGGGCAGGCCGTCCTTGAAGTTCGTCCGGTAGTCGGAGACGAACTGCTTCCACTCGGGCGTGTCGAGCGCGTCGGCCATCGGGCCCGCGGTCGGCGTGCCGACGATCGCGTCGGGACGCCGGCCCCGGAAGCCGAGCACCGTCTGGTCGACGGTGATCGTGCCGCCGATGATCGGCTTGTTGCCGCCGGCCTGCTCGTACTGCGTCAGGAAGTTGACCGCGTCCGAGCCGCCGAGCACCGCGAAGATCGCGTCGATGTCGCGCGGCAGCTTGGCGATCGCCGCCGCGTAGTCCTTGGTGCCGAGCGGCACCCAGATCTTCTCGACCATCTTCCCGCCGGCCTTGCAGTAGCCGGCCATGAAGCCCTGCACCTGCGAGTACGGGAACGAGTAGTCCTCGGAGATCAGGGCCATCCGCTTGTAGCCCTTGTCCTTGAACGCGTACTCGCCGAGGCCGACCATCCACTGGGCGCCCTCGGTGTTGAACCGGAAGAAGTTGGGCGACGGGTCCTGCAGCGTGGTGGCCTGCGCGCCGGAGCCGCCGTTGATGAACGTGACCGCCGGCTGCGACTTGCTGTAGTTCTTGACCGCGATGCCCTCGGAGCCCGACAGCGGCCCGATCATGATCTGGACCTTGTCCTGCTCGACGAGCTTGCGGGTCGCGTTGACCGCGACGTCGGGGTTGGCGTTCGACGAGCCCTTGACGAACTCGATCTTCTTGCCGCCCGCCGTGCCCTTGCGCTGCATCAGCGCGAGCTCCGCGCCCCGCATGCCGTCCTGCCCGCCGGCGGCGAACGGCCCCTCGAGCGTGGCCAGCAGCCCGATCTTCAGGGCCTCCTGCGCGGTGGCGGCGCCGGCGAACGCCGAGAGCACCGCCGCGGCGATCAACGACCGCCCTAACATCCTCTTGCCTTGCTTCACGTCGTCCTCCTCTTGGTATGCGCGGCATGCCCGCCGCCGGGTCCTGACATCCGCCGACCGCCTGCCGGGCGCACCGGATCGGAGCCGCGCGCGAGACGCGCGCGCATCCGGTTCCAGATGCCGACCAGGCCGTCGGGCGAGAACAGCACGACGGCGAGGAACACGCCGCCGATCACGAGGTTGAAGCGCTCGCGGTCGACCAGGTCGATCGCGAAGTTCTGCAGCAGCACGAAGACCAGCGCGCCCACGAACGCGCCGATCGGATGGCCCATGCCGCCGAGGACGGCGACGATCAGCACGTTGATCAGCGCGCCGGTGCCGATCGAGCCCGGGGAGATCAGGCTGTTGTACCAGACCATCAGCACGCCGCCGACCGAGGCGATCAGGCCGGCGACCGCGTGCGCGGCGACCCGGTGCGCGGTCACGTCGAAGCCGAGCGAGTTCATCCGCCGCGGGTTGTCGCGCACGCCCTGCAGCGCGACGCCGAACGGCGTGCGCGCGAGGTGCTTGACGAAGAAGTAGCCGGCCAGCGCCCAGAACAGCGTCAGGTGGTAGAACGGCAGCGGCTGGCGCCAGTCGAGGCCGAGCACCACCGGCGGCGCGACCTTCGAGAACCCCTGGAAGCCGTTGAAGACCGAATAGTTCTGCTGGACGAGGTAGAAGAACGCGACCCCGACCGCGAGCGTGATCATGATCGTGTAGATGCCCTCGGTGCGCACCGACAGCCAGCCGATCAGCGTGGCGGCGATCGTGCCGGCGGCGATCGCGACGAGCACCGCGAGCCACCACGGCCAGCCGAGGCTGATCTCGGCCACCGCGCTGGTGCCGAAGATCGCGACCGCGTAGCCGGCGATGCCGGCGACCGTCATCTGCGACAGCGAGACCATGCCGCCGTAGCCGGCGAGCAGCAGCAGCGACAGCGCGATCAGCCCGAGCGCGAGCGACTGCGCGCCGATCTGGAACACGAAGAACGGCGTCGCGATCCACGGGAAGACCAGCAGGCCGAGCAGCACCAGCACGTGGCGCGCCGACACCCGCTGCCAGATCCACACGAGCCAGCGCGGCGCGTCCTGGTCGGCGTAGTCGGGCAGGCCCTCGGCGGTGAAGCCGGGGCGCACCGGCTCGTCGCCGGACGGCGGCGCGGGCGGCGCGGCGCCGGGGCGCGCCCACGACGAGCGGCGCCAGTCGTGCGCCGAGGCGCCGGGGTTCATGGCCTTGCGCCACTGGGCCGCGCTCATCGCGCCCTCCCGAGCAGGCCCTGCGGGCGGAAGGCGAGCGCGAGCGCCATGATGACGAAGGTGAACACGATGCCGTAGGTGGGCGCGTAGGCGAGCCCGAACTGCTCGGCGACCCCGATCAGCAGCGCGCCGATCGCGGCGCCGGTCACGCTGCCCATGCCGCCGACGATCACGACGACGAGCGAGGCGAGCAGGTAGCGGACGTCCTCGCCGGGCGCGATCGACAGCGCGGTGCCGCCCACGACGCCGGCGAAGCCCGCCATGCCCGCGCCGATCGCGAAGGTCACCGCGAACACGAGCTGCACGTTGACGCCCGAGGCGGCGAGCATCGCCCGGTCGTCGACGCCGGCGCGGATCATCATCCCGACGCGCGTGCGGTTCAGGAACACCCAGAGCGCGATGCCGATCAGGATCGCGCCGACCAGCAGCAGCAGCCGGTAGGTCGCGTACTTCTCGACGACCGGCAGCGACAGCGTGCCGAACATCCAGGCCGGCGGCTCGAACGTGTAGATCTCGGCCCCCCAGACCCACAGCATCAGGTCGGCGAGCACGATCGAGATGCCGATCGTCACCAGCGTCTGGCGCAGGTCCTGGCCCTGCATGAAGCGGAAGATCGTCAGCTGCAGCAGCAGCCCGACGAGCGCGGAGGCGACGAAGCCCGCGATCACGGCGAGCACCCAGGAGCCGCTCCAGTCCCCGATCACCCAGCCGACGTACGCGCCGAACAGGTACAGCGAGCCGTGGGCGAGGTTGACGTTGCGCATCAGCCCGAACACCAGCGTGAATCCGCTCGCCACGAGGAAGTACAGCGCGGCGAGCGTCAGCCCGTTCAGCAGCGTGGAGACGAAGAGGCGCGGATTGTCGGCGAGCGCCCAGGCCGTGAACGCCGCGAGCGGCAGGCCGATCGCCAGGCCGACGATCCAGCGGACGGTCCGGCGGCGCCGCGCGGCCGCGCTCGCCGCGAGGCCCGCGGCGGTGGGAGCCGGGCCCGGGCGGGCGACGGGCAGGTCGGCGACGTTCATCGGCGGCTCCGTCGGGCGCTCAGGCGACGCCCGCGGTCCAGCGCGACAGCGTGCGCGGACGGGCGCTGCGGATCGGCGGCTCCTTCGCGAAGCGGCCGTCCTTCATGATCGCGAGCAGCCGCTTCGTGTCGAGCAGGATCGACAGGTCGGCGAGCGGATCGCCGTCGACGAGCAGCAGGTCGGCGAGCATGCCCTCGCGGATCGTGCCGAGCTCGTGGCCCCGCATCATGATCTGCCCGCCCAGCTTCGTCGCCGACACGATCGCCTCCATCGGCGTGAACCCGAGGTACTTGACGAAGTACTGCAGGTCGGTCGCATTGGTGCCGTGCGGCGCCCACGCGAAGCCGTAGTCGCCGCCGGGCAGCACGCGCACGCCGCGCTTGTGCATCGCGCGCAGGCTCTCGACCGCGGCCTCGAACTCCTCGAGGTAGCCCATCTGCACCGCCTTCGCGTGCGGGATGCCGAAGGGCTCGCCCTCGTAGAGCAGCTTGACGATCACCGACAGGCCGGGGGCGACGAAGACGCGGTCCTTCTGCGCCTCGAGCATGTCGAGCGCCTCGGTGTCGGTGAAGCTCGCGTGGTAGATGACCTCGCAGCCGTGACGCAGCGCCTGCTTGACCGACTCGCACGAGCGCGCGTGGACCGACACGCGCTTGCCGCGCGCCTTCGCCTCGCGCACCGCCATCGCCACCTCCTCGTCGCTCATCCAGGTGGTCTTGGCGTCGGCGCCCATCACGAAATTGTCGCCCGACAGGTTCAGCTTGATCGAGTCGACGCCGTACTTGAGGAAGTTGCGCACGACGCGGCGCATGTCCTCGGGGCCGTTGACGATCGCACCGAAGCTGTACTCGGGGTAGGTGATGTGCGGCAGCGTCTCGTCGCCGAGCGATCCCGGCACCGTGATCTCCTGGCTGGCCGCGAGGTAGCGCGGGCCCGGGATCTGGCCCGACTCGATCGCGTTGCGGATCACGACGTCGAGGCGCGGCTTCGCGGTCGCCGCGCCGACGCACGAGGTCCAGCCGTGCATCAGGTACTGCTTGGCGACGCCGGCGGTCCAGAGCACGTGCTCCTCGGTCGGCATCACCTGGATGCCGTCGAGCGTCGCCGAGTTGTTCCAGGCCATGTGCGTGTGCGCCTCGCACATGCCGGGCATCAGCGTCGCGCCCGCGCCGTCGATGACGACGACGCCCGAGGGCGGCGCGGACTGGGCGCGGGCGCCCTCGCCCACGCGGCCGATCCGCGCGATGCGGTCGCCGCGGACCAGCACGTCGCCCGGGTACGGGGCGACGCCGGTGCCGTCGAGGATGCGCACGTTGGTGAACAGGACGTCGGCCATGTCGTTCCGCCTCTCGTTGACGCTCACATCCGCCGCGCGAGGAAGCCGCGCAGCAGCGCGGCGCACTCGTCGGGCTTCTCCACCGGGGTCCAGTGCCCGCAGCCGCGCAGCACCTCGACGCCCGCCTCGGCGAGCCGCGTCGCCATCGCCCGCACCGACTGCGGCGGGGCGACCGCGTCCTCGTCGCCGGTGACCAGCAGCACCGGGCAGCCGATGCGCGCCGGGTCGGCCGGCACCGCGTCGGCGAGCGCCTCGCAGGTGCGCGCGTAGCCGTCGGGATCCTGGCGCATCAGCGACTCGCGCACGAAGGCCGCCGCGGTCGGCCGGCGCGCGCGGGTCTCGGCCGAGGTCGACGCGCGCACCAGCGCGTCGGCGATCTCGGCCATGCCCGCGGCGCCCTCGGCGGCGGCCTTGCGGCCGCGCGCGCGGATCGCCTCGCGGGCCGCGTCGGGCGGCGCCGGCAGCGGGCCGAACAGCGCGAGGCTGCGCACCACGCGCGGCTCGCTCGCGGCCAGGTGCTGCGCGACGATCGTGCCGAGCGAATGGCCGAGCACGTGCGCGCGCTCGACGCCGGCCGCCGCGAGCACCCGCAGGCAGGCCGACACCATCCGCTCGATCGACAGCGGGCCCTCGACGCGGTGCGAGCGGCCCGAGCCGGGCAGGTCGAGCCGCAGCAGCGTGTGGCGCGACAGCGGCGCGCCGTCGCCCGCGAGCGGCGTCCAGGTGTTCGACGAGCCGCCCAGCCCGTGGATCGCGAGCACGGCCTCGCCCGAGCCGTGCTGCTCGAAGGCGATCCGGTCGACGAAGCGGGTGGGCATCGGGGGCGTCGGCTCAGGCCGCGGTCAGCGACCAGCGGCTGCGGGCGGAGACGACCTCGGGCTCCTTGTGGAACACGCCGTCCTTCATCACCGCGAGGAGCCGCGAGGGCTGCTGCAGGATCGTGATGTCCGACAGCGGATCGCCGTCGACCAGCAGCAGGTCGGCGAGATAGCCGTCCTTCACCTGGCCGAGCTCGTGCTCGCGCATCATGATCTGGCCGCCGAGCTTCGTCGCCGACAGCAGCGCCTCCATCGGCGTGAAGCCCAGGTACTTCACGAAGTACTCGAGGTCCTTCGCGTTGGTGCCGTGCTCGATCCACGCGAAGCCGTAGTCGCCGCCGGGCAGGATGCGGATGCCGCGCCGGTGCATCTTCTTCATCGTCTCGACGGCGACCTCGAGCTCGCGGTGGTAGCCCATGTCGCGCGCCGCGTCGGGCGTGATGCCCCACTGCGACGCGTGGTACGAGGTGTTGATCAGCCACGCGATGCCGGGCGCGACGAAGTGCCGGTCCTTGCGGGCCTCGAGCATGTCGAGCGCCTCCTCGTCGGCGAAGCTCGCGTGGAAGACGAGCTCGATGCCGTGGCGCACGCACTGCTTGACCGACTCCGACGAGCGGGCGTGCGCGGCAAGCGCCTGGCCGCGCCGCACGATCGACGTCCGAGGCGAAGATCCGCACGTTGGTGAACAGGGTGTCGGCCATGGCGGTCTCCTCAAGTACGGCGTCGACACGATCAAGCTGAACCTGTCGGGCGAGTACATCGCGGGCCTCGCGGCCGAGGCCACGCCGATGACAGACGCCGAGATCGCGACCGCGGTCGAGGAGGTCAGGAAGCGCGGCAAGCGC
>DASPJX010000058.1:0-16917 GCA_035628395.1 Burkholderiaceae bacterium | reverse complement strand
GGCCGGGGCGCTCGAGCGCCCCGAGGGCCCGCCCGGCGGGCGCCCGGACGCCGCGGGCCCGGGCGGCGCGTCCGGGCCGGCCGATCCTTGGGGGGCGAGCGCCGCGACGACCGAAGCCGCGCGGGCCGACGCCGACGCGTCCTCGGCATGGCGCCCGCCGGCCCTCACCGGCCGCGAGACCGAGGTGCTGCTGTGGGTCGCGCGCGGCAAGACGAACCGCGACATCGCCGAGATCCTCGGCATGAGCCCGCGCACGGTGAACAAGCACCTCGAGCACGTGTTCGAGAAGCTCGGGGTCGAGACGCGCACCGCGGCGGCCGCCGCCGCCGCGCGGCTGCGGATCGGGGCCTAGGCCGCGGGCCGCCCGCGGGCCGCCGCCGCGTCCTCGATCGCGCGCACGACGTCGTCGGCGGCGCGGCGCAGCCGGCGCACGACCGCGTCGACGTCGGTCGTCGCGAAGCGGCGCGTCGACAGGATCACGCCGAGCGCGACGGTGCCGCCGTCGCCCGGGCGCGCGAGCGGCACCGCGATGCCGGCGAGCCCCGGGTCGAGCTCGCCGACCGACACCGCGTGGCCGCGCGCGCGGATCGCCTTCAGGTTCGCGACCAGCGTGTCGAGGTCCTTCGCGAACGGCTCCGCGGCGGCCTCGTCGGCGTGCGCGGCGTGCAGGCGCCGGAGCGCGGGGCGCGGCATCCACGCGAGCAGCGTCTTCGACAGCATCCCGCGGAACGCGGGCATCCGTCGCCCGCGGCTGAAGCTCGCGTCGACGCCCTCGCGGCCGTGCAGGTGCTGGACCGTGAAGATCCGGTCGGCGAGCGCCTCGGCGATGACGACGTCGCAGCCGGTGTCGTCGACGAGCGCGCGCAGCGCGGCGTCGCCGTCGTGCAGCAGCGGATCGGTGACCCGCATCTGGAAGTCGAGCTCGACGAGCCGGGGCCCGAGCACGTAGGTGCCCGCCACCGCGCGGCGCAGCAGCCCGGCCGCGAGCAGCGCGCGCACGTAGCGGTACGCGGTGGGCAGCGAGCAGCCCAGCCGCTGCGCGATCGCGTCCGGCGTCCACGCCGGCTCGCGCTCGGTGAACAGGTCCAGCACGCCCAGCATGCGCACGAAGCTCGACACGGTTCCGACGCCCTCCGAAGGTCGGCGCCGGGCGCCCCGGCGGCCGCGACTCAGGTTCCCGGCAGCAGCGCCGACACGTCGGCCAGCCCGCGCGCGTCGCTCGCGGCGCCGAGCAGGTAGCGATCCGGGCGGAGCACGACCGCCCGCGCGTCGCGCTCGCGCCACCAGGCCGCGACCGCCTCGCCGGGGTCGGCGAGTATGACAGCCCCGGCGGCCCGCCAGCGCGCCCGCGTCGCGTCGTCGGCCCGCGCGAGCAGCGCCGCGTCGCCGAGCACCGCGAACGCGTCGCCGACCGCCTCGTCGAGCCGGCGCCCGTCGGCGAGCCGCGGCTGCGGGAACAGCGTGCCGCCGAGCGGACCCGCGTGCAGCCCGGGGCCGAGACCCGGTTGCGGGTACTCGAAGACGGTCGCCTCGCCGGCCAGCATCCGCGCGTCGCGCTCGGCGGCGACCGCCGGGTCGGTCGCCTGGACCACCTCGCCGATCCGGACCGCGAGCTCGACGAACGCCCGCACGTGCGGGCGGCGCTCGCTCTCGTAGGTGTCGAGGAGCGCCGGGGACGCGCGGCCGCGGGCCACCAGCGCGAGCTTCCAGGCGAGGTTCGCGCAGTCGCGGATGCCCGCGCACAGCCCCTGCCCCAGGAAGGGCGGCGTCTGGTGCGCGCTGTCGCCGGCCAGCATCAGTCGGCCGCGCCGCCAGCCGCGCGCGATCACCGAATGGAAGGTGTAGACGGCCGCGCGCTCGAGCCGCGCGTCGCGCGGCGTGATCCAGCGCGACACCAGCGGCCAGACGTTCTCGGGCCGTCCGATCGTCTCCGGATCGTCGCCGGGCATCAGCATGATCTCCCAGCGCCGGCGGCGGCCGGTCACGTTGCAGATCGTCATCGGGCGCGCCGGGTCGCAGCGCTGCACGGTGTGGTCGGGCAGCCCGAGGTCGTCGCGCTCGAGGATCGCGTCGAACACGAGCCACGGCTGATGCAGGCCGAGGTCGTCCAGGGTCGCGCCGATCGCCCGGCGGGTCGGCGAGCGGCCGCCGTCGCAGCCGACGAGCCAGCGCGCGCGCACCCGCGCCGGGCCGTCGCCGGGCGCGAGCGTCACGAGGACGTCGTCGGCGCGCTCGTCGATCGCGGTCGCCTCGCGGCCGAGCAGCACGCGCACGTTCGGATGGCGGGCGAGGCCGGCGCGCAGCACCGCCTCGAGCTCGGGCTGGTGGAAGTAGTGGTTGCTCGCGCAGCCCTGCGGGCCCTCGGCCGCGGTTCCGCCGCGCACCATCAGCACCCGGTCGTCGGCGTTGACGAAGTGCATGCCCTTCAGCCCCGGGCGCGAGATCGCCTCGACCTCGGCGCGCAGCCCGAGCGACTGGAACACGCGCATCGTCTCGCCGTCGAAGTGGATCGCGCGCGGCAGCGGGAAGATCGCGGTGTCGCGCTCGATCGCGACGACGTCGAGCCCGGCCGCGCCGAGCCGGTTCGCGAGCGTCGCGCCGACCGGGCCCAGCCCGAGGATCGCGACGTCGGCGTCGATCGTCGTCACCTCAGGCGGCTCCCATGCGCGCGCGCATCGCCTCGACCCACCGCGCGCGCGGCTGGAAGTCGGGCGTCGCCCGGGCGATCGCCTCGGCGCGGGCCATCAGCGCGTCGTCCGGCTGCTCGAGGTCGACCGCCTCGCGCAGCGGCTGGCGGCAGTACCAGGGCGTGTCGAAGAACGCCTCGATCCGGTTGCCCTCGGGGTCGCGGAAGTACACCGAGATCGCGTTGCCGTGCGTGACCGCGATCCGCTCGGCGACCGCCTCGGTGCGCAGCCGCCGGTCGAGCGCGCGCAGCGACGCGAGGTCGGGGACGCGGAACGAGATCTGGTTGATCGGGTTGAACGCCGCCTCGGCGGGGCGGCCCGACGCGAGCACGATCTGGTGGTGCTCCTCGGGGTCGCGGCTCAGGAACACGAGCCGCACCGGCCCGAGGTCGCCGCGGTCGGTGACGACCAGGCCGAGCACGCGGACGTAGAAGTCCTCCATCGCCGCGATGTCGCGCACGTGGAAGCCGAAGTGGCTGAAGCGCAGGGTGGGCACGGCGTCGCTCATCGCGTCTCCTCGTCTGTGTCGCATTCCGATCCGCGGGCGTCATTGAGGCGCTCCGGACGCCTAATGCTCGCACGAATTATCGTATGTTGACAATTATCGACGTCGAAGCCAGACTTCCCCGTCGGCGCCGTCCGCGGGGCCGTCCAACGAGGAGGAGACACCGATGACCCCGCACCGTCGCCGGCTCGCCGCCGGCCTGCTCGCCCTGCCGCTCGGCCTCGCGCTCGCGGCCCCGGGCGCCCGGGCGCAGGAGTACCCGACCCGCCCCGTGCGGATCATCGTGCCGTTCGCCGCCGGCACCGGACCGGACACCAACGCGCGCCAGATCGCGACCAAGCTGCCCGCGGTGCTCGGCCAGCCGGTGGTCGTCGAGAACCGTCCCGGGGCGGCCGGCCAGATCGGCACCGAGGCCGCGGCCAAGGCCGCGCCCGACGGCTACACGCTGTACATGGGCTTCACGAGCACGATCTCGATCCAGCCCTACGTCTACCGCAGGCTCCCCTACGACGCCGAGCGCGACTTCGAGCCGGTCAGCCTCGTCGGCACGCTGCGCAGCGGCCTGCTCGCGCATCCGACGGTCGCGGCGGCCGACGTGCGCGAGCTGGTCGCGGCCGCGAAGGCGCGCCCCGAGTCGCTGAACGCCGCGACGCAGGGCGTGGGCACCTATTCGCACCTCGCGGGCGAATGGTTCGCGTCGGCCACCGGCGCGAAGCTGCGGTTCGTGCCGTACAACACGTCGAGCCCGTACGCGGACCTGCTCGGGGGCACGACGCAGCTGATGTTCGACGGCATGCCGGCGGCGATCGGCAACATCCGCGCCGGCAGGCTGAAGGTGCTCGCGGTGACCGGCTCGGACCGGCACCCGTCGTTCCCGGACGTGCCGACCTTCGCGGAGCTCGGCCTCGCCGACTACCAGCCGATCGCGTGGATCGGGCTGTTCGCGCCGGCCGGCACCCCGGCGGCGATCCAGGAGAGGCTCGCGGCCGCGGTGGCCGCGGGCGCACGGTCGCCCGACTTCGTCGAGCTGTGGCGCAGCTTCGGCGGCGACCCGGTGGGCAGCACGCCCGCCGAGTTCCGGGCGTTCATCAGGGCCGACCAGGCGCGCTGGAGCGCGGTGGTGCGGCAGGCGGGCGTGAAGCTCGATTGACGAAGGGGACACGACGATGAAGGTGGCGAGCTTCGTGCGCGGCGGTCGTGCCGCGTGGGGCGTGGTGGTCGACGGCGGCGTGATCGACGCGACGTCCCTGCATCCGACGCTGAAGGCCGCGCTCGCGGCCGGCGCGCTCGGGCAGGTCGGATCCTGGGCGGCCGGACGGCGGCCCGACGCGGCGCTCGACGCGGTCGAGTGGCTGCCGGTCGTGCCCGACCCGGGCAAGGTCTGGTGCTGCGGCCTGAACTACGGCGAGCACGTGAGGGAGACGAACAACCAGGTCACCGAGCGGCCGACCTTCTTCACGCGCTGGGCCGACGCGCAGGTAGGTCACGGCGCCGCGATGCTGCGGCCGCGCGAGAGCGAGCAGCTCGACTTCGAGGGCGAGATCGCGGTGGTGATCGGCCGCGGCGGGCGGCGGATCGCCGAGGCCGACGCGGCCGCGCACGTCGCCGGCTACGCGTGCTTCAACGACGGCAGCGTCCGCGACTGGCAGCGCCACACCTCGCAGTTCGCCCCGGGCAAGAACTTCTGGCGCAGCGGCGCGTTCGGCCCGTGGATGGTCACCGCCGACGAGGTGCCGTTCGGCACGACGATGACGCTGGTCACCCGGCTCAACGGCCGGGAGGTGCAGCGCGCGACGACCGAGATGATGATCCACTCGATCGCGCGGCAGATCGCCTACGTGTCGACGGTGGCGCCGCTCGAGCCGGGCGACGTGATCGTCACCGGCACGCCGGGCGGCGTCGGCGCGCGGCGCACGCCGCCGCTGTGGATGAAGGCGGGCGACGTCGTCGAGGTCGAGGTCGACCGCATCGGCGTGCTGCGCAACCCGATCGCCGACGAGTGAGCGGCGGGGCCGGGCGAAGCGGGACCGGCACCCGACGCGGTTTCCGGTCCCGCGGCGCATTGACGGCGCGAAACCGCGGTGACTAGGATCGACGAGCGACGCCCGTGCGAGCGCGCCGTGACGATCAGGGGGAGACCGCGATGAACCTGCGCGACGTCGCGCTGGAGGACCGCTGGCGCATCGACGCCGAGCCGGTGCTGCTGTCCGGGCCGCAGGCGCTGGTGCGCCTGCTGCTGTCGCAGCGCGAGCTGGACCGCCGCGCGGGGCTGAAGACGGGCGGCTTCGTGTCCGGCTACCGGGGCTCGCCGCTCGGCGGGCTGGACACCACGCTGTGGAAGGCGCGCCCCGCGCTCGAGGCGGCGGGCATCGAGTTCGTGCCCGGCGTCAACGAGGACCTCGCCGCCACCGCCGTCTGGGGCACGCAGCAGCTGCGGATCGTCGCGGATCCGACGGTCGAGGGCGTGTTCGCGATGTGGTACGGCAAGGGTCCGGGCGTGGACCGCTCCGGCGATCCGATCAAGCACGGCAACTACACCGGCACGCATCCGAACGGCGGCGTGCTCGCGGTGTTCGGGGACGATCACCCGGGCAAGTCCTCGACGATCGCGCACCACAGCGAGCAGGCGATGGCCGCCCACTCGGTGCCGGTCGTCTATCCGTCGGACGTCGGCGAGTTCGTCCGCTTCGGCCTGCTCGGCTGGGCGATGTCGCGCTACAGCGGCTGCTGGACCGCGATGAAGGTCGTCAACGAGACGGTCGAGCAGACCGCGACGACCGCGTTCGACCTCGACGCGCTGCGCAT
The DNA here is from genome assembly GCA_035628395.1 of Burkholderiaceae bacterium. Lineage (GTDB taxonomy): Bacteria > Pseudomonadota > Gammaproteobacteria > Burkholderiales > Burkholderiaceae_E > UBA4615. Next base: position 10,920 of record DASPJX010000058.1, on the reverse strand, counting down.
CGAGCGGCCCGACGCGTCCGACCTGTCGCCCGCCGAGGGCGTGCACTTCCGCGGCGTGTTCGCGCCGCTGCAGGACGAGTCGATCCTGGTGCGCGCCCGCCTGCCGCGCGTGCACCGGTTCGCCCGCGCGAACGGCCTCGACCGGGTGTCGCTGGGCGCGGACGCGCGCTTCGGCATCGTCACCGCCGGCAAGGCCCACCAGGACACGATGCAGGCGCTGCGCTACCTCGGCATCGACGAGGCCCGCGCGCGCGAGCTGGGCGTCGCGGTGTACAAGGTCGGGCTGATCTGGCCGCTCGAGCCGCAGGGGCTGCGCGAGTTCGCCGCCGGCAAGCTCGAGCTGATGTTCGTCGAGGAGAAGGCGGCCTTCACCGAGCCGCAGGCCGCGGCGATCCTCTACAACGACGCCGCGCGGCCGCGGATCGTCGGCAAGCACGACGAGGCCGGCCGGGCGCTGCTGCCGCAGGAGTCGCTGCTCGAGCCGATCGACGTCGCGATCGCGATCGCCGAGCGGCTGCGCGCGAACGGGCTCGCCGACGCGGCGCTCGAGGCCCGCGTGGCGGCGACCCGCTCCTACCGGAGCGCGCTGCTCGCGGTGGCGTCGCCGGGCGTGAAGCGGCTGCCGTTCTTCTGCTCGGGCTGCCCGCACAACACGTCGACGAACGTCCCCGACGGCAGCCTGGCCCTGTCGGGCATCGGCTGCCACGGCATGGCGCTGTGGGCCAAGCCCGGCACCACCGCGCTCGGCACGCAGATGGGCGGCGAGGGCCTGAGCTGGGTCGGGCTGTCGCGGTTCACGCGGACGCCGCACGTGTTCCAGAACCTCGGCGACGGCACCTACTTCCATTCGGGCCTGCTCGCGATCCGGGCGGCGGTGGCGAGCGGCGCCAACATCACCTACAAGATCCTGTTCAACGACGCGGTCGCGATGACCGGCGGCCAGCCGATCGACGGACCGATCTCGCCGGCGCGGATCGCGCATCAGGTCGTGCACGAGGGCGTCGCGCGGCTGGTGCTCGTCAGCGACGATCCGTCGCGCCACGAGGGCGGGCCGGCGCTCCCGGCCGGCACGCGCGTGGTGCACCGCGACGCGCTCGACGCGGTGCAGCGCGAGCTGCGCGAGGTGCCGGGCTGCACGGTCATCCTGTACGAGCAGACCTGCGCGGCCGAGAAGCGGCGCCGCAGGAAGCGCGGCCGCTTCGCCGACCCGGATCGCCGCATGTTCATCCACGCCGGCGTGTGCGAGGGCTGCGGCGACTGCTCGACGCAGTCGAGCTGCACCAGCCTGCAGCCGGTGGAGACCCCGATGGGGCGCAAGCGCCGCGTCGACCAGTCGACCTGCAACAAGGACTTCAGCTGCACGAAGGGGTTCTGCCCGTCCTTCGTGTCGGTGAGCGGCGTGCGGCCGAAGCGCCCGCGCGCCGTGTCGCTCGACGGGATGCCGTCGCCGCCGCGACCGGACGTCGCGCCGCTGCCGGCCGACGGGTTCGGCGTGATGATCGCGGGCATCGGCGGCACCGGCGTCATCACCGTGGGCGCGGTGCTCGCGATGGCCGCGCACCTCGAGCGGCACGCCGCGTCGGCCTACGACATGACGGGGCTGTCGCAGAAGAACGGCGCGGTCTACAGCCACCTGCGCATCGCGCCGCAGGGCTCGACGATCGCCAGCCAGCGGCTCGGGCTGGGCGAGGCGTCGGTGGTGCTGGCGTTCGACATGGTCGCGGCGCTCGGCGACGAGTCGCATCGCACGCTCGACGGCGCGCGCAGCCGCTTCCTCGGCAACGAGCGGGTCCAGCCGACCGCGGCGCTGAACTTCGACCCGGACGATCGCGTCGACACCGGGCTGCTCGCGCGGCGGGTCCGCGAGAAGCTCGGCGAGGACCGCGTGCGCTGGGTGGACGCGTCCGGCCTCGCGACGGCGCTGTGCGGCGACGCGATGGCCACCAACCTGTTCATGGTCGGCACCGCCTCGCAGCTCGGCTGGCTGCCCGTCGGGCCGGAGGCGATCGAGCGCGCGGTCGAGCTGAACGGCGTGCAGGTCGAGATGAACCGCCTGGCGTTCGCGCTCGGGCGGCTGTGGGTCCACGACCGCGCGCGCGTCGAGGCGATGCTCGAGCGGCCGCTCGCCGCCGTCGGGCCGCGGCCCGAGCCGGCGCTCGACGAGCTCGTCGCCCACCGCGTCGCGCACCTGACCGCCTGGCAGGACGCCCGCTGGGCGCGCCGGTACGCCGCCGCGGTCGAGCGGGTGCGCGTCGCCGAGCGCGCGGCGGTGCCCGACGGCGACGACGCGCTCGCGCGCGCCGCGGCCCGCAACCTCGCGAAGCTGATGTCGTACAAGGACGAGTACGAGGTCGCGAGGCTGTACGCCGATCCGTCGTTCGTCGAGTCGCTGCGGGCCGAGTTCGACGGCACGCCGCGGCTGACCTTCAACCTCGCGCCGCCGCTGTTCGCTCGCCGCGATCCGCGGACCGGCCGGCCCGAGAAGCGCGAGTACGGCGCGTGGATGCTGCCGGTGTTCCGGCTGCTGGCGCCGCTGCGGCGCCTGCGCGGCACCGCGCTCGATCCGTTCGGGCGCACGGCCGAGCGGCGCATGGAGCGCGAGCTGATCGGGCGGTACGAGCGCGACCTCGAGGCGCTGCTCGAGCGGCTGACGCCCGCCAACCACGCGCTGGCGGTGGAGATCGCGTCGCTGCCCGACGCGATCCGCGGCTACGGACCGGTCAAGGAGGCGAGCGCGGCGCGCGCCCGCGCCCGGCGCGACGCGCTGTGGGCGCGGTGGAACGGCGACGCCCGTCCCGAGGCGCCGTCGCCGCGCGTCGCGCGGGCCGCCTGAGCGGCGGCCGTCGCGCCGGGTGCGCGGCGGCGCCCGCGCTCAGTGCCAGCCGCGGTGCCAGCCCCGGTGCGGATGACGCCAGCCCCAGCCGTGGCGAGGGTGCTGCGACCAGTGGTATCCGGGCGCCGGCACCGCGTAGGTCGGGGCGGCGTACACCCCGGGCGGCGGCACGTAGACGGCCGACGGCGGCGGGCCGTAGTGGCGATGCGGATGCAGCGGCGCGACGATGCAGCCGGACAGCGGCACGGCGAGCAGCGCCGCCGCGGCGATCGCGGCGGGTCGACGGAACGGGAACGGGCGCGGCGGGCTCATCGGGGGGTCCTCGGATCGCATGCCGTCACCCTGCCCGCCCCGGGCGCGGGCCGGAAGACCGGGACCGGTAAGGGCGGTAACCGGGTGTGAGCGGCGGGCGCGGGCCCGTCGGACGCCGACGCCGGCCCGGGGCGACGCCGGCGAAGGCCGGCGCGCCGTCCGTGGCACGATCGCGCATCGATCCGCCCCGCCGAGACCCGGATGCTGCGTGCCCTGAAGGACTTCTTCGACCGGAACATCGCCCCCGCCCCCGAGCGCGACGAGCGCCGCGCGATCGAGCTCGCCACCGCCGCGCTGCTCGTCGAGACGCTGCGCATCGACGCCGAGATCCTCGAGCCGGAGCGCGCGGCCGCGCTCGCCGCGGTGCGGGCGACCTTCGGGCTGTCGGAGGCGGAGGCGGGCGAGCTGCTCGCGCTCGCCGAGCAGGAGATCGCGCAGGCGAACGACTACTTCCAGTTCACGTCGCTGATCAACCGGCACTTCACGCCCGAGCGGAAGCTCCGCGTGGTCGAGGCGATGTACCGCGTCGCCTGGTCCGACGCCGAGTTCGGCCCGCACGAGCGGCACCTGATGCGGCGCATCGTCGACCTGCTGCACGTGCCGCACGGCGACGCGATGGCCGCGCAGGCGCGCGCCCGGGGCGGCGCGACGGGCTGAGCGCCGCCGCGCCGGCTCAGGCCTTCGCCTCGCCCGGGCCGCGCGCGTCGGCGCGCCGCAGGCGGCGCACGAGCCGCGAGACGAGCCGCTCGACGTCGTCGACCCAGGTGAACACCGCCGGCACGACGAGCAGCGACAGCAGCGTCGAGGTCGCGAGCCCGCCGATCACCGCGATCGCCATCGGCGCGCGGAAGCTCGGGTCGCCGTTCAGCCCGAGCGCGATCGGCAGCATGCCGGCGCCCATCGCGATCGTCGTCATCACGATCGGGCGCGCGCGCTTGTGGCACGCGTCGACGAGCGCGTCGAAGCGCGACAGCCCCTCGCGCCGGGCGACGATCGCGTACTCGACGAGCAGGATCGAGTTCTTCGTGACGATGCCCATCAGCATCAGCAGCCCGATCAGCGAGGGCATCGAGAAGCTCGAGCCGGTGAGCAGCAGCGCGACGAACGCGCCGCCGATCGACAGCGGCAGCGCCGCGAGGATCGTCACCGGCTGCAGGAAGTCGCGAAACAGCAGCACCAGCACCATGTAGATGCACAGCACGCCGATCGTCATCGCGAGCCCGAAGCTGCCGAACAGCGCCTGCATCTCCTGGGCGTCGCCGAGCTCGGCGAGCCGCACGCCGGGCGGCAGCTGGCCGAGCGAGGGCAGCCGCATCGCCTCCTCGTGCACCTCGCCGAGCTGGCGCCCGGCGAGCTCGACCTCGAGCGTCACGTTGCGGCTGCGGTTCAGCCGGTCGATCTGCGCCGGGCCGCTGTCGATCGAGACGCTCGCGACGTTGCCGAGCAGCACCGGGCCGTTGCGCCCCGGCACGGCGAGGCGCTCGATCGCCGCGAGGTCGGCGCGCACCGCGTCGGGCAGCTTCACGCGGATCGGCACCTGGCGCTCGGACAGGTTGAGCTTCGGCAGCCCCACGTCGTAGTCGCCGGCCGTCGCGACCCGCACCGTCTCGGCGATGCTCTGCGCGGTGACGCCGAGGTCGGCGGCGCGCGCGAAGTCGGGCCGCACGATGATCTCGGGGCGCACGAGGCTCGCGCTCGAGCTCACGTTGCCGACGTCGCGCAGCGTGCGCAGTTCGCGCTCGACCGAGCGGGCGGCCTGCGCGAGCGCCGCCGGGTCCTCGCTGCGCAGCACGAGCTGCATCTTCACGCCGGTGTCCTGGGGGCCGACGGTGAGCCGCACGCCGGGCACGTCGGCGAGCCGCTCGCGGATCCGCTGCTCGACGACCTGCTGCGTGACGTCGCGCTCGTGACGTCCGGACAGCGTGACGGTCAGCACGGCCCTGCGCGCCTCGGGCGCCGAGCCCTGCGCGAAGATGTCGCCCGACGCGCCGCCGCCGATCGAGCCGAACACGTGCCGCACGTCGGGCAGCCCGGCGAGCAGGACGCGCACGCGCTCGGCCGCCTCCAGCGTCTCCTGCAGCGCGCTGCCCGGCGGCAGCTCGACGTTGACCAGCGTCTGGCCGCGATCGGCGGGCGGCACGAAGCCCTTGGGCAGCAGCGGCACGAGCGCGACCGAGCCGGCGAAGAAGAGCGCCGACAGGACCGCGGTGGCGAGCCGGTGACGCAGGCACCAGCGGACCATCCGCAGGTAGGTGCGCATCACGCGGCCGTCGCCCGACTCGTCGATCGGCGACACCGCGGCGGGGCCGATCGCGTCCGGGTCGTGCGTCCGGGCGCCGGCCGCGGCGGGGCCCGCGGCGACGTGCGGCGCCGCGCCCGGGCGCGGCGGCTTCGGCTTCAGCAGGTAGGCGGCCATCATCGGCGTGAGCAGCCGCGCGACCACCAGCGAGGCGAGGATCGCGAGCACCGCCGTCCAGCCGAACTGCTTGAAGAACTTGCCCGGGATGCCCGCCATGAACGCGGTCGGCAGGAACACCGCGACCAGCGCGAAGGTGGTCGCGATCACCGCGAGGCCGATCTCGTCGGCCGCCTCGAGCGCCGCCTGGAACGGCGTCTTGCCCATCCGCAGGTGACGCTCGATGTTCTCGATCTCGACGATCGCGTCGTCGACGAGGATGCCGACGACCAGCGCCATCGACAGCAGCGTCACGGTGTTCAGCGTGAAGCCGAACAGGTGGATGCCGAGGAACGCGGGGATCACCGACAGCGGCAGCGCGGCCGCCGACACGAAGGTCGCGCGCCAGTCGCGCAGGAACGCCCAGACGACGATCACCGCGAGCAGCGCGCCCTCCCACAGCAGCTCCATCGACGCGTCGAAGTTCTCCTGCACCGGCGCGCTGTTGTCGATCGCCTCGGCGAACGCGACGTTCGGATGCGCCGCCCCGAGCTCGCGGACCGCGCCGCGCACGCCCTCGGCCACCGCGACCTCGCCGGCGCCGCGCGTGCGCATCACCTCGACGGCGACCACCGGCCGGCCGTCCATCAGCGCGGTCGAGCGGCGCTCGGCGACGGTGTCGGTCACCGTCGCGACCTGGCCGAGCCGGATCCGCCGGCCGTCGGCGAGCGGCAGCTCCAGGTCGGCGAGCGCCGCGGCGCTCTGCACGGTGGCGATGGTGCGCACCGCCTGCTCGGCGCCGCCCACGTCGCCGCGCCCGCCCGGCGCCTCCTGCTGCACGAGCTTCAGGCGCCGCGAGACGTCGACCGCCGCGACGTCGAGCGCGGCCATCCGCGCCGCGTCGAGCTCGATGCGCACCTCGCGCGCGACGCCGCCGAGCCGCCTCACCTGCCCGACGCCGGGCACGTTCAGCAGCCGCTTCGCGACGGTGTTGTCGACGAACCAGGAGACCGCCTCCTCGTCGAGCTGCGCGCTCGACACGGTGAACGTGACCACCGGGCGCCCGGCGGTCGTCGCCTTGGTCACCGCCGGGTCGCGCAGGTCGGCCGGCAGGTCGGCGCGCACGCGGCTCACCGCGTCGCGCACCTCGTTGACCGCCTCCGAGGCGTCCTTCTCGAGCACGAACTCGACGGTGATCGCGACCTGACCGTCGAGGATGCGCGTGTACAGGTTCTTCACGCCCTGCAGCGTCGCGACCGAGTTCTCGATCTTGCGGGCGACCTCGGTCTCGAGCTGCGCGGGCGCGGCGCCCGGCAGGCTCGCGTCGACGGTGACCACCGGCAGCTCGATGTCCGGGAAGTCCTGCACGCCCATCGTGCGGAAGCTGTGGAGGCCCGCCAGCGTCAGCAGCACGAACAGCAGGACCGCCGGGATCGGGTTGCGGATCGACAGCGCGGAGAAGTTGATCACCGGGGGGCTCCCTGCGCCGCGGCCGCGCGCGGCGCGGCGGCGACCTGCACGAGGTCGCCGTCGTTGAGGAAGCCCGCGCCGCTCGCCACCAGCCGCGCGTCGGGCGCCACGCCCTCGAGGATCTCGATGCGCTCGCCGGCGCGACGGCCGGTGCGCACCTTCTGCTGGACCGCGCGCTCGCCGTCGAGCCGGAACACGTACGCGAAGCCGTCGCGCACGACCACCGACTGCTGCGGCACGACGAGGCCGGGGCTCGCCCCCAGCTCGAACTCGCCGCGCGCGAACATGCCGGCGCGCGCCGCGCCGCCGGCGGGAAGGTCGACGTAGACGAGCGCGTTGCGGCTCTGCGCGTCGACCACCGGGCCGATCGTGCGGACCGTGCCGCGGACCTCGCCGCCGGAGGCGGGCAGCACGCGCACCGGCTGGCCCGGCTTCAGGCGCCCGAGCTCGGTGGCGGTGACCTCGGCCCGCCATTCGAGCCGGTTGCCGCGCACGAGCCGGAACAGCTCCTGGCCGGCGGACACGACCGCGCCGACGGTGGCGGTGCGCGCCGAGATCACGCCGTCGTCGGGCGCGAGCACGCGCGTCATCCGCAGCCGCAGCGCCTGCGCCTGCAGCTGCGCCTGCGTCGACTGCACGCGCGCCTGCGCCGAGGCGAGCCGCGCCTGCGCGGTCTGCGCGGCGGTCATGTACTGCGCGATCTGCTGCGCGCTGAGCGCGCCGCTCGCCTCGACCTGGCGGGCGCGCTCGGCGTCGGCCTGCGCGGCGGCGGCCGAGGCCTGCGCCTCGCCGACCGAGGCGCGCGCCTCGGCGAGCGCGGCCTCCGCGGCCGCCACGTCGGCGCGCACCGTCGCGTCGGCGAACGTGGCGAGCACGTCGCCGCGGCGCACCGCGGCGCCGACGTCGGCGCGGACCTCGGCGATCCGCAGCCCGGCGACCTCGGCGCCGACCGAGGCCTCCTGCCAGGCGGCGATGCTGCCGTGGGCGACCAGCGCGTCGGAGAGCTCGGCGCGCTCCGGCACGGCGACCGTGACGACGAGGGCGGGACGCGCGGGCTTGGCGCCGGCGGCCGGAGCGGGCGACGCCGCGGGGGTGGGGGCGGACGACGTCGCGGGGGCCGGGGCGGACGCGGGCGCGCCGGCCGCGGCGGGGCCGGCGTCGCGGCCGCAGGCGGCGAGCGCCAGCGCGGCGACGAGGGCCGCGGCGGCCGGGCGGAACGGGGGGATCATCGGGAGGACTCCAGGAGCTTCGGGGGCGCGGCGTCGCGGGCCGTCCAGCCGCCGCCGAGCGCGCGATAGAGCGTCACCCAGGCGGCGATCCGGTCGCGGCGCACGCCCGCGAGCGTCGAGTCGGCGCCGAGCGACAGCCGGCGCGCGTCCTCGAGGTCGAGCAGGCTGCCGAGGCCGGTGCGGAAGCGGACCTCGGCCGCCTCGAAGGCGCGCCGGTAGCCCTCGGACGCGACGCGCGCGTCGGTCTCGCGATCGGCGGCGCTCCGCAGCCGCACGAGCGATTCCTCGACCTCGCGCACCGCCTGCCGGGCGCGGGCCCGGTAGTCGGCCTCGGCCGCGGCGTACGCGGCGCGCGCCGACTCGACGTTCGCGCGGCGCCGGCCGGCGTCGAGCAGCGGCAGCGTCAGCGACGGGCCGATCGACCAGGTGTTCAGCGTGCCGGCGAAGTTCGCGCCCTGCAGCCGCAGCGGGCCGACCGAGCCGGTCAGCGACAGCCGCGGGTAGCGGTCGCCCTCGGCGACGCCGATGTCGGCGCTCGCCGCCGCGAGCGCGCGCTCGGCGGCGGCGAGGTCGGGACGCTGCGCGAGCAGCTCGGCCGGCACCGCCGTCACCTCGAACTCGCGCGGCACCGGCAGCCGGCCCGCGCCCTGCGCGAGGCGCGCCCGCAGCGCGGGCTCGTCGAGCGCGGTCAGCGCGACCAGCGTCTTGACGATCACGTCGCACTCGGCGCGCTGCGCGGTCAGGCGGCTCGCCGCCTCGGCCGCGCTCGCACGGGCGAGCGCCGCCGCCGCGGGCGCCTGGAAGCCGGCGTCGGCGGCGCGCCCGGTCAGCGTCGCGGTGCCGGCGCGCGAGCTCGCGTCGGCCTCGGCGATCGCGACCAGCGCCTCGCAGTAGCGGTACTGCAGGTACTGGCCGGCGACCTCGGCGGCGACCGACACGCGCGCGTCGTGCCACTGCGCGGCGGCCGCGTCGAGCCGCGCGCCCGCGGCCTCGCGCTCGCGCGCGATCCGGCCGAACAGGTCGAGCTCCCAGGCGGCCTGCACGGTCGCGCGCGCCTGGTTGACGAGGAAGATCTGCGTGCCGAGATTCAGCGTGCCGCGCGAGACGCCGGCCTGCAGGTCGAGCCCGGGCCGCGCGGCGGCGCCGGCGGCGACCGCGGCGGCACCGGCCTGCTCGATCCGGGCGGCGGCCTGCGCGAGCGTGCCGCTGGCGAGCTGCCCGGCGTCGACGAACGCGTCGAGCGCCGGATCGTCGAACTGCGACCACCAGCGCGCGAGGTCGGTCGGCGAGCCGCCGTGCGGCAGGCGCGCCTGCCAGCCGCCCGCGGCGTCGCCCGAGGGCGCGCGCGCGTCGGCCGCGGGAAGCGGCCGCGCCGCGGGCGGGCCGGCGTAGTCGGGGCCGACGCGGACGATCGGGCCGCAGGCGGCGAGCGCCGCGACCGCGATCGCCGCGGCGATCGCGCGGGAGGCGCGCACGCGCACGGGCGTCGCGCGACGACGGGGAGCGGCTCGGACGGGCGTCATTCGGTGGCGGAGGGCGGCTCGGACGGGCGTCGTCCGGGGTCGGAGGGGGGCTCGGACGGGCGTCGTTCGGGGTCGGAGGACGGCTCGGACGGGCGTCGTTCGGCGGACCGCACCGCGGCGCGGCGGGCGCGCTCGCCCTCGATCATCGAGATCGCGTAGCCGGCGAGGCGCGCGGCGAGCGCGTCGATCGAGCGCGGGCTCGCGAGCAGCGCGGGCGCGAGCGTCTTCACGCCCTCGCTGAACGCGAAGAAGTGCACCCCGAGCCCCGCGATCGCGGCCGCGAGCCGCTGCGCGTCGAGGTCGGGGCGCCGCAGGCCGAGCTCGCGCGCGAGCAGCGCGACCAGCGCGTCGTGCTGCGGACGGATGTCGCTCTCGAGCGCGCTCTGGAACGCGCCGGTCGGCTCGGCCATCTCGCGGAAGTGCAGCTTCATCACCTTGCGCACCGCGTCGCCCTGCTTCAGCGGCTCGAGGAAGTCGGCGTAGAACATCCGCATCGCCTCGGGCAGCGGGCGGTCCGGCTCGGCGAACGCGAGCGGCGCGTTGGGCGGCTCGGTGCCCGGCGCCTCGACGAAGAGCGCCTGGTACAGCCCCTCCTTGTCGCCGAAGTAGTAGGCGACCGCGCCCAGGTTCACCCGTGCCTCGCGCGCGATCGCCCGTACGGAGGTCTTCTCGTAGCCGTGCTCGGAGAACAGGTCGAGCGCGGCGGCGAGCAGCCGCTGGCGCGCGTCGATGCCGTCGGCGCGGACGGGCTGGTGGGGCGGGGCCTTCACGGAGGATCTTGAACGATCGTTCGAATTGATACGACCGTTCCATTTGATACGATCGTTCGGTCCGCGTCAAGCGGACCGGGCGGGCGAGGCCGTCCGGTCGGGTCGTGGCGGCCGCCGCGAAGGGGGGGAACGCTCGGGTGGCCCCGGTAGCTCCGGCTGCCACGGCTTTCGACGCCGCCCCAGGCTCCCCTGACGGCCCGCGGCGAGTCTCGATCGCTCCGGTCGCTCCGGTCGCTGCGGTCGCTGCGGTCACTGCAGTTGCTGCGGTCACTGCAGTTGCTGCGGTCCCCCGGCCCCCCCGGTCCCCCCGGTCGCCACAGTCCCCCCGGTCGCCACAGTCGCCACAGTCGCCACGGTCGTCACGGTCGCCACGGCCGCCACGGTTGCC
>DASPJX010000057.1:0-7156 GCA_035628395.1 Burkholderiaceae bacterium | reverse complement strand
CGGGGCCGGCGGCCATTGACACGCTCGCGCCCCGGGTGCTTCCATGACGCCCTTTTTCGCGGCAATGCCGGCACGGATCTTGCCGGACCCGGGATGCGGCGCGGCTCGCGATGGCGCCTCCCGGGGTCCGGCCCCGGCCGGCGGGCGCGAAGCCGACCCTTCCGTGGACCGATGACCGACGTTCCCCTTCCGAAACGATGCGCGCTCGGCGTGCCGGGCCTCGACGAGGTCCTGCACGGCGGCCTGCTCGCCGACCGCTTCTACCTCGTCGACGGCAACCCCGGGGCGGGCAAGACGACGATGGCGCTGCAGTACCTGCTCGAGGGCGTCCGGCTCGGGGAGCGCTGCCTGTACGTGACGCTGTCGGAGACGCGCGCGGAGCTGATCGCCGGGGCGGCGTCGCACGGCTGGTCGCTCGAGGGCATCGAGATCGTCGAGCTGATCACCGAGGACCGCGAGCTGACCGGCGACGACGAGCTCGCGATGTACCACCCGTCGGAGGTCGAGCTCACCGAGACGACGCGCCGCGTGCTCACGCTGGTGGAGCGGCTCGCCCCGCAGCGCATGGTGTTCGACTCGCTGTCGGAGCTGCGGCTGCTCGCGCAGAACTCGCTGCGCTACCGGCGCCAGATCCTCGCCCTGAAGCAGTTCTTCAACGGACGCGGCTGCACCGTGCTGCTGCTGGACGATCGCACGGCCGAGGGCCCGGACCTGCAGCTCCAGAGCATCGCCCACGGCGTGATCTCGCTCGATCACCGCGCACCGGCGTACGGCTCCGCGCAGCGGCAGCTGCGGGTCGTGAAGTTCCGCGGCAGCGACTTCGTGAGCGGCTTCCACGACTTCTCGATCGGTCACGGCGGGCTCTCGGTGTATCCGCGGCTGATCGCGAGCGGCCACCGGGCGGAGTTCGTCGGGGAGCGCGTGCCGAGCGGCGTCCAGGGGCTCGACCAGCTGCTGGGCGGCGGGATCGACCGGGGCACGTCGACGCTGCTGGTGGGCCCGCCGGGCACCGGCAAGTCGACCGTCGCGCTGCAGTACGCGTCCGCCGCGGCCGCGCGAGGGGACCACGCGGCCTTCTTCTCGTTCGAGGAGAGCCGGTCGATCCTGCTCGAGCGCGCGGCGAGCCTCGGCATGAGGATCGTGCCGGGCGCCGGCCCCGGGCAGGTCCTGGTGCGTCAGGTCGACCCCGCCGAGATCTCGCCCGGGGAGTTCGCGTGCTCCGTCCGCGAATCGGTGGAGCGCGACGGCGCCCGGGTCGTCGTCATCGACAGCCTCAACGGCTACCTGAACGCGATGCCGGAGGACCGGTACCTCAACGTGCAGCTGCACGAGCTGCTGGCCTACCTGAACAACCACGGCGTCGCGACCTTCGTGGTGGTGGCCCTGAGCGGCGTGCTCGGCATGCCGTCGCGCGCCCCCGTGGACGCGAGCTACCTCGCCGACGCGGTCATGATGATGCGGATGTACGAGCACGAGGGCCGGGTGCACCGGGCGATCTCGGTGCTCAAGAAGCGCAGCGGCCCGCACGAGTCGACGATCCGCAGGCTGCACCTCGATGCGAGCGGCCTGCACCTGAGCGAGCCCCTGGTGCACCTGAGGGGCGTGATCTCGGGCGTCCCGGTCGAGGTCGACCGCGACGCGGCCCGCCGGGCGGGGGAGTCCCCCGGGCTCGATGCACGCTGACCCCGCCGCCGCCGGCGACGACGAGCGCGTGCTGGTCGTGCCGCTGACGCGGCGCGACGGCGAGGTCACCGTCGGCCTGCTCGAGCGCATCGGCGTCCGGGCACGGACCTGCGCCGATCTCGGCGAGCTCGCCCGGGAGCTCGAGCGGGGCGTCGGCGCGATCGTGCTGAGCGAGGCGGCGCTCGCCGATCCGCGGGTCGACGAGCTCGTCGCCGCGCTGCGCGCGCAGCCCGCCTGGTCCGACGTGCCGATCGTGATGTCGATCCGCGACCGCGACCATTCTCTCGGGGCCATCCGGGTGCTGGACACGCTGGGCAACGTGACGCTGCTCGACCGGCCGACGTCGACGCGCTCGATGATCAGCGCGGTCCGGGCCGCGCTCGGCGCGCGGCGCCGGCAGTACCAGCTGCGCGAGCGGATGACCGAGCAGCAGCGCGTCGAGCAGTCGTTGCGCGAGGCCGAGCGGCGCAAGGACGAGTTCCTCGCGATGCTCGCCCACGAACTGCGCAATCCGCTCGCGCCGCTGACCAACGCGCTGCGCTTCGTCGACCGGGTCGAGCCGCTGACCGATCGCGGGCGCGACGCGGTGCGGATGGCGGTGCGCCAGACCGGCCAGCTCGCGCACCTCGTCGACGACCTGCTCGAGGTGAACCGCATCACGCGCGGCACGATCACGCTCGAGTGCGAGCCGCTCGACGTCGTCGTCGCGGTGCGCGAGGCGGCCGAGGCCGTCGTCGAGGAATGCGCGGCGCGCCGGCACGAGCTCGTGCTCGACCTGCCGGCCGCCCCGGTCCGGTCCCTGGCCGATCCGGTGCGCATGGCGCAGATCCTCGGCAACCTGCTCGGCAACGCGATCAAGTACACGCCCGACGGCGGCCGGATCCGGGTCCGGCTGCGCGAGCAGGAGGGCTCGGCCGAGATCCGGGTGACCGACAACGGCATCGGGATCGCGCAGGAGAAGCTCGGCGGCCTGTTCCAGCTGTTCTACCAGGTCGACATGACGCTCGATCGCAGCCGGGGCGGGCTGGGCATCGGGCTCGCGATGGTCAAGGCGCTGGTCGAGCTGCACGGCGGCGACGTCGAGGCGCACAGCGCGGGTCCGGGACGGGGCGCGACGTTCACCGTGCGGCTGCCGCTGCTCCCGGCGGAATCGCGCTGATCGGCCGACGCGGGGCGGAACGTCGCTTGACGGGCCGCCCCCGGCTGGCGACCCTTCGCGGGACCCGACCGCGCCCCGGAGACGCCATGACCGATCCCCGACCCGCCCCCGACCTCGCCGAGCGACGGCGAGCCTTCCGCCGGCTCCACGAGTCGGGCTGCTTCGTGATCCCCAATCCCTGGGATCGCGGCAGCGCCCGCTTCCTCGAGTCGCTCGGCTTCCGCGCGCTCGCGACGACGAGCTCGGGCTTCGCGTGGTCGCGCGCCCGGCCGGACAACGGCATGCCGCGCGACGCGGTGCTCGAGCACCTGCGCGAGATGGTCGAGGCGACGTCGCTCCCGGTCAACGCCGACTTCGAGAGCGGCTTCGCGCCCGACCCGGCCGGCGTCGCCGAGAGCGTGCGGCTCGCGGTCGGCACCGGCATCGCCGGCGTGTCGATCGAGGACTCGACCGGCGACGCCGCGCGACCGATGTTCCCGATCGACGACGCGGTGGCGCGGATGCGCGCCGCGCGCGAGGCGATCGACCGCACGGGCGCCGACGTGATGCTCGTCGGCCGTGCCGAGGGCTTCTTCGTCGGCCGGCCCGACCTCGACGAGACGATCGCGAGGCTGAAGGCGTACGCGTCGGCCGGCGCCGACGTGCTGTACGCCCCCGGGCTGCGCACGCGCGAGGAGATCGCCGCGGTGGTCGAGGCGGTCGCCCCGAAGCCGGTGAACCTGCTGATCGGCCAGGCGAACGGGCTCTCGGTCGACGAGGTCGCGGCGCTCGGCGTGCGGCGCGTCAGCGTCGGCGGCGCGCTCGCGCGCTGCGCGTGGGGCGCGTTCGCGAGCGCGGCGCGCTCGATCGCCGAGACCGGGCGCTTCGACGCGTTCGCGCAGGCGGCCTCGGGGGCCGAGCTGAACCGGCTGTTCCGCGACGCCCCGCCCCGAGGCTGACGCCGGCGGTCAGGCCGGCGCCCCGGCCTCGAGCTCGATGGAGGCGCCGAGCACGTACGACTCCATCGACAGCACGCCGTGCTCGATGCCGCCGTCGAGCACGGTGACCGGGCCGGCGCCGCCCGCCGCGCCGACGGCGATCGGCAGCGGCAGGTAGTGCTCGGCGGTCGGATGCGCGCGCAGCGCGTGCGGCGCGTCCTCGAAGGTGCGCGCGAGCGCCTCGCGGTCGCCCGTCGCCACGCGGGCGCGGACCCAGTCGACGAACTCGATCGCGTAGCGCGCGGGCACCGGCTCGCGCCACGACACCTCGTACAGGTTGTGCGTGAGGCTGCCCGATCCGACGACCAGCACGCCGAGCGCGCGCAGCGGCGCGAGCGCGGCGCCGAGCGCGAGCGCGCCGCGGGCGTCGAGCCGCGCGGGCATCGACACCTGGAACACCGGCACGTCGGCGTCCGGGTAGAGGTGCGTCAGGGGCACCCACGCGCCGTGGTCGAGACCGCGTCCGGCATCGGCCTCGGCCGGCACGCCGGCGGCGGCGAGCGCCTCGAGCGTCGCCCGCGCGAGCGCCGGGTGCCCGGGCGCCCGGTAGGCCATCCGGCGCAGCGCCGGATCGAAGCCGCCGAAGTCGTGGACGGTCGCCGGCGCGGCCGTCGTCGCGACGCGCACGCCTTCGGTCGTCCAGTGCGGCGACACGACCAGCACCGCCTCGGGGCGCGGCAGCGCGCGGCCGAGCGCGCCGAGCAGCGCCCCCGCGCGGCCCGGCTCGAGCGCGAAGGTGGGCGCGCCGTGCGAGACGAACAGGGTGGGCAGCGGGTTCATGGCGGGGTCCTTCGGGGAGGCGGACGGACGGGACGCCCGGCGCGGTGCCGGGCGTCGGAAGACGACGGGACGCGTCAGGCGCGCGCGATCCGGGGCGCCGGGCCGCCCGGCAGCAGGCGACGCACGGTCCATGCCCCGTCGCCGGCCACGGCGACCGCGAGCGACAGCGCGAGCAGCACCGCCGGGAACTCCCAGCCGCCTCCGGCGTTCGAGAACAGCCAGCCGTTGCCGGCGTGCACCAGCGCGGCGCCGGCCAGCACCGGCAGCGCGGCGACCGCGAACGCCCGGGAGCCGAGGCCGGCGATCAGCGCCGCGCCGACGATCGTCTCGAAGGGCGCCACCGCGTACGCGGTCCAGCCCGGGAAGCCGATCGACGCGAAGAACGCGGCGGTGCCGGGCAGCCCGAAGACGACGAGCTTGAGCAGGCCGTGCGCGAGCAGCACGGCGCCGAGGGTGAGGCGGAGCATCAGCGCGACGAGGTCGGCGCGGGAGGTCGAGTCGATCGAGGGGGTCGAGGCGGTCATGGCGGTCGGTCCTGGGTTGGGGGTTTAGGCGTCGGCCGGTGGGTGCGACGTCGAACCCGCAGGCTATTGGAAACCGCACGGTGGATAAATCCGCCCGGATGGGATGGATAGTTGCGCCGGCTGCAACGATCGTCATTCGCGACCGACCCTGGCCGCCCGCACGACTGCCCGAACGACCGCCCGAACGACCACCGAACGACCACCGAACGACCGCCGAACGACCGCCCGCTCGCACGACCGACCGACCGAACGACCGCCCGCCCGCCGGCCCGCACGACCGACCGACCGACCGACCGACCGTCCGATCGTCCACCCGCCCCGGCCCCGCCCCGCGCTCCGACCGCCCCGCGCTCCGCCCGCCCGGCTCCCGTCGCGGCCGGTCGACGCGCGGCCCGGCGCGTGCGCCCGGCGGTCCGCGCGATCGCGCCCGCCCGCGGCGGCGTCCGCTACCATCGGGCGCACGATGACGCCCGCCCTGCCCGCTCTCGCCGCCCTCCCCGCCGAGGCCTGGATCGCGTTCGCCGCGGTGTTCGGCCTGCTCGTCGGCAGCTTCCTGAACGTCGTGATCCACCGGCTGCCGCGGATGATGGAGGCCGACTGGCAGGCGCAGGCCGCCGAGCTGCGCGGCGAGGCCGCGCCGGCCCGCGAGCGCTTCGACCTGATCGTGCCGCGCTCGCGCTGCCCGCACTGCGGCACGGCGATCGCCGCCTGGCACAACGTGCCGGTGCTGTCCTGGCTGATGCTGCGCGGTCGCTGCGCGCGGTGCTCGGCGCCGATCCCGGTCCGCTACCCGCTGGTCGAGGCGCTGACCGGCGTGCTCGCCGCCGCGGCGATCGCGGTGCACGGCGCGGGCGCGGCCGGCCTCGGCGCGCTGATCCTCTCGTGCTTCCTCGTGGCGCTCGCGTTCATCGACCTCGACACGCAGCTGCTGCCCGACGACCTGACGCTGCCGCTGCTGTGGCTCGGGCTGCTGTTCAACCTGTCGGGCACCTTCGTGCCGCTAGCCGACGCGGTCGCCGGCGCGATGGCGGGCTACCTCGCGCTGTGGTCGATCTACTGGGCGTTCCGCCTCGCGACCGGCAAGGAGGGCATGGGCTACGGCGACTTCAAGCTGCTCGCCGCGCTCGGCGCGTGGTTCGGCTGGCAGGCGCTGCCCGCGATCATCCTGCTGTCGTCGGCGGTCGGCGCCGCGGTCGGCATCGGCCTGATGGTGCTCGCGCGGCACCGCCGCGAGGTGCCGATCCCGTTCGGCCCCTACCTCGCCGGCGCAGGCGTGCTCGCGCTCTACTTCGCGCAGCCGCTCGGCGCGCTGTTCGGCCTTGGCTGACGCCCCGCCGGCGCGCCCGCCGGTCGTCGGGATCACCGGCGGCATCGGCAGCGGCAAGAGCACCGTCGCCGACCTGCTGGTCGCGCGCGGCGCCGCGCTCGTCGACACCGACCGGATCGCGCACGAGCTGACCGCCCCCGGCGGCGACGCGATCGCGCCGATCCGCGCGGCCTTCGGCGACGGCGCGATCGCCGCCGACGGCCGGATGGATCGCGCGGCGATGCGCGCGCTCGCGTTCTCCGATCCCGACGCGCGCCGCCGCCTCGAGGCGATCCTGCATCCGATGATCCGCGAGCGCACGCAGCGCGGCATCGACGCGGCCGCGCGCGCCGGCGCGCCCTACGTGCTCGTCGCGGTGCCGCTGCTCGTCGAGTCCGGCGACTGGCGCGGTCGCTACGACCGCGTGCTCGTCGTCGACTGCCCGCCCGAGGTCCAGGTCGCGCGCGTGATGGCGCGCAGCGGCCTCGCGCGCGAGCAGGTCGAGGCGATCCTCGCCGCGCAGGCGAGCCGTGCGCAGCGGCTCGCCGCCGCCGACGACGTGATCGACAACGGCGGCCCGCGGCAGGCGCTCGCCGCCCAGGTCGACGCGCTCCACGAGACCTACCTCGGTTTGTCAAGGTCGGGCGATTGATTCAGAATGGGTCGGTTCCGGACCGCCTCGACACTGGCCCCGCGTGATCCTCTACGAATACCCGCTCAACGAACG
>DASPJX010000056.1:0-5149 GCA_035628395.1 Burkholderiaceae bacterium | reverse complement strand
TGCAGTCACAAATGCAGTTCCAAGGTTAAGCCCTGGGATTTCACATCTGTCTTACATAACCGCCTGCGCTCGCTTTACGCCCAGTAATTCCGATTAACGCTTGCACCCTACGTATTACCGCGGCTGCTGGCACGTAGTTAGCCGGTGCTTATTCTGCGGGTACCGTCATTAGCTCGAGGTATTAGCCCAAGCCGTTTCGTTCCCGCCAAAAGTGCTTTACAACCCGAAGGCCTTCTTCACACACGCGGCATTGCTGGATCAGGGTTGCCCCCATTGTCCAAAATTCCCCACTGCTGCCTCCCGTAGGAGTCTGGGCCGTGTCTCAGTCCCAGTGTGGCTGGTCGTCCTCTCAGACCAGCTACAGATCGTCGCCTTGGTAGGCCTTTACCCCACCAACTAGCTAATCTGCCATCGGCCGCTCCAATAGCGCGAGGCCTTGCGGTCCCCCGCTTTCCACCGTAGTGCGTATGCGGTATTAGCGTAGCTTTCGCTACGTTATCCCCCACTACTGGGTACGTTCCGATGTATTACTCACCCGTTCGCCACTCGCCACCAGGGTTGCCCCCGTGCTGCCGTTCGACTTGCATGTGTAAGGCATGCCGCTAGCGTTCAATCTGAGCCAGGATCAAACTCTTCAGTTCAATGCCTGCAACAACTTACTTTTAAAGGTAAGTCGCAATTGTTTGCTCAACGGAATCGATCAGGTTTCCTCCGTGCCGAAGCACGAAGACTCCTTGATCATCCGTGCGAGCGTTTGTTGCACCTCGATCAGGCCCGGCCCGAAGACCAGACTTTCGCCGAGGCACTTCGGCGACTCCGCCCAAACGCCCACACTTATCGGCTGTTGATTGTTAAAGATCGTCGCTGCCTTGCGGTCAGCGCGGCGGCCTGTCGGCTCGCCTGTCTGCTCGTCGTCGCGCTGTTCGCGTTGCGTCGTGCAGAGCCAGAAACTATAGCAGCCTTCTTTTCGTCGTGCAAGTCGTTTTTCGCTTTCGCGGAACACCGTCTTGCTCGCGAGGCGGAGGCCGCCTCCCGTCGCCGACGCGCCGATCGACCTGGGTCGACACCGCCGCGTCCGCTCCGGACCTCGCTGCGCGTCGCGGGCATCGCCTGCGTCGCGCATCGGAGGGGGGCGAACTATACCAGCCCCTCCGCCCTTTGCAAGCCCCCGCGATCCGTGGATCCACCGGGGCGTCGCGAGGGCCTTCCCTCCCGTCGCTCGCGCCGCGTTCCGATCGCGTCGGACGCTTCGCGCTCGCTCCGTTCTCCCCGCTGCGCGTCGCGGGCCGGGCCTGCGTCGCGCATCGGAGGGGGCGGACTATACCAGTCCTCGGGCCTCGTCCGGCGCGTCGCGGAACCGTGGTTT
This sequence comes from Burkholderiaceae bacterium, assembly GCA_035628395.1. GTDB lineage: Bacteria > Pseudomonadota > Gammaproteobacteria > Burkholderiales > Burkholderiaceae_E > UBA4615. The sequence goes on along the minus strand of DASPJX010000056.1, from coordinate 3,783 downwards.
CCGCATCGCGCCGCAGCCTCTTCGCCCCTGCCGCGGCGGGTGCCGTCCGGTCTCTCGGACCGGCGCGGCGAGCCCGCCTCGGGCTCCCTTCGCGCGTCGTCCGAACCGGCACCCCGCGTCGAAGGGGGCGGACTATAGCAAGCCCGCGAGCCGACCGGTACGGCCGAGCTCCTCAGTGGTTTCCGAAGCTCGGCGGACGCTTCTCGAGGAAGGCGCGCATGCCCTCCTTCTGGTCCTGCGTCGCGAACAGCGAATGGAACACCCGGCGCTCGAACAGCAGCCCCTCCGAGAGCGGCGCCTCGTACGCTCGGTTGATCGATTCCTTCAGCATCATCACCGATGGCAGCGAGAACGAGGCGATCGTCGCGGCGGCCGCGAGCGCCTCCTGCATCAGCGAGGCGGCCGGCACGACCCGGGACACCAGGCCGGCGCGCTCCGCCTCGGCCGCGTCCATCGTGCGGGCGGTCAGGCAGAGGTCCATCGCCTTGGCCTTGCCGATCGCGCGGGGCAGCCGCTGCGTGCCGCCCGCGCCGGGGATCACGCCGAGCTTGATCTCGGGCTGGCCGAACCGGGCGGTGTCGGCGGCGATGACGATGTCGCACATCATCGCGAGCTCGCAGCCGCCGCCGAGCGCGAAGCCGGCGACCGCCGCCAGCACCGGCTTGCGCACCTTGCGGATGTGCTCCCAGTTGCGGGTCAGGTACTCGGTCTTGTACACGTCCATGTAGGACCAGCCGGCCATCGCGGCGATGTCGGCGCCCGCGGCGAACGCCCGGTCGCTGCCGGTGATCACGATCGCGCCGATGCCCTCGTCGGCGTCGAACGCGAGCAGCGCGCGGCCGAGCTCGTCCATCAGCGCGTCGTTGAGCGCGTTCAGCGCCTTCGGCCGGTTCAGGGTGATCAGGCCGACGCGGTCGCGCGTCTCGACGATCAGGTTCTGGTAGTCGGTCTGGGTCATGCGTCGTCTCCTCGGATGGGCTCGTCCCGGCGGTGCCGCGGCCCGTCGATGATAGCGGCGCGCCATTCGCCGACCGGTCGGTCGACCAATGCCGGGCGCTGTGCTAGGCTCGCCCGCACACGAGGAGGACGACGCACATGGCGGACGAACGCACGATCGCGCTCGACGTGGCCGACGGCGTGGCACGGCTCACGCTGAACCGGCCGGACAAGCTCAACAGCTTCACCCGGGCCATGCACGCGGAGCTGCGCGACGCGCTCTCGCGGATCGAGGACGACGCGGCGATCCGGGCGGTGGTGCTGTCGGGCGCGGGCCGCGGCTTCTGCGCCGGCCAGGATCTCGCCGACCTGTCGTTCGACCCCGCCTCGCGCACCGACCTGGGCGCGCTGATCCACGACAACTTCAATCCGCTGGTGCGTCGCATCCAGGCGCTGCCCAAGCCGGTCGTGGCCAAGGTCCGGGGCATCGCGGCGGGCGCCGGCGCGAACCTCGCGCTCGCCTGCGACCTGGTGATCGCGGGCCGCTCGGCGAGCTTCCTGCAGGCGTTCGTCAACATCGGCCTGCTGCCCGACTCGGGCGGCACCTGGCTGCTGCCGCGCACCGTCGGCTCGGCGCGCGCGCTCGGCCTCGCGATGCTCGGCGAGAAGCTGCCCGCCGAGCAGGCCGAGCGCTGGGGGATGATCTGGAAGTGCGTCGACGACGACGCGCTCGACGCCGAGGTCGACGCGCTCGCGGCACGCCTCGCGAGGATGCCGACCCGCGCGATCGGGGCGATCAAGCGCGCGGTGCGCCACGCCGCGACCGCCGACCTCGACGCGCAGCTCGACCTGGAGCGCGACCTGCAGAGCGATCTCGGTGCGAGCCACGACTACGACGAGGGCGTGAACGCGTTCCTGCAGAAGCGCGCGCCCCGCTTCGAGGGACGCTGAGGTGTCGGAGGGCTTCGACGCCGCGCGGGCGACGCCGGACGAGCTCGCCGCCGAGATCGGCCGCCGGATGTGGGCCGACGACCGGGCGTCGCAGGCGCTCGGGATGGTGCTCGAGGAGGTGCGAGCCGGCTACGCGCGGATCCGGATGCCGATCCGGCGGGACATGACGAACGGCCACGGCATCTGCCACGGCGGCTACATGTTCCTGCTGGCCGACAGCACCTTCGCGTTCGCCTGCAACAGCCACAACCAGAAGGCGGTCGCGGCGAGCGCCGAGATCCACTTCCTCGCCCCCGCGCACGAGGGGGACGTGCTGACCGCGGAGGGTCGCGAGCTGCACCTCGCGGGCCGCAGCGGCGTCTACGACATGCGCGTGACCGACCAGTCGGGCCGGCTGATCGCGCTGTTCCGCGGCAAGTCCGCGACGATCCGCGGCACGTTCGTCGACACCGACGGCGCCGCCGCCTCGCAGGCATGAGACCGACTCCCCGGAGACCATCGCGATGAGCGCCTTCCCACTCGAGCCGATCGAGACCGCGAGCGTCGACGAGCTGCGCGCGCTGCAGCTCGAGCGACTGAGGTGGTCGCTGCGTCACGCGTACGAGAACGTGCCCCACTACCGGCGCAAGTTCGACGACGCCGGCGTGCATCCGGACGACCTGCGCTCGCTCGAGGACCTCGCGCGCTTCCCGTTCACGACGAAGGCGGACCTGCGCGACACCTATCCGTTCGGGATGTTCGCGGTGCCGCGCGATCGGGTCGTGCGGATCCACGCGTCGAGCGGCACGACCGGCAAGCCGACGGTGGTCGGCTACACCGCGAAGGACATCGACACCTGGTCGAACCTGGTCGCGCGATCGATCCGCGCCGGCGGCGCGCGCCCGGGCGACATCGTCCACGTCAGCTACGGCTACGGCCTCTTTACCGGCGGGCTCGGCGCGCACTACGGCGCCGAGCGGCTCGGCCTGACGGTGGTGCCGTTCGGCGGCGGGCAGACCGAGAGGCAGGTCCAGCTGATCACGGACTTCGGGCCGTCGATCATCATGGTCACGCCGAGCTACATGCTGGCGATCGCCGACGAGTTCGAGCGCCAGGGCGTCGATCCCGGCAGCACGGCGATGAGGATCGGCATCTTCGGCGCCGAGCCGTGGACCGAAGGCATGCGCACTGAGATCGAGCGGCGGCTTTGCATCGATGCCGTCGACATCTATGGCCTGAGCGAAGTGATGGGACCGGGCGTTGCCTGCGAGTTCGTCGAGAGCAAGGACGGTCCGACCATCTGGGAGGACCACTTCTATCCCGAGATCGTCGACCCCGAGACCGGCGAACCGGTGGCCGACGGCGAGCCGGGCGAGCTGGTCTTCACGACGCTGACCAAGGAGGCGATGCCCGTCATCCGCTATCGCACGCGCGATCTCACGCGCCTCTTGCCGGGCTCGGTCACGTCCATGCGGCGCATGGCCAAGATCACCGGCCGCAGCGACGACATGCTGATCGTGCGCGGCGTGAACCTGTTCCCCAGCCAGGTCGAGGAACAGATCCTGCGCGACCCGGTGCTCACCGGACACTACGTCATCGAGCTGACACGCACCGGCGCGCTGGACGACCTTTTAGTGCGGGTCGAGGCGAGGATGGTTTTGGAGGGCGGGGCCGCCGGGCGCTCGGCGGATGAACTGGCGCAGCGCCTGAAGGGCATGTGTGGCTTGTCGGCCACAGTGGAGATCGCGGCGCCCGGCGCGGTCGAGCGCTCGATGGGCAAGGCGCGGCGGGTGATCGACCGGCGTTAGCTCCAGGGTCCGCCGACGGCCAATCTTATTCTTGCCTTGATCAGGTCGGCATCGGCAGGGGTGTGCCCAACTTCGGTCGAAAAGGTCGGCGGGTCGTTGTAGTCCGACG
>DASPJX010000055.1:0-9265 GCA_035628395.1 Burkholderiaceae bacterium | reverse complement strand
TCCGCGAAGATGTAGCTGTAGAAGCGCCAGCGGCGCGCATCGTCCAGGCTGGCATAGCCGTGCTGGAAGCCCGGAAACCCGGTCCATTTGGACTTGTTCACCTGCGGCAGGAACGGCCGGCGCGCGAAAAGCACGACCTTTGCGGCGCCCGCTTCCAGCGCCTCGCCGGCGTTGTCGAACGCGGACGAGCCGGCGCCGAGGATGCCGATGCTCCCTCCCTTCAAGGAAGCGAAATCGATCGGGTCCGAAGCGTGGAAGACGTTGCGCGCCGGGGGCTTGAATGTCTTCAGCGCAGGCCAGCGCGGCGCGCCGCTTCCTTCGCGGCCGAAGGCGAGGACCACCTTCCGGGCCCGCAAGGAATGGCCGTCCTTCAGCTCGACCGTCACGAAATCCGCTTGCGGAAGAACGGAAGCCACTTCCACTTCGTTCTCCACCGGGATGCCGACGACCTCGCGCACCCACATCAGGTAGTCGGCCCAGTCCAGGCGCGCGATCTTGTGCAGCGAATTCCAGTGCGCCTCGCCGTACTTCGCTTCATGCCATGCGCGGTAGGTGAGCGCGGCCACGCCGAGATCGGGCCCGGTCAGGTGCTTCGGCGAGCGCAGCGTGTCCATGCGCGCGAAGGTGGTCCAGGGACCTTCGCGCCCCTTCGGTGCGCGATCGAGGCAGCGCAGGTTGCGCACCCCTTCGCGCAGCAGCGCGAAGGTCGCCGTCTGCCCGCACATGCCGCCGCCCGCGACCAGCACGTCGAGCAGCGGCCGACCGCCGGGGCCGCTCGCCGGAAGCACCCAGCTCGAGGCGGGAAAGTTGAGCTGCGCGAGCTCGCGGCGCGCGAGCCCGGCAAGGTCATCCAGGGTCATTACCTATAATTTTCATCCATGATCGAGCTGTCGTGTTTCTACAGCCTGTCCTCGCCTTGGGCCTATTTCGCCGGCCCCAGGCTCCAGGACATCGTGCGCCGTCACCACGTGCGGCTCCTGCTCAAGCCGTTCGACTTCCAGGACGTGGTGCCGCGCACCGGCGGCGTGCCGCTGCGCACGCGGCCGGAGCCGCGCCGCAGCTACCATGCGCTCGAGCTCGAGCGCTGGCGCAAGTACCTCGGCATGCCGCTCAACCTGGTGCCGAAGCACTACCCGCAGGACGGCAGGCCCGCGGGCTGGAACAAGCCGCCGGGCTGGATGGTGATCGCGGCGCAGGAGCGCGGGCTCGACGCGCCGCTGCTCTCGCACGCGCTGCTGCGCGCGCTCTGGGCCGAGGAGCGCGACACCGCCGATGCCGCGGTGCGCATCGCGGTGGCGAACGAGAACGGCCTGCCGGGCGAGGCGCTGCACAAGGAGGAGACGAGCGAGCGCGTGCAGGCGCTGTACCGGAATTACAGCGCCGAGGCCGAGCGCCTCGGCGTGTTCGGCGCGCCGACCTTCGTGCTCGACGGCGAGCGCTTCTGGGGCCAGGACCGGCTGCCGTTCGTGGACCGGGCGCTCGCGATGCGCGCCGCCGGCGGCTAGGACGCCGGGCCGTCGAGCGCGGCCCTCGCCCGGCCCATCCGCGCGATCCACCGCTCGATCTGCGCGTCGCGCGTCGCCTCCGGCGCACGCAGCAGCGCGGCCGGATGGCGCAGCACCAGCACCGGCAGCCCGTCGGGCCGCGGGATCCACTCGCCCTCGCGCTCGACCACCGACACCGGCGCCCCGAGCAGCGCGCGCGCCGCCGTCGCCCCGAGGGCGACCGCCGCGCGCGGGCGCACCAGCGCGATCTCGGCGTCGAGCCACGGCGCGCAGGCCTCGGCCTCGCGCTGCGACGCGGTCTTGTGCAGCCGACGCTTGCCGCGCGGCTCGTACGCGAAGTGCTTGACCGCGTTGGTGAGGTAGGCGGCGCCCCGGTCGAGGCCGAGCGCGTCGAACGCCCGCTGCAGCAGCTGCCCGGCCGGCCCGACGAACGGGCGGCCCTCGAGGTCCTCGCGATCGCCGGGCTGCTCGCCGACCCACATCAGCGGCGCGTCGACCGGGCCCTCGCCCCAGACGGTCTGCGTCGCGCACGCGCCGATCGGGCAGGCGTCGCAGCCGGCCGCGCGACGGGCCAGCGCCTCGAGCGCGACGGCGCGCGCCAGCGGCGACGCGTCGGCGGCCGCATCGGACGCGCCCGCTCCGCACGCCCGGCCCGCTTCGCCCGCTCCGTCCGCTCGTGCCGCCGCGTCCGCCCCTCCGGCTCCGTCCGAGCCCTCCGACCCTCCCGCGCCGCCCGGCGTCGTCGACGCGCCGGCGTCTGCCGCGGCCCGCACCGTCGCCGCCGCTCCGCGGCGACGGGTGCGCACCGACGGCGGCGCCTCGATCATCGCGACGGTGCGCGGCGCCGCCTGCGCGACCAGCCGCGGGATCTGCGCGGCCTCGGGCAGGTGGCGCCAGAAGCGCACCGGCATCTCGGCCTTCATCGCCGCGACGTTGACCCGCGCGGGGTTGAAGATGCTGCGGTAGTACGCGAGCCACAGCGCCTCGCCGGCGTCGGCCGCCGGCGCGTCGCGCGGATCGGCGGGCGGCCCGTGGCGCAGCGTGCGCCGGTCCCACGCGAGGCTGCCGCGCGGCGTGAGGATCGCCCAGTCCATCGCGGTGAACCGGTCGCGGAAGAACGGGCCGACCGCCTCCACCACGTGGTGCGCCGGCTCGAACCACGCGACCCAGCGCTCGCCGTCGGGCAGCGACGCGTCCTCGACGCGGCGGAAGCGCACGAACGCGTGCATCCGGTGGATCTCGCGACGCACCGCCGCGGCCATCGCCTCGAGCGCGCGCCGGTCGGGGTCGAGCGGGTCCGACCAGGCGCGGCGGTCGGCGGCCGTGCGCCGCACGAGCCGGTACAGCCGGTCGAAGCGCGACGGGTCGTCGTGCGGCACGACGGCCCCGACGAGCTCGACGAGCGGCGCGGGCAGCCGCAGCGCGGGCGCGTCGGGCAGGTCGGCCGCGGCGACCTCGTCGCCGTCGAACAGCCCGGCGCCGGGTGCGTCGCGCCACGCGATCGCGTCGGGCGGCAGCTCGCGCGCGAGCGCCCAGCGCACCGCGCGGCCGAAGCCGGCGCGATCGGTCGGGCCCGACAGCACGACGGTGCACGGCCCGCCCGGAGGCTCGCGACCGGCCGCCGGAACCGCGGCGACGGCGACCGGCGACGACCCGGCCCGGGCCGCGGGCCCGGACCCCGCGGCGGGCGGGGCGACGACGACGGGACCGCTCACCGCAGCCCCTCAGGCCGGCTCGAACAGCGACAGCTGCGCGGTGCGGGCCGGCCGGGCGCGCGGCACCGGCGGCGGCACGCCCTGCGGGGCGTGCCCGTCGACGACGACGAAGGGCCGCACCCGCGCGAGCGGCGCGCCCAGCCGGCCGAGGTCGTCGACGCGCAGCCTGCGCACGCGGCGGGCGGCGAGCAGCCGGTCGACCGACTTCACGCCGAGCCCCGGCACGCGCAGCAGCAGCTCGCGCGGCGCGGCGTTCAGGTCGACCGGGAAGCGCTCGGGGTGCGCGAGCGCCCAGGCGAGCTTCGGGTCGACGTCGAGCGACAGCATCCCCGCGTCGGTCGCGAGCTCGTCGTGCGCGAAGCCGTAGTACCGGATCAGCCAGTCGGCCTGGTACAGCCGGTGCTCGCGCAGCAGCGGCGCCGCGCGCGACGGCAGCGCGGGCGACGCGTCGGGGATCGGGCTGAAGGCCGAGTAGTACACGCGCTTGAGGCCGTACGAGCCGTACAGCGCCGCGCTGGCCGCGAGGATCGTGCGGTCGTCGGAGGCGTCGGCGCCGACGATCATCTGGGTGCTCTGGCCGGCCGGCGCGAAGCGCGGCGCCGACGCCGGCCGGGGCGCGGCGCCGGGCGCCGAGCGCGGCGCGGGCGCCGACGCGGCCTCGCGCGCGTCGTCGAGGCGGATGCGGATGCGCGCCATCGTGCGCCGGATCGCGCCGGCGTCCTTCTCGGGCGCGAGCTCGCCGAGCGACGCGACGGTGGGCAGCTCGACGTTGATGCTGAGCCGGTCCGCCCAGCGCCCGGCGCGCTCGATCAGCTCGTGCGACGCGTCGGGGATCGTCTTCAGGTGGATGTAGCCGCGGAAGTCGTGGTCCTCGCGCAGCCGCCGCGCGACCTCGACCAGCTGCTCCATCGTGTGGTCGGGCGAGCGCACGATGCCGCTCGAGAGGAACAGCCCCTCGATCAGGTTGCGGCGGTAGAAGTCCAGCGTCAGCGCCACCACCTCGTCGACGGTGAAGCGCGCGCGCGGCACGTTGCTCGACTCCCGGTTCACGCAGTACGCGCAGTCGTACGTGCACCAGTTGGTCAGCAGGATCTTCAGCAGCGAGATGCAGCGGCCGTCGGGGGCGAAGCTGTGGCAGATGCCGTTGCCGTCGGACGAGCCGATGCCGCGGCCGTCGGCCGACGTGCGCGCGGTGCCGCCGGAGGACGCGCACGACGCGTCGTACTTGGCCGCGTCGGCCAGGATCGATAGCTTCTTCAGGACGTCCATTCGCTCGCCTCGGATACTGGATGATCGTACAGTATCGGGGCCGCGACCGAGCGCCCCGCTGCGGCGCGTCGGCCGCCGCGGCGGAGGACCCGCGCGGGCCGCGACGGCGCCCGACGGGCGCGTCCGACCGGCGCGTCCGTCCCCGGCGCCTCGGCGCCCGGACGCCGCCGCGCGCCGCCGCCGTCCGGGCCGCGCGCCGGGCGGCGGCGCGACGGTCGCGTGGCATCATCGAGGCTCCACCGTGCCCCGCCTCGCGACGACACTCCTCCCCATGGGCAAGCTCTCCACCCACGTGCTCGACACCGCCCGCGGCGCGCCCGCGGCGGGCGTCGCCGTCGAGCTGCTGGTCGCCGACGGCGACCGCTGGACGTCCCTGCGCACCACGACGACCAACGCCGACGGCCGCACCGACGCGCCGCTGCTGCAGGGCGACGCGGTCCGACCGGGCCGCTACCGGCTGGTGTTCGCCGCGGGCGACCATTTCCGGCGCACCGGCGTCGCGATGCCCGACCCGCCGTTCGTCGACGTCGTGACGATCGACTTCGGCATCGCCGAGGCCGGCGGCCACTACCACGTGCCGCTGCTGGTCTCGCCGTGGTCGTGGTCGACCTACCGCGGCAGCTGAGATGGAGGCGTACGCGCTCGAGTGGCTCAACCTGCTGGGCCGCTGGTTCCACCTGATCGCCGGCGTCGCCTGGATCGGCGCGTCGTTCTACTTCGTGTGGCTCGACGCGCACCTGCGCGCGCCGCGCTACCCGGAGGAGGCCGAGCGCCTCGGCATCGGCGGCGAGGTCTGGGCGGTGCACGGCGGCGGCTTCTACCGGGCGCAGAAGTTCTCGGTCGCCCCGCCCGAGCTGCCCGAGCCGCTGCACTGGTTCAAGTGGGAGGCCTACAGCACCTGGCTGTCGGGCGTGTTCCTGCTGGTGCTCGTCTACTGGATCGGCGCCCGCACCCACCTCGTCGATCCGCAGGTGGCGGACCTGTCGCCGGGCGCCGCGGTCGCGATCGGCGCGGCGGTCCTCGCCGCCGGCTGGCTCGTCTACGACGCGCTGTGCCGCTCGCGGCTCGGCTCGAACGAGCCCGTGCTCGCCGGCCTGCTGTTCGCGCTGTGCGCGTTCGCCGCGTGGGGGCTGTGCCAGCTGTTCTCGGGCCGCGGCGCGTTCATCCACTTCGGCGCGATGCTCGGCACGATCATGGCCGCCAACGTCTTCTTCGTGATCATCCCGGGCCAGAAGGACCTGGTGCGCGCGAAGGCCGAGGGTCGCGCCCCGGACCCGATCCACGGCATCCGCGGCAAGCAGCGCAGCGTGCACAACACCTACTTCACGCTGCCGGTGCTGTTCACGATGATCAGCAACCACTACGCGACGCTGACCCACCACCGGCTCAACTGGCTCGCGCTGGTCGGCGTCGCGCTCGCGGGCGCGCTGATCCGCCTGTTCCTCGTGCTGCGCCACCGGGGGCGGGCGAGGCCGGTGCTCGCCTGGGTCGGCGTCGCCTCGCTGGCGGGGGTCTTCGTGCTGGCCGCGCCGCGCCCGGGCCCGGCGCCGCAGGCCGGCCCCGGCGCGCCCGCGGCCGGCTTCGCGACGGTGCGCTCGGTCGTCGAGGAGCGCTGCGCCGGCTGCCACGCGGCGCGACCCACCTTCCCCGGCATCGCGTCGCCGCCGAAGAACGTGCTGCTCGACTCGCCCGATGCGATCGCGCGCCAGGCGCAGGCGATCCACCAGCAGACCGTCGTCACGAAGGCGATGCCGATCGGCAACGTGACCGGGATCACCGACGCCGAGCGCGCGTCGATCGACGCATGGTTCCGCGCCGGCGCCCCGCGCTGACGGGGGCCGCCGCGCCGCGCGTCCGCACGGCGACGCGCCCCCCGGGAGCGGGACCGCGGCTAAACTTGTCCGGCACGGCTCTTGCAACCCGATGCCCCCGGCTCGACGGCCCTCCGGTCGTCCGAGCCGTCCCCGACGCTCCCAGGAGAGACGACCCGATGTCCGCACGCCGCACCACCCTGAGGACGCTGGCCGCCGCCGCCGTCGCCGCGATCGGCCTGCAGGCCGCCCCGGCGGCCGCGCAGGAGACCCGCGTCCGCTTCCAGCTCGACTGGCGCTTCGAGGGCCCCGCCGCGCTGTTCACGCTGCCCGCGAAGAAGGGCTACTTCAAGGCCGAGAAGCTCGACGTCGTCATCGACGCCGGCAACGGGTCGGGCGGCACGATCACGCGCGTGGCGAGCGGCAGCTACGACATGGGCTTCGCCGACCTCGCGGCGCTGATGGAGTTCTGGGGCAACAACCCGACCGCGCCGATCAAGCCGGTCGCGGTGATGATGGTCTACAACAACACGCCGGCCGCGGTGCTCGCGCTGAAGAAGTCGGGCATCCGGACGCCGGCCGACCTGGCGGGCAGGAAGCTCGGCGCGCCGGTGTTCGACGCCGGCCGCAAGGCGTTCCCGATCTTCGCGAAGGCCAACGGCATCGACGCCGGCAAGGTCCAGTGGACCTCGATGGATCCGCCGCTGCGCGAGACGATGCTCGTGCGCGGCGACGTCGACGCGATCACCGGCTTCTACTTCACGTCGCTGCTGAACCTGAACGCGCGCGGGGTCAAGGACGAGGACGTCGTCGTGCTGCCCTACCCGCAGTTCGGCGTGAAGCTCTACGGCAACGTGATCATCACCACCGAGGACTTCCTGAAGAAGAACCCCGAAGCGGTGCGGGCGTTCCTGCGGGCCTTCACCAAGGGGGTGCGCGACGTGATCGCGAAGCCCGACGAGGGCATCGCGTCGGTGCGCGAGCGCGACCCGCTGATCGACGTCGCGCTCGAGACGCGGCGCCTGAAGCTCGCGCTCGCCAACAGCGTCGTCACGCCCGACGCGCGCACCGAGGGGTTCGGCGAGGTCTCGCCGCCGCGGCTCGCGCTGATGGCCTCGCAGGTCAACGACGTGTTCGGGCTGCGCGAGCGGATCCAGCCCGACCGGATCTTCGTCTCGGGCCTGCTGCCGCCGAAGGAGCAGCGCGACATCTTCGGCCGCTGACCCCCGGCGCGGGCCCGCACGGCGGCGCCCGCCCGAGCCTCCGGACGCCGGCCCGGGCCCCGCCCGTCGCCGGCGTCGCCGCCTCCCTCCCCGCCCATGTCCGCACCGTCCGCCCCGTCCGCCGCGTTCGTCGACTTCCGCAAGGTCTGGCTCGCCTACTCGGCCGAGGCCGCGGCGCGCCGGGAGTTCGCGGTCGAGGACATCGACCTGCAGACGCGGGACGGCGAGTTCATCGCGATCGTCGGGCCGTCGGGCTGCGGCAAGTCGACGTTCATGAAGCTCGCCACCGGGCTGAAGATGCCCACGCAGGGGCAGGTGTCGATCGCCGGGCAGCCGGTCACCGGGCCGCTGAAGATCGTCGGCATGGCGTTCCAGGCGCCCACGCTGTTGCCCTGGCGCACGACGCTCGAGAACGTGCTGCTGCCGCTCGAGATCGTCGAGCCGTACCGCTCGTCGTTCCGCGCCCGGCGCGCGGAGTACGCCGAGCGCGCGCGCCGCCTGCTCGCCACCGTCGGGCTGCAGGGCTACGAGGACCAGTACCCGTGGCAGCTGTCGGGCGGCATGCAGCAGCGCGCCTCGATCTGCCGGGCGCTGATCCACGAGCCGCGGATGCTTCTGCTCGACGAGCCGTTCGGCGCGCTCGACGCGTTCACCCGCGAGGAGCTGTGGAACGTGCTGCGCGACCTGTGGAGCGCGCAGCGCTTCAACGTGATCCTCGTCACCCACGACCTGCGCGAGGCGGTCTACCTCGCCGACACCGTCTACGTGATGAGCAAGCGCCCGGGCCGCATCCTCGCCCGGCGCGACGTCGACCTGCCGCGTCCGCGCGACCTCGACATCACCTACACCGAGCCGTTCACCTCGCTGGTGCACGAGCTGCGCGAGCGGATCGGCTCGATCCGCAAGTCCTGAGGAGCGCCGCCATGGCCTCGCCGTCCGCCTCCGAGCGCACCGCCCCGCTGCTGCTGCTCGTCGCCCTGGTCGCCCTCTGGGAGATCGTCTGCCGCGCGTTCGGCGTCAGCGAGTACGTGCTGCCGATGCCCTCGGCGATCGCGGAGGCGCTCGTGCAGTACGCCGGCCCGATCATGATGAACGCGTGGCGCACCTACTGGACGACGATGATCGGCTTCGCGATCTCGATCGTCGTGGGCCTCGTGCTCGGCTTCGTGATCGGCTCGTCGCGGCTCGCGTACTCGGCCGCCTATCCGCTGCTCACCGCGTTCAACTCGGTGCCCAAGGCCGCGCTGGTGCCGATCCTCGTCGTGTGGTTCGGCATCGGCGCCGGCCCGGCGATCCTCACCGCGTTCCTGATCTCGTTCTTCCCGATCATGGTCAACGTCGCGACCGGGCTCGCCACGCTCGAGCCCGAGCTCGAGGACGTGCTGCGCGTGCTGGGCGCCCGACGCCTCGACGTGCTGCTCAAGGTGGGCCTGCCGCGCTCGATGCCCTACTTCTTCGCGTCGCTGAAGGTCGCGATCACGCTCGCCTTCGTCGGCACCACCGTCTCGGAGATGAGCGCCTCGAACGAGGGCATCGGCCAGCTGCTGCTGTCGGCCGGCTCGCAGTCGCGGATGCCGCTCGCCTTCGCCGGGCTGGTCGTGATCGGCGTGATGGCGATGGCGATGTACGAGCTCTTCGCCTGGATCGAGCGCCACACGACCGCCTGGGCGCACCGCGGGCAGCAGTCGCAGTGAGCGCGCGCGCCGCCTGCGTCGACGTCGAGCCGAGCGCGGCCGAGCTCG
>DASPJX010000054.1:0-4134 GCA_035628395.1 Burkholderiaceae bacterium | reverse complement strand
CACCGGCGCCGCGCCGATGCCGGTGCCGAGCGCGGTGATGAGCGTCGCCACCTGCTCGGAGCTGATCATCTTGTCGAAGCGCGCGCGCTCGACGTTCAGCACCTTGCCGCGCAGCGGCAGGATCGCCTGGTACTTGCGGTCCCGGCCCTGCTTGGCGGAGCCGCCCGCCGAGTCGCCCTCGACGATGAAGAGCTCGCTCTTGGCCGGATCCTTCTCCTGGCAGTCGGCGAGCTTGCCGGGCAGGCTCGCCGAGCCGAGCACGCTCTTCCTCGTCATCTCGCGCGCCTTGCGCGCGGCCTCGCGCGCCCGCGCCGCGTCGACGATCTTGCCGCAGATCTGCTTGGCGTCGTTCGGCTTCTCCTGCAGGAACTCCTCGAGGACCTGCGCGACGATCTCCTCGACGGCCGGACGCGCCTCGGAGGAGACCAGCTTCTCCTTGGTCTGGCTGGAGAACTTCGGATCGGCCATCTTGACCGACAGCACGCAGGTCAGGCCCTCGCGCATGTCGTCGCCGGCGGTCTCGACCTTCGCCTTCTTCGCGAGCTCGTTGACCTCGATGTACTTGTTGATGACCCGCGTCATCGCCGCGCGCAGCCCGGTCAGGTGCGTGCCGCCGTCCTTCTGCGGGATGTTGTTCGTGTAGCAGAGGACCTGCTCGTTGTACGAGTCGTTCCACTGCATCGCGACCTCGACGAAGACGCGCTTCCGCTCCGAGCCGACGTCGACCTCGCGCTCGCCCGTCGCGTAGAAGATCGACGGGTGGATCACGGTCTTGGACGTGTTGATGTACTCGACGAAGCCGCCCACGCCGCCGGCGAACGCGAACTCCTCCTCCTTGCCCTGGCGCTGGTCGACGAGCTTGATCCGCACGCCGTTGTTCAGGAACGAGAGTTCGCGCAGCCGCTTGCTGAGGATCTCGTAGTGGAAGGTGATGTCGGTGAAGATGTCCACGTCCGGCAGGAAGTGGACCTCGGTGCCGCGCTTGTCGGTCGTGCCGGTCACGTGCATCGGCGAGACCTCGACGCCGTCGACGACGTCGATCGCCCGGTTCTGCGGCACGCCGCGCTCGAACTCGATCTGGTGCACCCGGCCGTCGCGCTTGACGGTGAGGCGCAGCCACTTCGACAGCGCGTTCACGCACGAGACGCCCACGCCGTGCAGGCCGCCGGACACCTTGTAGCTGTTCTGGTTGAACTTGCCGCCGGCGTGCAGCTCGGTCAGCGCGATCTCGGCGGCCGAGCGCTTCGGCTCGTGCTTGTCGTCCATCTTGACGCCGGTCGGGATGCCCCGGCCGTTGTCGACCACCGAGATGCTGTTGTCGGTGTGGATGGTGACGACGATGTCGTCGCAGTAGCCGGCGAGCGCCTCGTCGATCGAGTTGTCGACGACCTCGAACACCAGGTGGTGCAGGCCGGTGCCGTCGGACGTGTCGCCGATGTACATGCCGGGGCGCTTGCGCACCGCCTCGAGCCCCTCGAGGATCTGGATGGACGACGCCCCGTAGTCGTTGGCGGGCGGGGTCGGCACGACCTCGGCCCCGAGCGATTCGGGAGGAAGGGGTTGGACAGCAGCCATTCCGGGAGGAGCCTTTCTTCTGGAGATCAGATTCGCATCGGCATGACGACGTACTTGAAGCCGTCGTCGCCGGGCACGGAGATCAGGGCGCTGGAGTTGGCGTCGCCGAACTCGGCGCGCACGGACTCGGTCTTCAGGTTGCCCAGCACGTCGAGCAGGTAGCCGACGTTGAAGCCGATGTCGAGCGCGTCGCCGTCGTAGTCGACGTCGAGCTCCTCGATCGCCTCCTCCTGCTCGGCGTTGGTCGTCTGGATCTTCAGCGAGCCGGGCACGAGGGTGAAGCGCACGCCCTTGAACTTCTCCGACGTGAGGATCGAGGCGCGCTGCAGCGCGCCCGCCCAGACCTCGCGGTCGAGCACGATCTCCTTGCGGTAGCCCTGCGGGATCACGCGCTGGTAGTCGGGGAACTTGCCCTCGACCAGCTTGGACAGCAGGTCGACCTCGCCGAAGCGGAAGCGGATCTGGTTGGCCGCGACGTCGATCCGCACCGGCTCGTCGGTGTCGGCGAGCAGGCGCTGCAGCTCGATCACGGTCTTGCGCGGAATGATCACGTCCTGGCGAGGCAGCGAGGCGTCGATGCCCGAGGCGCAGTACGCGAGCCGGTGGCCGTCGGTGGCCACCACCCGGACGTCGCCGCCGTCGACGACCAGCAGCAGGCCGTTCAGGTAGTAGCGGATGTCCTGCTGCGCCATCGCGAAGTGGACCATCGCGAACAGGTGGCGCAGCTGCTTCTGCGGCATCGACAGCGAGGCCGTCGGCGAGCCGGTGGGCGCGACCGTCGGGAACTCCTCCGGGCCGAGCGTCTGCAGCGCGAAGCGGCTCTTGCCCGAGGCGATCGTCAGCTTCTTCGAGGCGAGGCTGATGCCGACCTCGGCGTCGGGCAGCGAGCGCAGGATGTCGATCAGCTTGCGGGCGTTGACGGTGATCGCCGCGTCCTCGGCGCCGGCGCCCAGCGAGGCGGCGGTGCTGATCTGGATCTCGATGTCGGTCGCGAGGAAGGACACCTGCTCGCCCTGCTTGCGGACGAGCACGTTGGCGAGGATCGGGAGCGTGTGCCGGCGCTCGACGATGCCCGCCACGGTCTGCAGCGGCCGCAGGATCGCATCGCGAGTCGCCCTGATCATCAACATCGTCATTCCTTCTGGTCTTTTGTTGTTGGTTAGTTGTTGTGGTCGGTGGATATGTGGACAACCCCGGAGCGCCGCACGGGGCCTGGCCGCGCGGGATTCGCGAACCCTGTGCACGGCCGAGCCGGATCCGCGGGACTCGTGGGGACGACTTCCGGCCCCCGGAGCGAAAACCCGGGTTGCCCACTCGGCTCCACCGGTCGTCCACCGGGTCGTCCACGAGTTGTCCACAGGCCGCTCACGTCAGAGGTACTCCCGCAGCGTCTGCTCGAGCACGTGGATCTGGTGGTTGAGCTCGGGCCGGTGCTGGCGCAGCTCGGCGATCTTGCGGACCGCGTGCAG
This sequence comes from Burkholderiaceae bacterium, assembly GCA_035628395.1. Classification (GTDB taxonomy): domain Bacteria; phylum Pseudomonadota; class Gammaproteobacteria; order Burkholderiales; family Burkholderiaceae_E; genus UBA4615. Next base: position 1,090 of record DASPJX010000054.1, on the reverse strand, counting down.
CACCGTCGTGTGGTCGCGTCCGCCGAAGAGCTCGCCGATCTCGGGCAGGCTCTTCTGCGTGAGCTCCTTGGCGAGGTACATCGCGATCTGGCGGGGCAGCGCGATGTTGGCCGGCCGCCGCTTGCTGTACATGTCGGCGACCTTCATCTTGTAGAAGTCGGCGACCGTCTTCTGGATGAACTCGACCGAGATCTGCCCGCGGTTGAACGACAGCAGGTCCTTCAGCGCCTCCTTGACCACCTCGAGCGAGATCGCCTGGTTGCGGAACTGCGCGTACGCGAGGATCCGGCGCAGCGCGCCCTCGAGCTCGCGCACGTTCTGCCGGATGTGCTTGGCGACGAAGAACGCGACGTCCTCGTCGAGCCGGTGGCCGGCGAACTCGGCCTTGCGCATCAGGATCGCGACCCGCATCTCGAGCTCGGGCGGCTCGATCGCGACGATCAGCCCGGAGTTGAAGCGCGAGATCAGCCGGTCGTCGATGCCGGACATCTCCTTCGGATAAGTATCCGAGGTGATGATGATCTGCTTGCGCTCGGCGATCAGGTTCTCGAACGCGTAGAAGAACTCCTCCTGGGAGCGCTCCTTGCCGGCGAAGAACTGGATGTCGTCGATCAGCAGCAGGTCGAGCGAATGGTAGTAGCGCTTGAAGTCGTCGACGGACTGGCGGCGGATCGACGCGACCATGTCCTGGAAGAACTGGTTGGCGGTGATGTAGCGCACGTTCGCGCCGGGCGCGCGCGCGAGGATGCCGTTGCCGACCGCGTGGATCAGGTGCGTCTTGCCCAGGCCCACGCCGCCGTAGAGGAACAGCGGGTTGTACGCGCCGCCGGGACGGTCGGCGACCTGCAGCGCCGCGGCGCGCGCGAGGTCGTTGGCCTTGCCGGTGACGAAGGTCTGGAACGTGAGGTCGGGGTTGAGGCGCGAGCGCTCGGCCGCCGGCGACACCGATGGCTGCAGCGCCGAGAACCCGGGCTGCGGCTGTCCGACCGGCTGGCCGGTCTGCACCTCGAAGCCGGGCATCGCCTCGGGCTCGAGCCGCAGCGCGTCGGCGCCGACCGGCGCGTGGTGCCCGTTGGTCGCGGGCGCCGGC